>NZ_JBEXRC010000052.1:0-49819 GCF_040612915.1 Streptomyces sp. NPDC006326 | reverse complement strand
CTGCTGGTGAAGTCCACGGTGATCATGAAGGAGAACCTGGAGGAGCTCAACCAGCGCAAGCTGGCCGCCGACTACCCGGTCATCCTCGGCGGCGCCGCGCTGACCCGCGCCTACGTCGAACAGGACCTCCACGAGATCTACGAGGGCGAGGTCCGCTACGCCCGCGACGCCTTCGAAGGCCTCCGCCTCATGGACGCCCTGATCGCCGTCAAGCGCGGCGTGCCGGGCGCCACCCTGCCCGAGCTCAAGCAGCGCCGAGTCGCCAAGCGGGACACTCCGCTGCTCCAGGTGGAGGAGCCCGAGGAGCCGGGCGCCCGCTCCGACGTGGCCACCGACAACCCGGTCCCGGCCCCGCCGTTCTGGGACACCCGCGTCGTCAAGGGCATCCCGCTCAAGGACTACGCCTCCTGGCTCGACGAGGGCGCGCTGTTCAAGGGGCAGTGGGGTCTGAAGCAGGCGCGCGCGGGCGGAGCCACGTACGAGGAGCTGGTCGAGACCGAGGGCCGGCCGCGGCTGCGCGGGCTCCTGGACAAGCTGCACACCGAGAACCTGCTCGAAGCGGCCGTGGTCTACGGCTACTTCCCCTGCGTGTCCAAGGGCGACGACCTGATCATCCTCGACGAGCAGGGCAACGAGCGGACCCGCTTCACCTTCCCGCGCCAGCGCCGCGGCCGGCGCCTGTGCCTCGCGGACTTCTTCCGTCCCGAGGAGTCCGGCGAGACCGACGTGGTCGGCCTCCAGGTGGTCACCGTCGGCTCCAAGATCGGCGAGGCCACCGCCAAGCTGTTCGAGTCCGACTCCTACCGCGAGTACCTGGAGCTGCACGGCCTGTCCGTCCAGCTGGCCGAGGCCCTGGCCGAGTACTGGCACGCCCGCGTCCGCGCCGAGCTCGGCTTCGGCGGTGAGGACCCGGCCCAGGTGGAGGACATGTTCGCGCTCAAGTACCGGGGCGCGCGCTTCTCGCTGGGCTACGGCGCCTGCCCGGACCTGGAGGACCGCGCCAAGATCGCCGACCTGCTCCGGCCCGAGCGGATCGGGGTCCACCTCTCCGAGGAGTTCCAGCTCCACCCGGAGCAGTCCACCGACGCGATCGTGATTCACCACCCCGAAGCGAAGTATTTCAACGCACGCTGACGCAGACCGACGTACACTTGTCGGTCCCATACAGGCCGGTCGCCTGTCTCCCGGGGGATGCCCATGGGGAGAGGCGACCGGCCTTCTCGTCCCCTGAAAGAGGTGTGCCGCATGACCAGCACCGTTCCCGCGTCCGTCACCCGCACGGCCGACGGGCATGCCCTGCAGGCGGTGCTGCTGGACATGGACGGCACCCTCGTCGACACCGAGGGCTTCTGGTGGGACGTCGAGGTCTCCATCTTCGAGGAGCTCGGCCACCGCCTCGACGAGGCCTGGCGGGACGTGGTCGTCGGCGGCCCCATGACCCGCAGCGCCGGCTTCCTCATCGAGGCCACGGGCGCGGCCATCACCCTCGCTGAGCTGAGCGTGCTGCTCAACGAGCGCTTCGAGGCCCGGATCGCGGAGCAGGTGCCGATGATGCCGGGCGCCGAACGGCTGCTGGCCGAGCTGGCCCGGCACAACGTGCCCACCGCCCTGGTGTCCGCCTCGCACCGGCGCGTCATCGACCGGGTCCTCCAGGCCCTCGGCCCCGACCGGTTCACCCTGACGGTGGCCGGGGACGAGGTGCCCCGCACCAAGCCGCACCCCGACCCGTACCTGCTGGCCGCCCGCACCCTCGGCGCGCACCCCTCGCGCTGCGCCGTCATCGAGGACACCGCCACCGGGGTGGCGTCCGCGGAGGCCGCCGGCTGCCGGGTCGTGGCCGTCCCCTCGGTGGGTCTGATCGCCCCGGCCCCCGGACGTACCGTCGTGCGCTCCCTGGAGGACGTGGACCTGCCGTTCCTGCGCTCGCTCATCACTCCGCTGAACTGAGTGCACACGCTGCGTGCCGAATGGAACGCCGCACGGGCGGCGTCCCGCGGAAGGATCTTCCGTTCCGTGGCCCGGAGGCTGAAATTCCATCCTTTCCCTGGCGATCGCGCCGGGTGACCTTTGTCACGCGTCTGGATCCCGACACGCCTGTCCGGGGGCTCGAAGGCCTTCCCATGTGTCCGGATTGATCAGCTCCTGACCGCATCTGCGGCGTCCCTCACATGGACAGCCAGTCCGCACCCATCACCGTGCGATTACACCCCAAGTCCTGCCAGTTCAAGCCATCCCGTCACAGGCCACTAATGTCGACGCGGGCACTGCGCCGCACCGCAGCCGGCCCCGGCGCACACCCCTGTGCCGGGACGGCGTGGACCGATCGTCACAACACCGGCCCGATCGTTCCGCCCTGAACGGGCGACCGCCGCGATGTGCCCTCTACGCCGCTTTGAAACAAGTGCCGGTCGAGGGAGTACTTCCAGCATGAACCGCAAGACCCTGGTGCTGACGGCCGCGGCCGGACTGCTCACCCCCGCGCTGACCGCCTGCGGCAGCACGACCGGTGGGGGAGCGGGCTCCGGAGCGATCGTCGTCGGCACCACCGACCGGTTCGAGGCCGCCGATTACGCTCCCGCCCCGTTCGACCCGGCCTACGCCTACGACGCCGGCGCCTGGAACGTCCTGCGGCAGACCGTCCAGACGCTGATGCGCACCCCCCGCGGCGGCGGCCAGCCCGTCCCCGAGGCAGCCTCCGACTGCCGCTTCACCGACACCGGCAACGAGAGCTACCGCTGCACCCTGCGGCCCGGCCTGAAGTTCGCCGACGGCACCCCGCTCACCGCCAAGGACGTCAAGTTCTCCATCGAGCGGGTCCTCGCCATCAAGGACGAGAACGGCCCCTCCTCGCTGCTCTCCACCATCGACACCGTCGAGGCCAAGAGCGCCGACACCGTCGTCTTCCACCTGAAGAGCGCGGACGCGACCTTCCCGTTCAAGCTGTCCACGCCCGCGGCCGGCATCGTCAGCGAGAAGAACTACGAGGCCAAGAAGCTCCGCGACGGCTTCTCCGTCGACGGCTCCGGCCCCTACACGATGAAGGCCGAGGTCAAGGACGACCACCTCGTGCGGGCCGTCTTCACCAAGAACCCGAACTACAAGGGCGACATCAAGCTGCAGAACGACAAGGTCGAACTGCGCACCTTCACCGACTCGGCGGCCATGGGCAGGGCCCTCACCCACGGCTCCGTCGACATGGTCTCCCGCACCCTGTCGCCCGCGCAGGTCGGCGAGTTCTCCGCCAAGCCGCCCAAGGGCGTCAAGCTCGTGCCCATGCCCGGCCTGGAGATCCGCTACCTCGGCTTCAACACCGAGGCCCCCGCGGTCAAGGACAAGGCCGTACGCCAGGCCCTCGCCGCCGCCGTCGACCGCGACGCGATCATCACGAAGGTCTACGGGAAGGCCGCGCAGCCGCTGTACTCGCTGGTCCCCACCACGGTGACCGGGCACGTCAACTCCTTCTTCAACAAGTACGGCGACGGCAACACCGCCAAGGCCGCGAGCCTGTTGAAGGACGCCGGGATCAAGACCCCCGTCAAGCTGACGCTGAACTACACCACGGACCACTACGGCGACGGCACGGCCGCCGAGTTCGAGACCCTGAAGAACCAGCTGAACTCCACCCAGCTGTTCGACATCACCGTCCAGGGCTCGGAATGGAGCCAGTTCCGGCCCGCGCAGAAGAAGGGCGACTACGCCGCCTACGGGCTCGGCTGGTTCCCCGACTACCCGGACGCCGACAACTTCCTCGCCCCGTTCCTGGAGCAGGACAACTTCCTGGGCACGCCGTACGCCAACAGCGCGGTGCGCACCAAGCTCATCCCCGATTCCCGGCGGGCGGTCGACCGCACCGTCGCCGGCCCCGCGATCGCGGAGATGCAGGACATCGTCGCCGAGGACGTGCCCGTCCTGCCCCTGTGGCAGGGCAAGCAGTACGTCGCCGCACGCGACGGGATCACCGGAGTGGAGTGGTCGGTCAACGCCATCTCCGACCTCCAGCTGTGGGAACTCGGCCGGGGCGTCAGCGGCTGAGAACGGCAGTACCGGCAGTACCGGCAGTACCGGCAGCACCCGGCGGCGGATGTCGCAGGCCGGCGCAACGAAACAGTTCGACTGTGAAGGACGTTCGCGTGATGAGACGTAACCAGTGGTTGGCAGCCCCGCTCGGCGCAGCCACCGCCGCCGCGCTGCTCAGCGGTTGCGGTTCGACCGAAGGCCAGACCGCCGGCGGCGGCAAGGGCGTGGTCATGGGAATATCCGACAAGGTGAAGTCCACCGACCCCGCCTCGGGTTACGACCCGGGCTCCTGGCTGCTCTTCAACAACGTCTTCCAGTCCCTGCTGAGCTTCCCCAAGGGCGGCACCACCCCGGAGCCCGACGCCGCGCAGGCCTGCAACTTCGAGGGCAACGACAGCAGGGTCTACCGGTGCACCCTGCGCACCGGCCTGAAGTTCAGCAACGGCCACGAGCTCACCGCCAAGGACGTCAAGTTCTCCTTCGAGCGCACGCTGAAGATCAACGATGCGAACGGCCCGGCCGTGATGCTCTCCTCGATCGCCGGCATCGACACGCCCGACGACAAGACGGTGGTCTTCCGCCTCAAGGCGTCCGACGCGACCTTCCCCAGCAAGATCGCATCGGGCGCGGGCTCCATCGTCGACCACGCCGAGTACCCCGCCGACAAGCTCCGCACCGACGGCAAGGCCATCGGCTCCGGCGTCTACAAGCTGGACTCGATCAACGAGAAGAGCGCCTCCTTCTCCGTCAACGACTCCTACAGCGGCAAGGCCAAGGCGAAGAACACCGGCGTCACCCTCAAGTTCTTCAACGAGGACCAGGCCGCCCTCAAGCGGGTCCTCGAAAGCGGCGACGTCGACTTCGCCTTCCGCGGCCTGGCCGCCAAGGACATCGCGAGCCTGTCCTCCACCAAGACCGGCAACAACAAGGTCGAGGTCGTCCAGGGCACCGGCGCCGAAGTCGAGCACATGGTCTTCAACATGAACGACCCGGTCGCCGGCAAGCTCCCCGTCCGCAAGGCCATCGCCTACCTCGTGGACCGCGAAGCCCTCGTCAAGGACGTCTACGACGGCACCGCCGTCTCGCTGTACTCGATCGTCCCCGCCGGCATCGGCTCGCACACCACCCCCTTCTTCGACCGCTACGGCGGCACCCCCCAGCCGAAGAAGGCCGAGGCCGTCCTGCGCGCGGCGGGCATCAAGGACAAGGTGAAGATCACCCTGTACTCCACGCCCACCCGCTACGGCCCGTCCACGGACCAGGAATTCCAGCTCATCGCCAAGCAGCTCAACGACAGCGGACTCTTCGAGGCCGACGTCAAGTCCGTCGAGTTCGAGCAGTACGAGAAGGACATCCAGGACGGCAAGTACGGCGTCTACGTGAAGGGCTGGGTGCCCGACTACCCGGACGCCGACAACTTCACGCAGCCCTTCTTCGGGCCGGACAACGTCCTGCACAACAACTACGACAACAAGGAGATCACCGGGACCATCATCCCGTCGACCTCCGCGAAGTCCGACCGCACCGCCGCCGGCACCGACTACAGCCGCCTCCAGGACATCGTCGCCGAGGAGATCCCGATCCTGCCGCTCTGGCAGGGCAAGCAGTACGCGGTCACCCGCCAGAACGTGACGGGCCTGCAGTGGTCGCTGGACGCCTCCACCGTCTTCCGCTTCTGGGAGATCAGCAAGGGCTGACGGCAGCCCGGACGGGAACGGGCCGGCCGCCGCGTGCAGCGGCTGCCGGCCCGTTTCCTGCTCCAGGGGCTACTGTCCGGCGCCCGGGCGGACCAGCCCGCTCTCGTACGCGTACACCGCCGCCTGGACCCGGTCGCGCAGGCCCAGCTTCGTCAGCACGTGCCCCACGTGGGTCTTCACCGTGGTCTCGCTCACGAACAGGTCCGCCGCGATCTCCGCGTTCGACAGGCCGCGCGCCACCAGCTTCAGCACCTCGACCTCCCGCTCGGTCAGCGTGCCCAGCGTGTCCGGGACGCTCTCCTCGCCGGACGGCAGGTGGCCCGCGTACTTGTCCAGCAGCCGCCGCGTGATGCTCGGCGCGAGCATCGCCTCGCCCCCGGCCACCACCCGGATCGCCTGCACCAGCTCATTGGCCGGCGCGTCCTTCAGCAGGAACCCGCTCGCGCCCGCGCGCAGCGCCTCCACCACGTACTCGTCCAGGTCGAAGGTGGTCAGCACCAGCACCTTCGCCGGCCCGTCCCGCCCCGGCCCCGTGATCTGCCGGGTCGCCTCCACCCCGTCCATCCGCGGCATACGGATGTCCATCAGCACCACATCGGGCTGCAACGCCCGCACCTGCTCCAGGGCCTGCAGACCGTCCCCGGCCTCACCGACCACCGCGAGGTCCTGTTCGGCCTCCAGGATCATCCGGAAACCGGTGCGCAGCAGCGGCTGGTCGTCGACCAGGAGGACGCGGATCGCCACGGGGGGTACCTCGTATTCGTACGGCGGCATCGACGGACGCCGCCCATTCTGCCCTGGCCCGATGATCAGGACTCCGCCGGTGCCGCCCCCGCACCCCCGGCTGCGGGCTGCGGCGCCGGCACCTCCCCGCCCCGGCGGGGGGAGATCACCAGCGGATAGGCCGGGGGAGTACCGCCGAACTCCGGACACACCGCCCGGTGGTCGCACCACCCGCACAACTTCGTCGGCCGCGGCCGCCACTCACCCGTCGCCGTGGCCTCCTCGATCGCCTCCCACAGCGCCAGCAGCTTGCGCTCCACCCGCTCCAGGTCCGCGATCACCGGGTCGTACGTCAGCACGTCACCGCTGCCCAGATACACCAGCTGCAGCCGCCGCGGCACCACCTGCTTCAACCGCCACACCACCAGCGCGTAGAACTTCATCTGGAACAGCGCGCCCTCGGCGTACTCCGGCCGCGGCGCCTTGCCCGTCTTGTAGTCGACGATGCGCACCTCGCCCGTCGGCGCCACGTCCACCCGGTCGATGATCCCGCGCAGCCGCAGCCCCGACTCCAGCTCCGCCTCCACGAAGAACTCCCGCTCCACCGGCTCCAGCCGCGTCGGGTCCTCCAGCGTGAACCAGCGCTCCACCAGCGCCTCGGCCTCCGTCAGCCAGCGCGCCAGGCCCTCGCCCCCGTCCCCCGCCGGGAACAGCTCCGCCAGCTCCGGCCGCGACTCCAGCAGCCGGTCCCACTGCCCCGGGATCAGCGCCTTCGCCCGCGGAGCCGTCCGCTCCACCGCCGGGTGGTCGAACAACCGCTCCAGCACCGCGTGCACCAGCGTGCCCCGCGTCGCCGCCGCACTCGGCTTCTCCGGCAGCCTGTCGATCACCCGGAACCGGTACAGCAGCGGGCACTGCATGAAATCGCTCGCCCGCGAAGGGGAGAGCGAGGCAGGCGGAGCGACCGGCGCTGAATCATCCGCACCGGCATCGGGCATCGTCGTCATGAGACAAAACCCTACGACCCGCCACCGACAGCACGCGCATACCATCGACGGCGGGCACCCTCGCACTGCATGATCGGAGCATCACACCCCGCTACCGCGCACCCCGCACCCCGCACCGACCGTGCACCTGCACCACACTGAAAGCACCGACGAAACCAACCCGCCGGACAGCACCGAACGAAGGACAGCCGTGGCAGACACCGACGAATCCGGCGAGCGCCCCGACCAGCGCTCCGGCCCGGGCGGCGGACTCCTCATGGGCCGCCCCTTCGGCGTCCCCGTGTACGTCTCGCCCAGCTGGTTCCTCGTCGCCGCCCTCATCACCTGGGTCTTCGGAGACCAGCTCGACCGGGTCCTGCCCGACCTCGGCCTCGCCCGCTACCTGGTCTCGCTCTTCTTCGCCGTCGCCTTCTACGCCTCCGTGCTCGTCCACGAACTCGCGCACACCGTCGCCGCGCTCCGCTTCAAACTGCCCGTGCGCCGCATCCAGCTCCAGTTCTTCGGCGGGGTCTCCGAGATCGAGAAGGAATCCGAGACCCCCGGCCGCGAATTCGTCCTCGCCTTCGTCGGCCCCCTGCTCTCCCTCGTCCTCGCGGGCGCCTTCTACCTCGCCATGTTCGCCGTCGACCCCGCCACCGTCCCCGGCGTCCTCCTCGCCGGCCTGATGATCTCCAACCTGCTCGTCGCCGCCTTCAACCTGCTCCCCGGCCTCCCCCTCGATGGCGGACGCATGCTCCGCGCCGTCATCTGGGGCATCACCGGCAGGCCCATGACCGGGACCGTCGCCGCCGCCTGGGTCGGCCGAGCCCTCGCCGTCGCCGTCCTCCTCGGCCTGCCCGTCCTCACCCACACCGGGCTCACCGGCGGCCGCCCCGACGACGTCGGCGGAATGAACACCGTCATGGACGCCCTCCTCGCCGCGATCCTCGCCGCCATCATCTGGACCGGCGCCGGCAACAGCCTGCGCATGGCCCGGCTGCGCGAACACCTCCCCGAACTGCGCGCCCGCGCCCTCACCCGCCGCGCCGTCCCCGTCGAGAACGCCACCCCGCTCTCCGAAGCCCTGCGCCGCGCCAACGCCCACGGCGCCCGCGCCCTCGTCGTCGTCGACGGCCAGGGTGAACCCACCGCGATCGTCCGCGAGAGCGCCATCGCGTCCGTGCCCGAACACCGCCGCCCCTGGGTCGCCGTCAGCACCCTCGCGCAGGACCTCACCGACGGCATGAAGGTTTCCGCAGAGCTCACCGGCGAAGACCTCCTCGACCACCTGCGCGCCACCCCCGCCACCGAATACCTCGTCGTCGAACCCGGCGGCGAGATCTACGGCGTCCTGTCCACCCTGGACGTGGAGAAGGCCTTCGTGAAGGCCATGGCGCGGCCCCAGTCCTGAAGCCAATACACTGGTCACATGTCCGAACCGACCGGTGCCGCCCGCCGACGCGGGCCCTTCGAGGTCGGGGACCAGGTTCAGCTCACCGACCCCAAGGGCCGCCACTACACGTTCACGCTCGAAGCCGGGAAGAATTTCCACACCCACAAGGGTTCCTTCCCGCACGACGAGCTGATCGGCGCCCCCGAGGGCAGTGTTGTCCGTACGACGGGCAACGTCGCCTACCTCGCGCTGCGTCCCCTGCTCCCCGACTATGTCCTGTCCATGCCCCGCGGCGCCGCCGTGGTCTACCCCAAGGACGCGGGCCAGATCCTGGCCTTCGCCGACATCTTCCCCGGCGCCCGCGTCGTGGAGGCGGGCGTGGGCTCCGGCTCGCTGAGCAGCTTCCTGCTGCGCGCCATCGGCGACCAGGGCATGCTCCACAGCTACGAGCGCCGCGCGGACTTCGCCGAAATCGCCACCGCCAACGTCGAGCGCTACTTCGGCGGCCCCCACCCCGCGTGGCAGCTGACCGTCGGCGACCTCCAGGACAACCTGTCCGACACCGACGTCGACCGCGTGATCCTCGACATGCTCGCCCCCTGGGAGTGCCTGGACGCCGTCTCCAAGGCGCTGGTCCCCGGCGGCATCCTCTGCTGCTACGTGGCCACCACCACCCAGCTCGCCCGTACCGTCGAATCCATCCGCGAATTCGGCTGCTACGCCGAACCGCAGCCCTGGGAATCGATGATCCGCAACTGGCACGTCGAGGGCCTGGCCGTCCGCCCCGACCACCGGATGATCGGACACACCGGCTTCCTCGTCACCGCCCGCCGCCTCGCCGACGGCGTCGAGCCCCCGATGCGCCGCCGCCGCCCCGCCAAGGGCGCCTACGGCGAGGACTACGAGGGCCCCGGCAGCCAGTCCGGCGGGGGTACCTCCCAGCGGTAGCTCCGGCGACCGCGGCAACCCGGCCCGGCCGGACACCCAACACCACGGCGCTGCGGCGCAGTTCCCCCCGTCCGACGGGAACTGCGCCGCAGCGCCTTTTCGTTGTTCCCGGTACCGGCCCCGACCCGCGCGGACCCGGGCGTTCCGCCCCGGTGTGACATGTGGCACGATGCTGGCTCCCCGTCACCGCTCGCACAGGAGACCCCCGCGTGCCGAACAGCCCCGCCGAGCCGGCAGCCGCATGGGAAAACCCGGCGCACAGCAGCGCCCGGCCCGTCCACTGGCTCGCCACGGCGTGCGCCGTGGCCGCCGTCATCGCCGGCGCGGGACTCCTCCAGCCGCAAGCGGCGGCCACCGCCCCGGCCGCCGCGCCGTCGGCCGGTCCCTCCGGAGCTCCCGAGGCCGAGGCCGTGAGCGGCCCGCAGGCCCCCGTTCCCGACGCCGCCGGGGTCACGTACCCCCTCGACTGCAAGGGCGCCCCCGTGGCCGTGACGGCCACCGCCCAGGGCGACCTCGACGGCGACGGCCGCCCCGAGACCGTGGCCGCCGTCCGCTGCGACGCCGGATCCGGGACCCCGCCCCACGCCCTCTACGTACTCGCCCAGGACAAGACCCCGGGCGCCCGGCCGAGGATCGTCGCCACCCTGCTGGAGGCCGGCCGCAGGCAGACCGTGACCGACCTCACCGTGCGCGACGGCGCGGTCACGGCCGGCCTCCTCGGGTACTCCTCACCCCAGGTGCCCCGCTACAGCCCCGACCTCAAACAGCTCGCCAAGTGGCGCTGGAGCGGCGGAAAATTCCGCCAGGAGCTGACGGATTCCGCCGCCAGGAGTGTTTGAACCGTCACTCGGCGTCGGGACCGTAGACCTCGACCCTGTCCGAAACCCGCCTTACGTGGATGCAGTCCCCGGGGCATTCCTTGGCCGAGTCCACCACGTCCTGCAGCAGCGTCAGCGGAACCGGAGTGGTCGCCCCCGCCTCCATCAGCAGCTCGTCGTCGGGGCTCTTCACATAGGCCAGACCGTCGATGTCCAGCTCGAACACCTCGGGCGCGTACTGCACGCAGATCCCGTCGCCGGTGCACAGGTCCTGATCGATCCAGACCTCAAGCGGCTCTGCGGCCTGCCCGGCGCCACCCGTGGGAGCCTCCTGCTGCACGGTCATATCTCCTGCCGTTCCCTGCGCTCAGTGATCAGTTCTCGTCATCCGCCGACGGCAAGTCGCGCGAGCCGTGACGGGTGTTGAACACTTCGACCTTACAACCGGCCGCTTTCAGATGTTGATGGGTGGGTATTTCCTTGGCGTGAGGGAGTACGCAAGGGTGAAGATCGGACACACCTCTACCGTCTTTGTGATCTAGGGGTTTCAATCACCACCAGCCCAGGTAGGGTCAGGAAGCGTCCAGCTCCCCTTGGAGGAGGTGAGGACCGTGGCAGCCCACGACGACGACATCAACCGCGGCATCCGGCCGGGGCGAGGGTCTGAGGACCCCGCCGGTCAGGTTGCCTACCTAGAGCAGGAAATCGCCGTCCTGCGACGTAAGCTCGCCGACTCTCCGCGACACACGAGGATTCTCGAAGAGCGGATCGTCGAGCTCCAGACAAACCTGGCCGGCGTCTCCGCGCAAAACGAGCGACTGGCAAATACGCTCCGTGAGGCCCGCGACCAGATCGTCGCCCTCAAGGAGGAAGTCGACCGGCTCGCGCAGCCCCCGGCCGGCTTCGGTGTCTTCCTGCAGGCGAACGAGGACGGCACCGTCGACATCTTCACGGGGGGCCGCAAGCTCCGCGTGAACGTCAGCCCCAGCGTCGACCCGGAAGAGCTCCGGCGCGGCCAGGAGGTCATGCTCAACGAGGCCCTCAACGTGGTCGAGGCCATGGAATTCGAGCGGGCCGGGGACATCGTCACCCTCAAGGAGATCCTTGAGGACGGCGAGCGCGCCCTGGTCATCGGGCACACCGACGAAGAGAGGGTGGTGAGGCTCGCCGAGCCGCTGCTGGACATCACCATCCGCGCCGGCGACGCCCTGCTGCTCGAACCCCGCTCCGGCTACGTCTACGAGGTCGTCCCCAAGAGCGAGGTCGAGGACCTCGTCCTCGAAGAGGTCCCCGACATCGACTACGACAAGATCGGCGGCCTGGGCGACCAGATCGAGCTGATCCGCGACGCGGTCGAGCTCCCGTACCTCTACCCCGACCTGTTCAAGGAACACGAACTGCGGCCGCCCAAGGGCATCCTGCTCTACGGCCCGCCCGGCTGCGGCAAGACGCTCATCGCCAAGGCGGTGGCCAACTCCCTTGCCAAGAAGGTCGCCGAGGTGACCGGCCAGGCCGCGGGGAAGTCGTACTTCCTGAACATCAAGGGCCCCGAACTCCTCAACAAGTACGTCGGCGAGACCGAGCGGCACATCCGCCTCGTCTTCCAGCGTGCCCGTGAGAAGGCGAGCGAGGGCACCCCCGTCATCGTCTTCTTCGACGAGATGGAGTCCCTCTTCCGCACCCGCGGCTCCGGCGTCAGCTCGGACGTGGAGAACACCATCGTCCCGCAGCTGCTCGCCGAGATCGACGGCGTGGAGGGCCTGGAGAACGTCATCGTCATCGGCGCCTCCAACCGCGAGGACATGATCGACCCGGCCATCCTGCGGCCCGGACGCCTCGACGTGAAGATCAAGATCGAGCGCCCGGACGCCGAGGCCGCGAAGGACATCTTCGCGAAGTACCTCAAGGCCTCGCTGCCGCTCCACAGCGACGACCTCTCCGAGCACGCGGGCTCGCCCGAGGTCGCCGTGCACAGCATGATCCAGACCGTCGTCGAGCAGATGTACGCCGAAACCGAGGAGAACCGCTTCCTTGAGGTCACGTACGCCAACGGCGACAAGGAAGTCCTCTACTTCAAGGACTTCAACTCGGGCGCGATGATCCAGAACATCGTCGACCGGGCCAAGAAGATGGCCATCAAGGCCTTCCTCGAACACAACCAGAAGGGTCTGCGGGTCTCCCACCTCCTCCAGGCGTGCGTGGACGAGTTCAAGGAGAACGAGGACCTGCCCAACACCACCAACCCGGACGACTGGGCCCGGATCTCCGGAAAGAAGGGCGAGCGGATCGTATTCATCCGCACCCTCGTCACCGGAAAGCAGGGCGCGGACACCGGACGCTCCATCGACACGGTGGCAAACACCGGTCAGTACCTCTGATCGAAAAGGGCGGCTGCGGGTGCCCTGACCGGGCACCCGCAGCCGACTGCTTTACCGACCGCTTTTCAGCCGGTGACGGGGCGAAGTCAATGACTGAAATGATCTCCCCACCAGCGCGGAGTGGTTCTAGGCTCTTCCGTACCGCCGGTCGCGCAGTGCGGGGACGGGCACCGCACACGCACCGGAGCACCAGCGGTACTTGAGCGCCGCTCCCGAACGGGAGCGCCGCCGGGCAAGGAGGGCCGCATGACCGTACGGCGAGTAATGGGGATCGAGACGGAGTACGGGATCTCCGTCCCGGGGCACCCGAACGCCAATGCCATGCTCACCTCGTCCCAGATCGTCAACGCCTACGCGGCGGCGATGCACCGGGCGCGCCGCGCCCGCTGGGACTTCGAGGAGGAGAATCCGCTGCGGGACGCCCGCGGCTTCGACCTCGCCCGCGAGGCCGCCGACAACAGCCAGCTGACCGACGAGGACATCGGCCTCGCCAACGTCATCCTCACGAACGGCGCACGGCTCTACGTCGACCACGCGCACCCCGAGTACAGCTCCCCGGAGATCACCAATCCGCTGGACGCCGTGCTCTGGGACAAGGCCGGCGAGCGGATCATGGCCGAGGCGGCGGTCCGGGCGGCCCAGCTGCCCGGCGCCCAGCCCATCCACCTCTACAAGAACAACACCGACAACAAGGGCGCCTCCTACGGCACGCACGAGAACTACCTGATGAAGCGGGAAACCCCCTTCTCGGAGATCGTGCGGCACCTGACCCCCTTCTTCGTCTCCCGCCAGGTCGTCACCGGCGCCGGCCGGGTCGGCATCGGCCAGGACGGCCGCGAGCACGGCTTCCAGATCAGCCAGCGCGCGGACTACTTCGAGGTCGAGGTCGGCCTGGAGACCACTCTCAAGCGCCCCATCATCAACACCCGGGACGAGCCCCACTCGGACGCGGAGAAGTACCGCCGCCTGCACGTGATCATCGGCGACGCCAACCTCTCCGAGATCTCCACGTACCTCAAGCTGGGCACCACGGCGCTCGTCCTGTCCATGATCGAGGACCAATTCATCACCGTCGACCTGGCCGTCGACCAGCCCGTACGCACCCTGCACCAGGTCTCCCACGACCCGGACCTGCACCACCTGATCACGCTGCGCAGCGGGCGCACGCTGACCGCGGTACAACTGCAGATGGAGTACTTCGAGCTGGCCAGGAAGTACGTGGAGGAGCGTTTCGGTTCCGACGCGGACGAGCAGACCAAGGACGTGCTGGCCCGCTGGGAGGACGTGCTCGGCCGGCTGGAGAGCGACCCGATGAGCCTGTCGGGAGAGCTCGACTGGATCGCGAAGCGGGAGATCCTGGAGGGCTACCGCAGGCGCGACGGGCTCGGCTGGGACGCCGCCCGCCTGCACCTGGTGGACCTCCAGTACGCGGACGTACGGCCCGAGAAGGGCCTCTACAACCGCCTGGTGGCCCGCGGCAAGATGAAGCGGCTGGTGGAGGAGCCCGCGGTCGAGCGGGCCCAGGGCAAGCCTCCGGAGGACACCCGGGCCTACTTCCGGGGCCGGTGCCTGGAGCAGTACGCGGACGACGTGGCCGCGGCCTCCTGGGACTCGGTGATCTTCGACCTCCCGGGCCGGGACTCCCTCCAGCGGGTCCCGACCCTGGAACCCCTGCGAGGCACCCGCAAGCACGTCAAGGAGCTCCTGGACCGCTGCCGCACGGCGGAGGACCTGGTCCGGGTGCTGAGCGGGAACTGAGCGGGAGCTGACGCTTTCCGGGCCGGAAGGGGCTGAAAGGCCCCCTGGCCGGGAATCATGAGAGAACCCGGACGTTGTCCAAGTGCCGGGACGAATGTCGGACCCTCCTTGTAGGGTCCGACGTAGGGTCTGATCTTGAGGGATCCCGATCCCGGGGTCCCTCGACGTGAGCGTGCGAACCGAGCGGGGTGAGGTAGACATGGCGACCAAGGACACCGGCGGCGGACAGCAGAAGGCGACGCGCTCGACCGAGGAGGTCGAGGAGGCGGCGGTCGAGGAATCGACCGACCTCAAGGAGCGCCAGGAGAAGCTCTCCGACGACGTCGACTCCGTACTTGACGAGATTGACGATGTACTCGAAGAGAATGCTGAGGATTTCGTGAGGTCGTTCGTTCAGAAGGGTGGCCAGTAAGGCCATTTGACCTTCGAATCGAAGGTGGGGGGCGCGGAGTAGTTGTCCGAGGTCACGAAGCGGTGCTCGCGATGCAAGCAGAACAAGCCGCGAACGGAATACGCGAGCAACCGCTCCATAGCCGACGGCTTACAGTCGTATTGCCGGTCGTGCGCTGCGGCCTACTACAAGGCGCGCCAGGAAGCGAAGGGTCGGACGGTGCGGGAGAGGATACCCGTACCGCCCGGCCACAAGCGGTGCCCCCAGTGCCAGGAAATCAAGCCTCACTCGGAGTGGGAGCAGAACAAGACCACGTCCGATGGGTGGTCCAGCTACTGCCGTACGTGCAGAGCGCAGCGCAACCGCGCCAGCTACTTCAAACGCAAGTACGGCATCACCGAGGGTGAGCGGGACGAGATGATCGCTGCCCAAGGCGGGCTTTGCTTGCTCTGCCAAGTGGGTCCGGCGGAGCACGTGGATCACGATCATCAGACGGGTAAGGTCCGAGGCGTACTGTGCTTCAGCTGTAACGCCGCACTGGGGCAGTTCAAGGATCGGCCGGACGTCATAAGGCGTGCAGCCGCTTACGTGGAAGGAAACCTGTGGAACCCAACACTCGTAGCACAGGGCGTCTACCGGCAGCCTTCCTGACGCCGGGGTCGTCGTCCTTCATGGACTTCCTGGGCGCGCACGCGCCCGAGATGCTGCCGGGGAACCGCAAGCTCCCCGACGGGGTCGTCGAGGCGCCGCACGGGACGACCATCGTCGCCGTCACCTTCCCCGGCGGGGTCGTGCTCGCCGGTGACCGGCGGGCGACCATGGGGAACATGATCGCGCAGCGGGACATCGAGAAGGTGTTCCCGGCCGACGAGTACTCCGCGGTCGGGATCGCCGGTACGGCCGGTCTGGCCGTGGAGATGGTCAAGCTGTTCCAGCTGGAGCTGGAGCACTTCGAGAAGGTGGAGGGGACCACTCTCTCCCTGGAGGGCAAGGCCAACCGGCTCTCCACCATGATCCGGAGCAATCTGGGCATGGCGATGCAGGGGCTGGCCGTCGTCCCGCTCTTCGCGGGCTACGACGAGGCCAAGGAGAAGGGCCGGATCTTCTCCTACGACGTGACCGGCGGCCGCTCCGAGGAGCACGGCTTCGCCGCCACCGGCTCCGGTTCCATCTTCGCCAAGGGCTCCATGAAGAAGCTCTACCGCCCCGACCTGACGGAGGAACAGGCCACCACGCTGGTCGTGCAGGCGCTCTACGACGCGGCCGACGACGACTCGGCGACCGGTGGGCCGGACCTCTACCGCCACATCTACCCGATCGTCACCGTCATCACCGACGAGGGCTTCCGCAGGCTGACCGAGGAGGAGTCGCAGGCGATCGCCCGCTCGGTCACCGACCGGCGGCTTGAGCAGCCCGACGGGCCGCGCGCGGCCCTGCTCTGACCACTCCTCGTCTCGTCGCCCAGAAGAAAGGGACGGATAACCGGTGTCGACTCCGTTCTATGTGTCACCCCAGCAGGCCATGGCCGACCGGGCGGAATACGCCCGCAAGGGCATCGCCCGCGGCCGCAGCCTCGTCGTGCTGCAGTACGCCGACGGCATCGTGTTCGTCGGCGAGAACCCGTCCCGTGCGCTGCACAAGTTCAGCGAGATCTACGACCGGATCGGCTTCGCGGCCGCCGGCAAGTACAACGAGTACGAGAACCTGCGGATCGGTGGTGTGCGGTACGCGGATCTGCGCGGATACACCTATGACCGCGACGATGTGACGGCCCGTGGGCTGGCCAACGTCTATGCGCAGACGCTCGGCACCATCTTCTCCTCGGCCGGCGAGAAGCCGTACGAGGTGGAGCTGGTGGTGGCCGAGGTCGGTGCGACGGCGGCCGGTGACCAGATCTACCGTTTGCCGCACGACGGTTCGATCGTGGACGAGCACGGTTCGGTCGCGGTCGGCGGCAATGCCGAGCAGATCAGTACGTTCCTCGATCAGCGGCACCGGGACGGGATGACCCTGTCCGAGGCGCTGAAGCTGGCGGTGCAGGCGCTGTCCAGCCAGGCGAACGGTGCGGACAAGACGATTCCGGCCGAGCGGCTGGAGGTGGCGGTGCTGGACCGGACGCGGTCGCAGCAGCGCAAGTTCAAGCGGATCCGCGGCCGGCAGCTGTCGCGGCTGCTGGAGGCGGATGTTCCGGCGGACGTCCAGGCGGATGCCGTGTCGAACGACGAGGTGGCGGAGGACGACGCGGAGTAGCGGAGCTGTCCCTGTGGACGAGAGCCCCGGCCGGCCCGAAGAGGGCGGCCGGGGCTCTCGCCGTGTTCAGGGTGTGGGGGCGGGGCCCGAGGAGTCGCGGACGACGAGTTCGACGGGGATGTCGGGGGCGGTCCAGGGCTCGCCCTCCAGGACGGTGAGCAGGGCGGTCATGCCCTGCTCGCCGATGCGTTCGGCGGGCAGGCGTACGGTCGTCAGCTCGGGTTCGACGGCGGTGGCGAGGGCGAGGTCGTCGAAGCCGGTGATCGAGAGGTCCTCGGGGATGCGCAGGCCGAGGCGGCGGGCGGCCTTGCAGGCGCCGGCGGCGAGGATGTCGTCGTCGCAGACGATGGCGGTGGGCCGCTCGCCCGGGGCGGCCAGGGCGGCCTCCACGGTGGTGCGGGCGTCGGTGACGGTGAGCGGGGCCCGGATGGTGCGGCACTGGGCGTGGGGGCCCAGGAGGGCGGCGAGGGCTTCGGCGCGGACGTGGAAGGTCCAGGAGTCGACGGCCGAGGCGAGGTGGAGGAAGCGGCGGTGGCCGAGGTCCAGGAGGTGTCGGGTGACCTGGCGCATGCCGTCCGCCATGGCGAGGTTGACGTGGGCGGCGGCGCGGCCGGCGGTGGGGTCGCTGTCGAGCATGACGAGGGGGAGTTCGGTGCCGCCGATGGCGTCGAGGGCGCCGGCGGCCATGGAGGAGGCGATGACTCCGTCGAGGGCGGCGCGGGCGGAGGCGAAGGGGTCGCGGGCGGGGCCGGTGCCCTCGGGGGAGGGGTAGAGGACGACGCCGAAGCCGTGGGCGGAGGCGATGCGGGCGGCTCCGGTGTAGACGCGGGCGAAGAACTCGTTGGTGAGGGCGGGGACGACGAGGAGGGCGGTGCGGGTGCTGCCGAGCCGGAGGTTGCGGGCGGCGAGGTTGGGTCGGTAGCCGAGTGTGGCCGCGGCTTCGCGGACCAGGCCGGCGGTGCGTTCCGAGACGCGGCCGCGCCATTTGTCGCCGAGGACGAGGGAGACGGTGGCCTGGGAGACCCCGGCGGCGGTGGCGACGTCCCGGCTGGTGGGTCTCGTCACAGGGGCTCCTGGAATCGCGGTGGAGGGCGGGGGTGCCGGGTCCGCGGGCCGGTGGCCGTCTGGACTGCCGAGCTGCGGCCATGGTACGTATGACGAGTCACGTTATACGTATTACCCGGGTGGTAGTGTCCGGGCAGAAAGGGGCGCACATGGCCGCGGGATACGCGGAGCTGCTCAGGACCCGGCACGCCGCGAGGCTGCTGGTGGGCACGCTCACAGGGCGGTTGCCGAACGCCACCGCGCCGATCGCCATCGTGCTGTTCACGCGCGCCGAGGGCGGCAGCTACAGCCTCGCGGGCGCCCTCGCGGCCGTCTACGGGCTGGCCAACGCCGTCGGGCAGCCGCTGCTGGGACGCGCCGTCGACCTGTACGGGCAGTCCCGCGTCCAGCTGCCCGCGGCGCTGGTTTCCGCGCTCGGCATGGTGTGGCTGGCCTTTGCGGGCACGGGCTCGGCGGTGGCCGCGTACGCCGCCGTGGTCGTGGCCGGGCTCTTCACCCCGCCGCTGGAGGGCGGCCTGCGGGCGCTGTGGCCCGGCGTGCTCGGCGGCAAGGAGGAGCGGGTGCACGCCGCGTACGCGATGGACGCGGTGGCGCAGGAGGTCATGTTCACGGTCGGTCCGCTGCTGGTGACGCTGTTCGTGGCGCTGTGGGATCCGGCGGGGGCGCTGCTGGTGCTCAATGCGATCGGTGTGCTCGGTGCGCTGTCCGTGGTGGTCAGCGAGCCGTCGCGGACGTGGCGCTCGGCGCCCCGCGAGGCCCACTGGCTGGGTGCGCTGCGCTCGCCGGGGCTGCTGGCGCTGCTGGGGTCGTTCTTCTTCGTGGGGACGGCGCTGGGCTCGATCACCGTGGCCGGTGTCGCGTACGCCGATGACCACGGCAACCAGGCGGTGTACGGCTGGCTGATGGCGGCGCTGGGGCTGGGCGCGCTGGTCGGCGGCGTGGCGTACGGGGCCCGGCAGTGGGGCGGCGCGCCGGAGCGCCGGCTGCGGCTGCTGGTCGCGCTGCTGGCGGTCTGCTACCTGCCGCTGATGCTGACGCCGGGCCCGGTGGGCATGACGGCGCTGGCGGCGCTGGCGGGGGTGTTCCTGGCGCCGGCGATCGCGTGCGCCTTCATCGTGGTGGACCGGCACGCCCCGGCGGGCACGGTGACCGAGGCGTTCTCGTGGCTGGTGACGTTCTTCGGGGTGGGCGCGGCCATCGGTACGGCGGCGGCCGGTCCGGCGGTGGAACTGGGCGGGACGGCCATGGGCTTCGGGGTGGCGAGCGTGGCGGGGGCGGCGGCGCTGCTGGTCCTGATGACCACTCAGCGGATCCTCGCCGTCCCCGGCCGGACCCGCACCGTGACGGGCGCCGTGGCGGCCGCCCCGGAGGGCTGCTCGGAGCACGTCGCCGCCAATTGATCGAAACGGCGTTCTCGAACCCGGTTTCAGAACAGTGCAGAAGGCGTAATGTTCAGTCATGGACCGCCGCATTTTCGGGCTGGAGAACGAGTACGGCGTCACGTGCACGTTCAGGGGACAGCGCCGACTGTCTCCTGACGAAGTGGCGCGCTACCTCTTCCGCCGTGTTGTGTCATGGGGCCGCAGCAGCAATGTCTTCCTGCGGAACGGCGCCCGCCTGTACCTCGACGTGGGTTCGCATCCGGAATATGCAACTCCCGAATGCGACAACGTGACCGAACTGGTCACCCACGACAAGGCGGGCGAGCGCATTCTCGAAGGCCTGCTCGTCGATGCAGAACGCCGCCTGCACGAGGAGGGAATCGCGGGCGACGTCTATCTCTTCAAGAACAACACCGACTCGGCCGGCAACTCCTACGGCTGCCACGAGAACTACCTGGTGGCACGGCACGGGGAATTCTCCCGCCTGGCGGACATCCTCATTCCGTTCCTCGTCACGCGGCAGCTGATCTGCGGGGCGGGCAAGGTGCTGCAGACCCCGCGGGGCGCGGTCTACTGCGTGAGCCAGCGGGCGGAGCACATCTGGGAGGGCGTCAGTTCCGCGACGACCCGTTCCCGGCCGATCATCAACACCCGGGACGAGCCGCACGCCGACGCGGAGCGCTACCGCCGCCTGCACGTGATCGTCGGCGACTCGAACATGTCCGAGACGACGATGCTGCTCAAGGTCGGCGCCACCGACCTGGTGCTGCGCATGATCGAGGCGGGCACGGTCATGCGGGACCTCACCCTGGAGAACCCGATCCGGGCGATCCGCGAGGTCAGCCACGACATCACGGGCCAGCGCAAGGTGCGTCTGGCGAGCGGCCGGGAGGCCTCCGCGCTGGAGATCCAGCGGGAGTACTACGACAAGGCGGTGGACTTCGCGGAGCGCCGCGGGATCCGCAGCGGCACGGTGGACCAGGTGCTGGAGCTGTGGGGCCGGACGCTGGACGCGATCGAGGCGGAGGACCTGGACCGCATCGAGACCGAGATCGACTGGGTCATGAAGTACAAGCTCATCGAGCGGTACCGGGGCAAGCACAACATGACCATGTCCAATCCGCGGGTGGCCCAGATAGACCTCGCCTACCACGACATCCACCGTCGGCGCGGGCTGTACTACCTGCTGGAGCGCAAGGGGCAGGCGGCGCGGATCTGCAACGACCTGAAGATCTTCGAGGGCAAGTCGGTGCCCCCGCAGACCACGAGGGCGCGGCTGCGCGGTGACTTCATCCGCCGGGCACAGGAGCAGCGGCGCGACTTCACCGTCGACTGGGTGCACCTCAAGCTCAACGACCAGGCGCAGCGCACCGTGCTGTGCAAGGACCCGTTCCGCTCGGTGGACGACCGGGTGGAGAAGCTGATCGCCGGCATGTGACATCTCACTGATCTTCGCCAGGGCCCCGTACGGATCTCGTACGGGGCCCTGCGCACGCCTTAGAGTGGCGGCGACCGCTTGCCGTCTGAGATCTGAGGAACACGTGCGCCGACTTGCCGGCCTGCTTGTCGTACCCCTTCTGCTGCTGTCGACAGCAGCGTGTGGCGACAGCGGCTCCGACTCCGCCCAGATGAAGAACGGGGTGCCCGCCATCACGAAGGGCGCCAAGTTCGGAGAGACGCCCACCCTGTCGAAGGGCAAGGGCGACCCGCCGAAGGAACTGAAGGTGGAGACCATCAGCGAGGGCACCGGCCCGGCGCTGAAGAAGGGCGACGTCGCCCAGGTCAACTACCTCGGCCAGGTGTGGGACGGCAAGGAGCCGTTCGACCAGAGCTTCGGCAAGGGCAAGCCGTTCGAGGTCACCATCGGTGCCGGAATGGTCATCAAGGGTTGGGACCAGGGCCTGGAGGGCAAGAAGGTCGGCAGCCGCCTGGAGCTGGTGATCCCGCCGGACCTGGGGTACGGGGAGAAGGGCTCCGGCGACAAGATCAAGCCGAATGCCACGCTCGTCTTCGTGGTGGACATCGTCAAGGGCACCAGCGTCCCGGCCTCCGCCACCGGCAAGGAGGTCGCGCAGGACAACAAGGACCTCCCCAAGGCCGGTACGAACACGGACGGCAAGGAAGTCTCCGTGACCGTCCCCAAGGACGCCACCCCGCCGTCGAAGCTCGTCTCGAACTACGTCCTTGAGGGTGACGGCCCGGCCGTCAAGGACACCGACAGCGTCGTGGTGAAGTTCAACGGCAAGACGTGGAAGGACGACAAGACCTTCGAGAGCACGTACGCCACGGACCAGACGGTCACCTGGCCGATGGAGCAGCTGTCGGTCAAGGGCCTGAAGGACGGCCTGCTCGGCAAGAAGGTCGGCAGCCGCATCCTCCTGGTCATCCCGCCGGACCAGGCCTTCGGCGACAAGGAGCAGGGGACGATCCCGGCGAACTCGACGCTGGTCTTCAGCCTCGACATCCTCGCCGTGATGTAAGACTGTCCCCGTTGTCCACCAGTTTTTAGGAGCAGTTCCGTGAGCGACAAGCTCGAAAAGCCCGAGATCGACTTCCCCGAGGGCCCGGTCCCCACCGACCTGGTCATCGAGGACATCTGGGAGGGCGACGGCGCCGAGGCCAAGGCCGGTTCCAAGGTCTCCGTCCACTATGTGGGCGTGGCCTTCTCCACCGGCGAGGAGTTCGACGCCTCCTGGAACCGCGGCGCCCCGCTGCAGTTCATCCTGGGCATCGGTCAGGTCATCTCCGGCTGGGACCAGGGCGTCCAGGGCATGAAGGTCGGCGGTCGCCGCAAGCTGACGATCCCCGCCCACCTCGCGTACGGGGACCGCGGCGCCGGCGGCGCCATCAAGCCGGGCGAGACGCTGATCTTCGTCTGCGACCTGATGGCCGCCTGATCCGCCAGGCGTGACCGGTGAAGGGCCCCCGCCGTGCGGCGGGGGCCCTCGCTTTTGCCGGGGCCCGCCGGGGCGGTACGGTCAACGGTCACGGACGTACACGACGCGCAAGTCGTGTGAGCGGAGAAGGGCGGAACGGCGTCGATGGCGATTGCCAAGGCCGAGCGGCTGATGAATCTGGCGCTGTGTCTGCTGGGGACGCGACGGCCGCTGAGCAAGCGTGAGCTGCGCGGTTCCATCGAGGCGTACATGGAAGCGGGCAACGACGACTCCTTCAACCGCATGTTCGAGCGGGACAAGGACGATCTGCGGGAACTCGGCCTGGTCATCGAGACGGTGGAGAACCTGGAGGGCGAAACGGGCTACCTGGCACGCCGGGACAGCAACCGGCTGCCCCCCGTCTCCCTGGACGCCGAGGAGGCCGCGGCCCTGGGGCTGGCGGCGAAGGTCTGGCAGCAGGCCCGCCTCGCCGGGGCCGCCAGCGGCGCCCTGCAGAAGCTGCGGGCCGGCGGGATGCCGGAGGCGGGCTCCCCGTACGAGGGCCAGCACAGCGCCATCGAGCCGCGCATCCCGGTCCACGAGGCGGCGTTCGAGCCGCTGATGCTCGCCTGCCGCGACCGCCGGCCGGTGGTCTTCGACTACCGCAAGTCCACCGCGGCCCGGCCCGAGACGCGCCAGGTGGAGCCGTGGGCGCTGGAGTGCTGGCGCGGGCACTGGTACCTGGCCGGGTACGACCGCGAGCGCGGGGCGGAGCGGGTGTTCCGCCTCTCCCGGATCACCGGCAAGGTCCGCTCGCGGGCGGGCAGGTACACCGCCGAGGTGCCGGACGTGGTGACCGTACGGGAGACCGTCGCGAGCTGGGCCGGGGAGAGCGCCGACCGCACCGCGCTGATCCGGTTGCGGGCCGGGGCGGGCTACCCGCTGCGGGCCAGGGCCGCGGCCGTGCGCGAGGGCGCGGACGGCTGGGACGAGCTGGAGATCCCGTACGGGCACGGGCTGGACGCCTGGCTGGTGGAGTTCGGGCCGGACGTGGTGGTGGTGGGGCCCGCCGACCTGAGGGCGGACGTGGTGGACCGGCTGCGCGCCGTCGCCGCCGGCTGACACCGGCCGCGCACGCACCGTACGCGCCCCGCGGCCGCACCACCCCGCCGCGCGGGCCGCGGCCGCCGCCCACGCCGCACCACCACAGCACCGCATCGCACTGCACCTGCACGACCGCACCGTCCGCATGACGTGCCCTGAGGGGGAGACGTACCAGCATGGCTGCCAACGCCATCGACCAGACCCGCCGGATGCTGTCCCTGGTGACCTACCTGCGCGAGCGCCCCGGCGCGCACGTCGCCGACGTCGCCCGCGCCTTCGGGATCACCGAGGACGAGCTGATCTCGGACCTCGACGTGCTGCCCATGTGCGGCACCAGCTTCCGCGGCGGGGACCTGCTCGACATCGACACCGACGGCGAGCGCATCTGGTGGCGCAACCCCGACGCATCGGGGGAGTCCACCGCCGAGCCGCTGCGGCTGGCCGCCGACGAGGCGACCGCCCTGCTGGTCGCCGCCCGCGCGGTGGCCACCCTGCCCGGCCTGCGCGAGAGCGACCGGGACGCCCTGCTGCGGGCCACCGCGAAGCTGGAGGCGGCGGCGGGCGAGGCCGCCGGGGCCAGCGCCCGGCTGAACGTGACCTTCGAGGCGGAGGGCGGGGTCTTCGCCGACGTCGACCGGGCCATCGCCGAGCGCCGCAGGCTGTGGCTGCGCTACTACTCGCCCGCCCGGGACGAGCTCACCGAGCGCAAGGTCGACCCCATCCGCCTCTTCACGGTCGGCCACACCTACATGGAGGGCTGGTGCCACCTCTCCGAGGCCCGGCGCACCTTCCGGCTCGACCGGGTGGCGGAGATCCGCATGCTGGACGAGCGGGCCGAGCCGCCCGCCATCGAGCCGCGCGACCTGTCCGAGGGGCTCGTGCAGCCGGCCGCCGAGGACCCGGAGGTCGTGGTCGAGGTCGGGCCGGGCGGGCGCTGGGTCGCCGAGTACTACCCGCACGACAGCGCCGAGGAACTGCCCGGCGGCGGCCTGCGGATCACCCTGCGCAGCCCCGACCCGGCCTCGCTGCGCCGGCTCGCGCTGCGGCTGGGCCGCGAGGGCCGCATCGTGGCGCCGCAGGAGCTGGCGGACAGCGCCCGCCAGGCGGCCCGCGAGGCGCTCGCCGGGTACGGGGAACAGGGCTGAGCGCCGCGGCGCACGGCCGGGGAGCCGTACGCGGGCCGCGCCCGGGGCAGGGCCCGCCATGGGCGGGCAGCGCCGTGGGCAGGCTGTGCCGGGGGCGGGCCGCCGGTCGGCGGGCCGTGCCGTACGCAACAGAAGTGGGCTGAGGGGAGCGCCGAGCGATGTCGCCAATGTCTGGGCCACGGGGTGTGTCCGCCGCCGCCGGGCCGCCGGGGCGGCCCGCCGCGCCGGGGCCGGTCTCCTTCAAGGCGGCCTGCCCCGAGTGCGGGGCCCGTTTCGAGCTGGACGCCGGCGCGCTGCGGCTGGTCATCGGCGGCAGCCGGCGGACCACCTTCTACTCCTTCACCTGCCCCGAGTGCCGTGCCTCCGTCCGCAAGCCGGCGGGTGAGCGGATCGTGGAACTGCTGACCGGCGGCGGCGTGAGCACCCTGCGCAGCATCTGAGGCGGCGGGTGGCCCCGCCGCGACCGGCCGGGCATCCCCTAAGCTCGTCCCATGCTGTGGCCCATGCTCGCGATCGCCCTGGGGTTCCTCGGGTGCGCCGTCCTCGCCGTCGCCGCCCTGCGCGTGTTCGGGGAGGTGCGGCGGCTGTCCGCCGAGGTGGCCCGGTCCAGCCGCCGGGTCGCGGACGCCTCGGCGGAGCTGGAGCGGGCGGCGACGGACCTGGCCCGGGCGGGCCAGGCCGGCCGGCCGTAGCGTGCGCCCGTATCCGTACGTCTATGGCAAGTGCGGCACGGGCCCCGTACGGTCGGGTCCGGACCGCCGGAGCCGTACGCAAGCCGGGAGACCCCCGGGGATTGCCGGGCGTTAACCCCCGGGGGTTACGATCCTTGTCGAGCGGCTACGGATCTCCTCCGAGGTCGCCCGCCACCACAACCAGCCGTTTCGGTGAGAAGGAAGACACACATGATCGGCAATCTGAAGCCCCTTGAGATCCTTCTGATCATCGCTGTCATCGTGCTGCTGTTCGGTGCCAAGAAGCTCCCCGAGATGGCCCGCTCCCTCGGCAAGTCGGCCCGCATCCTCAAGAGCGAGGCGAAGGCCATGAAGGCCGAGGGCGCGGCGGACGACAACGCCACCGCCGCCACGGTCGCCGACCAGACGCCCCAGCAGGCGGCCCCGCGCACCATCAAGGCGGCCCCCGGTGACGTGACGAGCTCGCGGCCCGTCGGCGAGCCGAACCACACCGCCCAGGGCTGACCGTCCGTCCGCGGCCGCCTTCCGGGCCGCGGTCACACCGGCCATCCGGCCATCTGCAACGAGACAAGGGACGTGGGTTGCTCAAGTCTGCCCGCAAGCAGGGGAAGCAAGGCAAGCAGGCGAAGGACGCCGAAGGGCGGATGCCGCTTGTCGAGCACCTGCGTGAGCTGAGAAACCGCCTGCTCAAGTCGGTCCTGGCGATCCTCGTGATCACCGTCGTGGCGGCCTTCTACTACAAGGACCTCATCGACTTCATGCTGAAGCCGATGCTGGACTCCGTCGGCTGCACCGACGGGGTGGTCTCACAGCGCAACGGCCGGCCCTGTGCCGACATGACCGTGAACGGCCTCATCGCCCCGTTCTCGATCGCCCTGAAGGTCTCGCTCACTGCCGGCGTGGTGCTCTCCGCCCCGGTGTGGCTCTACCAGCTGTGGGCCTTCACCGCCCCCGGGCTGCACAGCCACGAGAAGAAGTACGCGATGAGCTTCGTCGCGGCCGGCGCGCCGCTGTTCGGCGCCGGCGCGGTGCTCGCGTACAAGCTGCTGCCGCAGACCGCCACGATCCTCCTCGACTTCACCCCCGAGCACGCGCGCAACCTGCTCCCGGTCGACGACTACCTCGACCTGGTCACGCGCATGGTCGTGGTCTTCGGCCTCGCCTTCGAGCTGCCGCTGCTGCTGATCCTGCTCAACTTCACCGGGGTCCTCACGGCGAAGCGGCTGGCGAGCTGGTGGCGGGCCATGGTGCTGGGCATCACGATCTTCGCCGCGTTCGCGACCCCGACCGGTGACCCGCTCACCATGCTGTCGCTGGCCGCGCCCATCGTCGCCCTGTACTTCATCGCGCTCGCGATCTGCCTGGTCAACGACCGCAGGCGCAAGCGCGCCAATCCGGACGCGCTGCTCTCCGACGACGAGGCGTCCGAGCTGGACCTCACGCCCGCACCCATCGGCGCGATGGAACCCGTCGCCCCCGCGGCCGCCCTGCCCGAGCAGGTGGACGGCGAGCACCGGCGGATCAACGGTTACGACGACGCGACCTGACCGGTAGATTCCCCAGGGTGAGCGCCGAGATCACCCTCTTCGTCAACCCCACCGCGGGCCGCGGCCGGGGCGCGCACGCCGCGCAGCCGGCCGCTTCCGCGCTCCGGGCCGCAGGCTTCTCCGTACGGACCGTCGTCGGCACCGACGCCGGCGACGCGCTCGACCGGCTGCGCGGTGCGGTACGGGAGGGCACGGGGGCGGTGATCGCCGTCGGCGGCGACGGCATGGTCTCGCTGGCCCTGCAGGCCGTGGCCGGGACTCTGGTGCCGCTCGGCGTGGTGGCGGTGGGCACCGGCAACGACTTCGCGCGGGCGCTGGGGCTGCCCGTACGGGATCCGGCGCAGGCGGGCCGGCTGGCCGCCGAGGCGCTCAAGGAGAGCCGGATCCGGGAGATCGACCTCGGGCGCGTGGGCGGGGCGGACGGCGGCACCTGGTACGGGACGGTGCTGTGCTCCGGCTTCGACTCCCGGGTCAACGACCGGGGCAACCGGATGCGGCTGCCGGCGGGCCGCTTCAAGTACGACGTGGCGATGCTCGCGGAGCTGGCCGCCTTCAGGCCGTTCCCGTACCGGATCACCCTCGACGACGGCCCGGTGATCGAGACTGAGGCCACGCTGGTCGCCGTCGGCAACGGCTCCTCGTACGGCGGCGGGATGCGGATCTGCGCGGACGCCGTTCCCGACGACGGGCTGTTCGACGTCGTGGTCGTCGGCGACTGCAGCCGGACCACCCTGCTCTCGGTCTTCCCGAAGGTCTACCGGGGCGCCCACCTGAGCCACCCGAAGGTGAGCGTCCACCGGGCCGCGAAGATCACGCTGGAGGCCCCCGGGATCACCGCCTACGCGGACGGCGAACCGCTCGGCCCGCTGCCGGTGACGGCCGAGTGCGTACCGGCGGCGGTCCGGCTGCTGGCGTAGGGGATCCCGTCCCCGGGGTGCGATAAAAGATCGAGACTGTTGTCAGAGGCGACGGGTAGGCTCGATAGCAAGATGACCGAAGAACTTTCACCCGCCGAGCGGTACGCCGCTGCCCGGATCCGCGCCGCCGAAGAGGCCACCGCCCTGTTCCCCTTCCGCGCGATGTACGACTTCGACCTGGACCCGTACCAGGTCGAGGCCTGCAAGGCCCTGGAGGCCGGCAAGGGCGTGCTGGTCGCCGCCCCGACCGGCTCGGGCAAGACGATCGTCGGCGAGTTCGCCGTACACCTGGCCCTGCAGCAGGGCCGCAAGTGCTTCTACACGACGCCCATCAAGGCCCTGTCGAACCAGAAGTACGCCGACCTGGTCCGGCGCTACGGCGCCGCCAAGGTGGGGCTGCTGACGGGCGACAACAGCGTCAACTCCGAGGCGCCGATCGTGGTCATGACCACCGAGGTGCTCCGCAACATGCTGTACGCGGGCTCGCAGTCGCTGCTGGGCCTCGGCTACGTCGTGATGGACGAGGTGCACTACCTCTCCGACCGGTTCCGCGGCGCGGTCTGGGAGGAAGTGATCATCCACCTCCCGGAGTCGGTGACGCTGGTCTCCCTCTCGGCGACCGTCTCCAATGCCGAGGAGTTCGGCGACTGGCTCGACACCGTCCGCGGCGACACCGAGGTGATCGTCTCCGAGGAGCGGCCCGTCCCGCTGTGGCAGCACGTCATGGCCGGCCGGCGGATCTACGACCTCTTCGAGGAGGAGTCCGACCACGGCGGCCGCGGCTCCGCCCGCCGGGAGGTCAACCCCGACCTGCTGCGGATGGCGCGCGAGGAGAACAGCCGCACGTACGCCCCGAAGGACCGGCGGCGCGGCAAGATGATCCGCGAGGCCGACCGCGAGCGCGAGCGGCGCTCCCGCAGCCGGATCTGGACCCCCGGCCGCCCCGAGGTCATCGCCCGCCTCGACAACGACGGGCTGCTGCCCGCCATCAACTTCATCTTCAGCCGGGCCGGCTGCGAGGCCGCCGTCCAGCAGTGCCTGTTCGCGGGCCTGCGGCTCAACGACGACACCGCCCGCCTGAAGGTGCGGGAGATCGTCGAGGAGCGGACGGCCTCCATCCCCACCGAGGACCTGCACGTCCTCGGGTACTACGAGTGGCTCGAAGGCCTGGAGCGGGGCATCGCCGCCCACCACGCCGGCATGCTGCCCACCTTCAAGGAGGTCGTGGAGGAGCTGTTCGTCCGCGGCCTGGTCAAGGCCGTCTTCGCCACCGAGACCCTGGCGCTGGGCATCAACATGCCCGCGCGCACGGTGATCCTGGAGAAGCTCGTCAAGTGGAACGGCGAACAGCACGCCGACATCACCCCCGGCGAGTACACGCAGCTGACCGGCCGGGCCGGGCGGCGCGGCATCGACGTCGAGGGCCACGCCGTGGTGCTGTGGCAGCGCGGCATGGACCCGGGCGCCCTCGCCGGGCTCGCCGGCACGCGGACGTATCCGCTGCGCTCCAGCTTCAAGCCCTCGTACAACATGGCCGTCAACCTGGTCCAGCAGTTCGGGCGGCACCGCTCCCGCGAGCTGCTGGAAACCTCCTTCGCGCAGTTCCAGGCCGACCGCTCCGTGGTCGGGATCTCCCGGCAGGTGCAGCGCAACGAGGAGGGCCTGGACGGCTACCGGGAGGGCATGACCTGCCACCTCGGGAACTTCGAGGAGTACGCGCAGCTGCGCCGGGACCTCAAGGACCGCGAAACGGACCTGGCCAAGCAGGGCGCGGCCCAGCGCCGGGCCCAGGCGGCCAGTTCGCTGGAGCGGCTCAAGCCGGGCGACATCATCCACGTGCCGACGGGCAAGTTCGCCGGGCTCGCGCTGGTCCTGGACCCGGGCGTGCCGGCCGGGCGGGTCAACGGCCACCGCGGCCACGAGTACGCGGAGGGCCCGCGCCCGCTGGTGCTCACCGCCGAGCGGCAGGTCAAGCGGCTCGCCTCGATGGACTTCCCCGTCCCGGTCGAGGCCATCGAGCGGATGCGGATCCCCAAGAGCTTCAACGCCCGCTCCCCGCAGTCCCGCCGGGACCTGGCGTCCCAACTGCGCGCCAAGGCCGGTCACATCACGGTGGAGCGGCGGGGCCGCGGCCGGTCCGTGGCCGCCGACGACCGCGAGATCACCCGGCTGCGGGCCGCGCTGCGGGCGCATCCCTGCCACGGCTGCGACGAGCGCGAGGACCACGCCCGCTGGGCCGAGCGCTACCACCGCCTCAAGCGGGACACGCAGGCGCTGGAGCGGCGCATCGAGGGCCGTACCAACACCATCGCCCGGACCTTCGACCGGATCCACGCGCTGCTGACCGAGCTGGACTACCTGCGCGAGGACGAGGTCACCGTGCACGGCAAGCGGCTCGCCCGGCTGTACGGGGAGCTCGACCTGCTGGCGTCGGAATGCCTGCGCGCCGGGGTCTGGGAGGGCCTGACCCCGGCCGAACTGGCCGCGTGCGTCTCGGCGCTGGTGTTCGAGGCCCGCCAGGCCGACGACGCGGTGGCGCCGAAGGTGCCGGGCGGAGCGGCCAAGGCGGCGCTGGGCGAGATGGTCCGCATCTGGGGCCGCCTGGACGCCCTGGAGGAGGAGCATCGCATCCACCAGGCGGAGGGCGTCGGCCAGCGCGAGCCGGACCTCGGCTTCGCGTGGGCCGCGTACCAGTGGGCCTCCGACAAGAGCCTGGACGAGGTGCTGCGCGAGGCGGAGATGCCGGCCGGTGACTTCGTGCGCTGGTGCAAGCAGGTCATCGACGTGCTGGGGCAGATCGCCGCGGCCGCCCCGGCCTCCTCCGCTCCGCCGTCCTCGCAGGGCGGGAGCACGGTGGCGCGAAATGCCCGTAAGGCCGTGGACGCGCTACTTCGGGGTGTAGTGGCCTACAGCTCGGTCGGCTAGGCCCTTTTGGGGCTTCCTCCGAGGGTGGGGTTGGCCAGATCTCATCTCTTGCCATGATCGCTCCGGCGTGTCCCTGTGCGACGATCGCAGGCATGACCGGCGGAACGGGTCCGGGCTCGGGAACGGGCCCGGACGATAGGCGAAGACGGGTCGGTCGGCCGCGCGCCGATCAGCTGAGACCACAGAGTGGCCGGCCGCCGCGCGAGGAACTCCTCTGCGCGGCGGCCGAACTGTTCACCCTCCAGGGGTACGCGGCCACCACCACGCGGGCGGTGGCCGAACGGGCCGGAATGCGCCAGGCCACCATGTACCACTACTTCGGCGGCAAGGAGGAACTCCTCGCCGAACTCCTGGAGTCCACGGTCGCGCCCTCGCTGGCGCTGGCCCGGCGGCTGCTCGCCGACACCGGCAGGCCCGCGGCGCAGCGGCTGTGGGAGCTGTGCCGCTCGGACGTGACGCTGTTGTGCGGGGGCCCGTACAACCTCGGCGCCCTTTATCTGCTGCCCGAGGTGCGCGGCACCCGGTTCACCCGCTTCCGCCGGATGCGCGGGGAACTGAAGGACGCCTACCGCACGTTGCTCGACGGCACCACCGCCGGAGCCGAACTGGCCGGCGACCGGGCCGGGCTGGCCCTGCGCAACGACCTGGTGTTCGGCCTCATCGAGGGCGTCATGCTGATCCACGGCTCCGACCCGGGCCGCCCGGTGGCCACCTTCGCGGAGGCCACCGCGGACGCGGCGCTGCGCATCGCGGGAGCCCGGCGCTGAGCCTTCCACGGGGACCGGCCGTGGTGACGGCCTATGCCGCCCAGGCCTCGTAGTCGTCCCAGGCCTGGAGGGTCAGGGTGCTTTCGAAGCGGTGCGGGGCTCCGGTGACCGGGTCGGTGAACGACAGCGTGCGGGCCAGGAGTTGCAGGGGACGGCGGTAGTCGTCCGGGGCCGGGTCGGTGACCTGCGGATACACCGGGTCGCCGAGGATCGGCAGGCCCAGGCCGTTCATGTGCACCCGCAGCTGGTGGGTGCGGCCGGTGTGCGGGGTCAGGCGGTAGCGGCCCAGGCCGCCGCGGGTGGCGGTGAGTTCGATCAGGCTCTCCGCGTTCGGCTCGGCGCCGGGGACCTCGGTCGCCGCGATGACCCCGCGGATCTTCTCGATGTGGCTGCGGACCGTGCGGGGGAGGTCGACGGCCGGGTCGTGGCGGGCGAGGGCCTCGTACTGCTTGTGCACCCGCCGCTGCTGGAAGAGCTGTTGGTACGGGCCGCGGTCCTCGGGGCGGATGCTGAACATCACCAGTCCGGCGGTCAGCCGGTCGAGCCGGTGGACCGGGCTGAGCTGCGGCAGGCCGAGCTCCTCGCGCAGCCGGGCCAGGGCGGTCTGCGTGATGTGGCTGCCGCGCGGGGTGGTGGCCAGGAAATGCGGTTTGTCCACGACGAGCAGGTGGGCGTCCCGGTGCACGACCCGGAGGCCGAACGGCACCGCCGGCTCCGGGTCCATGTCCCGGTGGAACCACAGGTAGGCGCCCGGCTCGTACGGGTCCTGCGCGCGCAGCACCCGCCCGCCGGCGCCGAGCACCCGTCCGCCCTCCAGCAGGCGGGCGACGGACCCGGCGCCGCGGGTGCCGGCGTAGCGGGCGGCGAGGTAGCTGCCGAGGTCCTGCCACTGCCCGTCCGGGTCGGCGGGCAGCCGCAGCCGGACGGGGTCGATGCCGGCGCGCTGGGGGAGGGGCGAGGGGGGTACCGGGGTTCTGCGTCTCATCGGGGTCCAGGCTATGCCGCTACTGCCGGGTGAAGGTCCCCAGGTGGGTCTTGTCCAGGTACTCGATGCGGACGGTGCCGTCCTTGAAGGTCACCCCGGTGCGGCCGACCGCGTTCTCGCCGGAGGTCTCGAAGCTGAAGGTGTCGCCGTCGTAGTGGGTGAGCGGGTAGCGCAGGGGTTTGGGGCCGAGGGAGAGGACGAGGCCGCCGCTGCCGCCGGGGTCCGCCGCCACCGTGAGCTTGCCGTAGTAGGGGTTGTCGTAGGTCCCGGTGTACGCGGAGTCGGCGCGGGCCGGCTTGGCTCCGGCGGGCGGGTGGGCGTAGTCGATGGGGGAGCGGCCGGCGCCGTCCACCTGGGCGTAGATCTCGGCGAACAGGGGCTGCCAGTCGGTGGTCGGCTTGCCGTGCTCGGCGGTGTCGAAGAAGTTCATCGCGATGGCGTCGGCGACGCCGACGGGGGCGCCGTTGGTGAGGACGACGATGCCGAGCTGCTCCAGCGGGAGCAGGGTGACGCTGGTGTTGGCGCCGAGCTCGAAGGCCCCGGAGTGGCTCAGGCGCAGCCGGCCCGCGTCGTCGTACGAGACGTTCCAGCCGAGCCCGTAGAAGCCGGTGCGGTTCGCGGGCGGGGTGGGCGGCTGCGACAGGATCTGCGGCAGGTGGGTGGTGGCGAGGGTGTCGGCGGGGATGATCCGGGTCCCGTCGAGGGTGCCGCCCGACAGCTGGAGCCGCATCCAGCGGGCCATGTCGCGGGCGGTGGAGCTGACCCCGCCGGCCGGGGCCTGGGCGTCGGGATCGCGGACGAAGCGCGGGGACCAGGTGCCGTCGGGGTTCTTGACGTGGGTGGCCGCGTGGTCGGGGGCGTGCGCGAAGGCGGAGAACTCCGTGCTGGTGCGGGTCATTCCGGCGGGCTTGAAGAGGGTGTCCTCGCTGAGCTTCTGCCAGCTCGTGCCGTGGGCGCGGGCGACGGCCTCGGCGGCCGCGGTGAAACCGAAGTTGGTGTAGGCGTAGCTCGACCGGAAGGGGGTGAGGGGCTCCAGGCGGAGGTGGTCGAGGATGTACGCCTGGTCGTAGCCCAGGTCCTCAAGGAGGTCCCCCGCGTGGTCGGGGAGGCCGCTGCGGTGGGAGAAGAGGTCGGCGGCGGTGACGTGGCCGGTGACCCAGGGGTCCTTGAGGGCGAAGCCGGGGAGTTCGGTGCGGCGGTCCCAGTCGGCGGGGTCCTTCAGGGCGCCGGCGATGACCGTGGAGGAGACGGGCTTGGAGAGGGAGGCGATCTGGAAGACGGTGTCCGGGCCGACCTTCGCGGTCTCGCCGGTGCGGCGGACCCCGAAGCCCTGGAGGTAGACGACCTTGTCGCGGTGGACGACGGCCACGGACACCCCGGGGACGCCGGTCTTGCGCATGCCGTCGGCCACGAAGCCGGGGAGGCGTTTGAGGGCCTCGTCGACCTGGCCCTCGCCGATCAGCGGCTTCGGCGGGGGCGGCGGACTCGGCGCCGCCACCGCCATCCCTGCGGCCAGCACCAGGGCCGCTCCCGTTGCGGACAGCACACCGACGGTACGCATGCCGCCATTCTCGCGCCGATCGCCCGAGCCCGCCGGTCGGCGAGCCCGCGCCGCGGGTCCCCCGCGGGCCCCGGGGGGAGAAGATCAGGCGGCGGATTCCTGCTCGGCCAGCACGCTGGCGTTCCAGTCGCGCTTGATCGCCCGCCAGCCCTCGTCCGTCTCGCCCAGGCGCCAGTAGCCCGAGATGGACAGGCGTTCGCGGGCGATACCGCGCTCCAGGCGCAGGTGGCGGCGCAGTTCCTTGACGAAGGCCGCCTCTCCGTGGACGAAGGCGTGGACGTCCCGGGACGGGAACGGCAGGTTCTGGACCGCCTCCACCAGCGCCTCGCCGACCGGCCGCGTCCCGCGGTGGATCCACAGCGGGACGGCCCCGTCCGGGGTGGCGATCTTCTGCTCGTCGTCCGGGCCCTCGACCTCCACGAACGCGTGGACCAGCGCCCCAACCGGCATCCGCTCCATCGCGGCGGCAATGGCCGGCAGCGCGCTCTCGTCGCCGACCAGCAGGTGCCACTCGGCCGCCGGGTCCGGCGCGTAGGCGCCGCCCGGGCCGACGAAGCGTACGAGCTCTCCCGGCTGGACGCGGGCCGCCCACGGGCCGGCCAGGCCCTCGTCGCCGTGGACGACGAAGTCGAGGGTCAGCTCCTGGTGCACCGGGTCCCACGCGCGGACCGTGTACGCCCGCTGCCGCGGCCAGGACTCCCGCGGGTACTCGGCCCGGATCCGGTCCAGGTCCCACGGGGAGGGGTAGGTGACGCCCTCGGGCGCGAACAGGATCTTGACGTAGTGGTCGGTGAACTCGCCCGCGCCGAACCGGGCCAGTCCCGTACCGCCGAGCACCAGCCGCACCATGTGCGGCGTCAGCCGCTCGGTGCGCACGACGGTAGCGGTCTCGACCGAGCGGGCGCGTCCTTCAGCCACGGCGTCTCCCCTGACTCCCCTGAAACTTAGGCGTACCTAAGTTAGCACCTCAAGGGCGCAGTGCGCTGCCCAGGCGCGCCACCGCTCCGCCCAGGCCCCACCGGCGCGCAAGGGCGTCGACCACCTCCGGCTCCGCCGGGACGGCCGGCAGGGCCGGATCGAAGGGCGGCAGCGGCACGTCCGAGGCCACGCGGACCACCTTCGGGGCCACGGCCAGATAGGCCCGGGCCTCGTCCAGCCGCTTGCGCTGCGCCGGGGTCAGCCCCGACTTCGGGTCGTCGACGGCGGCGATGATCCCGGCCAGGCTGCCGTAGGCGTCCAGGAGCTTCGCCGCGGTCTTCTCACCGATGCCGGGCACCCCGGGCAGGCCGTCGCTCGGGTCGCCGCGCAGCAGGGCCAGGTCCGCGTAGCCCGGGCCGTCCACCCCGTACTTCGCCCGCAGCCAGGCCTCGTCGGTGACCTGGAGCGATCCCACGCCCTTGATCGGGTACAGCACGCGCCGCTGCCGGGCGTCGTCCACGAGCTGGTAGAGGTCCCGGTCGCCGGTGACGATGTCCACCGGACCGGTGGCGCGGGCCGTCAGCGTGCCGATCACGTCGTCCGCCTCGTACCCGGCGACCCCCACCCGCGCGATGCCGAAGGCGTCCAGCGCCGCCTCGATGATCGGCACCTGCGGCGCCAGGGTGTCCGGGGTCTCCTCCACGTCCGGCCCGGTCCCGGTCTCCACGGCGACCCGGTGGGCCTTGTACGAGGGGATCAGCTCCACCCGCCAGTGCGGCCGCCAGTCGGCGTCCATGCAGGCCACCAGGTCGTCGGGGCGGTGGTCCTGGACCAGCCGCGCGATCATGTCGAGCAGCCCGCGCACGGCGTTGACCGGCGTACCGTCGGGCGCCTTCACGGAGTCCGGCACACCGAAGTACGCGCGGAAGTAGAGGGAGGCGGTGTCCAGGAGCATCAGGCGTCGAGTCGTCGTCACGACGACGATGATGCCGCACCCCGCCGACACCGCCCGGTTACGGGCGGGGGCACGGGAAGTGGCCGCAAGAGTGATCGGAAGTGGCACACGAGTTTCCGCCGGGGCGTAGCCTGGAGGGCTCTTGCGCGCGAAACCGGAGGCGGTTGCTGCGTAAGGTGCTTACAGCACACCGATGTGCGACGGACCAGGACAAGGGGAGGGCAGCCCCGCCATGGACGACAGGGACGGCTCGTACGACAGGGAAGACAAGGAGCGGGACAAGGACGCCAAGGAACCGCTCCGGGTGGGCGTCGCCGTGCGCAAGCGGCGCCGGGCGCTCCATCTCACCCTCGCCGCCGTTTCGGCGCGCAGCGGTCTGTCGGTGCCCTTCCTGAGCCAGATAGAGAACGAGCGGGCCCGGCCCAGCATGCGCTCCCTCGAACGGGTGGCCGATGCGCTGGAGACCACGGCCGTCGAGCTGCTGGCCGCGTCCGACACCGCGCGCACGGTCGACCTGGTGCGGGCCGGGGACGACTCGGGGCTCACCCCGGCCCCGGGCGTACGCCCCCTCGTACGCGGGCACCACCAGCTGCACGCGCTGGAATTCACCGGGGACCAGGACGCGGGTCGCGAGTACCAGCACCGCAACGACGAGCTGATGTACGTGGTCTCCGGCGCCTGCCAGGTGGAGGCGGAGGGGCGGGCCTACCGGCTGGAGAGCGGGGACGCGCTGTTCCTGTCCGGCGGCGTACGGCACCGCTGGCGGGCGGTCAGCGAGGACACCCGTTTCCTGGTCGTGGCGGTCGGCGAGCACATCCACGCGACCTCCGAGCCGCCCTCCCCGGGCCACTGACCGGGACGCGGGTCGTCTCGCTGGTGCCCTCGCTGACCGAGGCGGTGGCGGTGACGGCGCCCGGTCTGCTGGCCGGGGTCACGGACTGGTGCACGCACCCGGCCGGCCTGGAGGCGCGGGGTGCGGTGCGCATCGGGGGGACGAAGAACCCGGACGTGGGGCGGATCGTGGGGCTGCGCCCGGACCTGGTCATCGCCAACGAGGAGGAGAACCGCGCCCCGGACCTGGCCGCGCTGCGGGCCGCCGGGGTGGAGGTGCTGGTCACCGCGATCCGCTCGCTGCCCCAGGCGCTGGCCGAACTGGACCGGGTGCTGGTGGGGGCCCTGGGTCTGCCGAGGCCGGGGTGGCTGGACGAGGCGGAGGCGGCGTGGGCCGCGGCGGAGCCGGTGGGCCCGCTGCGCGCGTTCGTACCGGTCTGGCGGCGCCCCTGGATGGTGCTGGGCCGTGACACCTTCGCCGGGGACCTGCTCGCGCGGCTGGGGGTGCGCAACGTCTACGCGGGCCACCCCGAGCGGTATCCGCGGGTGCCGGTGGCGGAGCTGGCCGCCGTCGACTGCGATCTGGTGGTGCTGCCCGACGAGCCGTACCGCTTCACGCGCGAGGACGGCCCGGAGGCGTTCCCGGGCCGTCCGGCCGCACTGGTCGACGGCCGTTTCCTCACCTGGTACGGCCCCTCGCTGGTGCAGGCCCCCCAGGCCCTGGCGGCCGCCCTGCGCGCGGCGCGCTGAGCGCGGCCGGCCGCGCTCGGGCCGGCCGAGCGGCTAGCGGGGGAGGAGCCGGCCGGTGCGCAGGCCGCGCAGGGTGTGGCCGGCGGCGAGCAGCCAGGCGGTGAGCAGGGCGAGGAAGAGGCCCGCGGCCAGCCAGGCGAACGCGGTCAGCCCGGTGTGGCGGGACAGGCCGGCGGCGCCGGTCACGCAGGTGCCGACGGGGAAGGTCAGCGCCCACCAGGTCATCGCGAAGCCCATGCCGTCCCGGGCGGCCCGGACCAGCAGCGAGGCGGCGAGAGCCAGCCACAGCAGGGCGAACCCCATGACGGGCACCCCGTAGACGACGGCGAAGGCGGCGAACGCTCCGGCAAGGGGGGCGTCGACCGCGTGGGGGGCCGCGTCGGCGAGCTGGTTCACGGCGGTGGTGGACTGGCCGAGCGGGCCGAGGACCAGGAACAGGGTGGGGGCCAGGGCCGGCGGGAGCGGCTCGCCCGTGATCAGCCGGCCGAAGACGAGCGGCAGCATCACCAGGACGGCCAGCAGGCTGAGGCCGAACATGGCGTGGCAGGCCAGCAGGAGCGCCTCGCGGGCCTGGCCCGCGGGCAGGTGGGGTACCAGCAGCGGGCCGACGGCGGCGGAGACCATCGGGGCCACCAGGGGGAGCAGCCAGACCGGGCTGGCCTGGGAGGCCTCGGCCCGGTGCCGCACGACCATCAGGTAGGGCACGGCCACGGCCAGAACCAGGCCGGTGGCGGTGCCGGCGGTGAAGAGGACGGCGTCCACGGCGACCGCGGGTCCCTCTCCGATCAGGTCCTTGCCGACGAGGAGGGTGCCGGCGCCGACGGCGAGCAGGGCCATGGAGAGGCAGCCGTGGAAGGGGGCGACGGCCGGGTCGAGGAGGTGCGCGCGGGCCTGGTCCCGGTGGTGGACCCAGTGCAGGGCTCGTGCGGCGAGCAGGACGGCCAGGGCCAGGGCGGACAGCGCCCAGACCAGCTGGCAGGCCGCCCGCTGGCCGGGGACCTGGTACGGGAGGGTCGCACCGGCGTTGGCGACGATCGCCGTGCCCATGACGGAGGCGTACCAGTTGGGGCCGAGGTGGCGGAGCGCCGGGAAGGCCTTGTGGGCCCGGGGGGTCCGCGGGGTGGCGGAACGGGGTCGTACGACGGTGGTGGCCATGGGCCCAGCCTCACGCCGGGCGCCGCCGGGCGGCAGAGGCCATGTCCCTATGAGGTCATAAACTGACTTTATGGCTGATGAGGAGTGGGTCCCGCTGGCGCACCGGGTACCGGACCTGGGTGCGTTGGAGCTGCTGCTCGCGGTGGCCCGGGCCGGCAGCCTGAGCGGCGCCGCCAAGCGGATGGGCATCACCCAGCCCGCCGCGAGCAGCCGGATCCGCGCCATGGAGGCACGGCTCGGGGTGGCGCTGGTGGACCGTTCGCCGCGCGGCTCGACGCTGACGGCGGAGGGCGCGCTGGTCACCGACTGGGCCCGGCGGGTGGTGGAGGCCGCGGAGGCGTTCGACGCGGGCGCCCAGGCGCTGCGCGGCCGGCGGGACTCGCGGCTTCGGGTGGCCGCCAGTATGACCATTGCGGAGTACCTGCTGCCCGGCTGGCTGATCGCCCTGCGCGGGCAGCGGCCGGGGACTGCGGTGTCGCTGCACGCCGGGAACTCGGCGGTCGTGGCCGCACGGGTGCTCGCCCACGAGGCGGACCTCGGCTTCGTGGAGGGGCTGACGGTGCCGGACGGGCTGGACGCGGTGGTGATCGCGCAGGACCGGCTGGTGGTGGCGGTGGCCCCCGGCCACCGGTGGGCGCGGCGCTCACGGGGGATCGAGGCGGCGGAGCTGGCGGGGACGCCGCTGATCCTGCGGGAGCGCGGGTCGGGGACGCGTCAGGTGCTGGACGCCGCCCTGTCGGGCGCCGGGGGACTCGCGGAGCCGTTGCTGGAACTCGCCTCCACCACGGCCGTCAAGGCCGCGGCGGTGAGCGGGGCGGGGCCGTGCGTCCTGTCGGAGCTGGCGGTGGGCGACGAGCTCGCGGCGCGCCGCCTGGTGGCGGTGCCGGTGGCCGGCGCCCCCCTCGACCGCGCCCTGCGCGCGGTCTGGCCCACCGGCTCCCGCCCCGCCGGCCCGGCCCGCGACCTCCTCTCCCTCACCCGCGCCACGGCCTGACCGGCGGCCCGCCGGCGCCCGCCCGCGGAGGCGCGCGCCGACGGGCCGGCGGGGAGCCGGTCAGCGGGGACCGGCCGAGGCCTCCACCAGGGAGGCAAGGACACGGGTGTCCTTGTCGCTTTCCGGGTGCCACTGGACGCCCAGCACCCAGCGGGCGGTGTCCGGTAGTTCGATGGCTTCCACCGTGCCGTCCTCCGCGTGGGCGGAGGCGACCAGGCCCGCGCCCAGGCGGTCGACGGCCTGGTGGTGGTAGGTCGGGACGTCCGCCTCCTCCGGGACCAGCTGCGCGTACCGTGTGCCCGCGACCGGCCGGACCGGGTGCCAGGACATCACGCCCGGCGTCTCCACGTGCCCGTCGATGTGCTGGACCAGCGTGCCGCCCAGGGCCACGTTCAGCGCCTGCATGCCGCGGCAGATGCCGAGCAGGGGCTTGTCCGCCTCCAACGCCGCCGTGATCAGGGCGAGTTCCCAGTCGTCGCGCTGCGTGGCCGCAGGCCCCGTACGGGGGTCGCGCTCGGCGCCGTAACGGGCCGGGTCCAGGTCGGGGCCGCCCGCGACGACCAGGCCGTCCACCCGGCCGAGCACCTCCGCCGCCGCTGCCGGATCGTCCGGCGGGAGGAGGACCGCCGCGCCGCCCGCCGCCTGTACGAGCTCGTAATAGCCCGCGGGCACCAGGGAGGCCGGGACGTCCCACACCCGGAAGCGGGTGGATTCCTCCACGTAGGTGGTGATGCCGATGAGCGGCCTGGGCACGGTGGTTACCTCCGAAAGGGATGGGGAAGGGTCGGGTCGTGCGGCGGGGGTCAGTCGCGGGTGAGCTCGGCCTCGGCCTGCGCCAGCGCCGCGAACTCCTCCTCCGGCGCGGAGGCGACGAGATGGTGGCGACTGTAGAACGCGAAGTAGGCGAGGGCGACGGCGTACACACCCAGGGCCATGAATGCCGCGTCCTTGTCCACCAGGAAGGTGGCGACGAGCGCCGACAGGGCGAGGACGAACGCCACCGACGAGGTGGCGACGCCGCCGGGCGTACGGTACGGCCGCTCCAGGCCCGGCTCCCGCCTGCGCAGCACGATGTGGGACAGGGCCATCAGCGCGTACGAGATGGTCGCGCCGAACACCGCGATGTTGAGCATGCGCGGGCCGTTCCCGGTGGCCGCCGCCAGCGCGAAGCCGATCGCGCCGGGGATCAGCAGCCCCAGGTACGGGGCCTTGCGGCGGGAGGTCAGGGACAGGAAGCGCGGCAGGTAGCCCGCCCGGGACAGGGCGAACAGCTGGCGCGAGCCGGCGTAGATGAGGGAGAAGAACGAGGCCACGAGGCCGGCCAGACCCGCGTAGTTGACGAAGGTCTTGAGCCAGGACAGGCCGGGGTCGCCCTCCAGGGCGACGACCAGCGGGTTGCCGGCGTCCTTGATGGCATCGGCGCCGCGCGCCCCGGTCGAGGCCAGGAAGGTGATCAGCGCGAGCAGCACGAGGATGCCCATGGAGATGGACAGGGCGCGCGGCATGGAGCGCACCGGGTCCTTGGCCTCCTCGGCCGCGAGCGGTACGCCCTCGACGCCGAGGAAGAACCACATGCCGAAGGGGAAGGCCGCCCAGATGCCGAGCACCCCCAGCGGCAGCCAGGAGCCCGCGCCGAAGGCGGTGGTGTCGACGGCGATGTCGTCGAGACGGCCCGGGTCGAAGCCGGTGAACGCGCCGGCCGCGAAGACGACCAGCGCGAGCACGGCCACCGCGGTCACGACGAGGGAGAAGCGCAGCGCCTCGCCCACGCCCCACAGGTGGATGCCGATGAACACCGCGAAGCAGGCCAGGTAGACGGGCCAGCCGGAGGTGAGGCCGAAGAGGTCGAGGGATTCGACGTAGTCGCCGATGAAGATGGCGATCGCGGCGGGCGCGAGGACGTACTCGATGAGGATCGCGGTGCCGGTGAGGAAGCCGCCCCAGGGGCCCAGGGCGCGGCGCGCGAAGCCGTAGCCGCCGCCCGCCGTCGGCAGGATCGCGGACAGCTCCGCGAGGGAGAAGACCAGGCAGGCGTACATCGCGCCCATCAGGACGGTGGCGAGGGCGAGCCCGCCGAAGCCGCCCTGGGCGAGGCCGACGTTCCATCCGGAGAAGTCGCCGGAGACGACGTACGCGACGCCCAGACCGGTGAGCAGCAGCCAGCCGGCGCTGCCGCGGCGCAGCGTACGGCGCTCCAGGTAGCCGTCGCCGCCGCTGCCGGAGGGGGTGGGGGATTCGGGCGCGACTGCGAGCCGTGCCTCGGTGTCGTCGGCCATGTGCACTCCTGCCTCAGGCAATGGTTGTGGGGCGTACCTTTGCGGTCGGAGCGGGGAGTGCGCAAGACCCCTGCGTCAAACAGCGGTGACGAAACCCCCTCAGGCCAGGAATCCCCGCAGCAGCGCGGCCGTACCGCAGCAGTGCTCGCGCATCACCTCGCGCGCCGCCTCGGCGTCCCGCTCCAGCACCGCCTCGACGAGTGCGCTGTGCTGCTGCTGCGAGTGCTCCAGGTTGCGCACCAGCAGGGGGATGCAGTCCAGCAGGTCGTTGACGGTCGCCCGGACGGCGGCGTACTGGGCCGTCAGGGTGGCGGAGCCGGCGAGCTCGCACAGGGTGAGGTGGAAGAGGGTGTCCTGGCGGCGGTAGTCGGTGAGCGGCGCGTCGTGCGTGGCCGCGAGTGCGGCGAGCAGCCGTTCGCCGTCCTCCTCGGAGAGCCCCTGGGCCGCGCACAGGCCGGCCGCGCCCACCTCCAGGACCTCGCGGAAGCGCAGGACGTCCTCGATGTCCACGCCCACCACCCGCCGGCGGAGCTCGTCCTCGGTGCCGCCGGCCGGGGTGTCGGGGCGCGGCAGCACGAACGTCCCGCCGTACCGGCCGCGCCGCGCCTCCACCAGGCCCTGGTCCTGGAGTACCTTCAGCACCTCGCGCAGGGTGACCCGGCTGATCCCCATCCGCTCCGCCAACTCCCGCTCGGGCGGAAGCCGTTCGCCGCCGGGCACCAGGCCCAGCCGGACCACCTGGAGGATCTGCTCCAGCGCCTCCTCGAAACCGTTGCCCGCCCGCACCTGCCGCAACACCGGATTCAGCCGTGCGATCGCGCCGCCTTCACTCGCCGTGCCGGTCATCTCGGTCCCTCCTCTTCCCAAGCAATGGTTCTGTTCAATACCTTAGGCCCCCTCGGCTCACCGAAGGAGAGATTCCAGTGGTAGACCGCAAGCCGCCGCTCGCGCCCGAGGAGCTCCGCGCCCTCGTCGCCAGCGGTGAGATCGACACCGTCGTCCTGGCCTTCCCCGACATGCAGGGACGGCTCCAGGGCAAGCGGTTCGCCGCACGCTTCTTCCTCGACGAGGTCCTCGAACACGGCACCGAGGGCTGCAACTACCTCCTCGCCGTCGACACCGACATGAACACCGTCGACGGATACGAGATGTCCTCCTGGGACCGCGGCTACGGCGACTTCGCCATGCACCCCGACCTCGGCACCCTGCGCCGCCTGCCCTGGAACCCCGGCAGCGCCTTCCTCCTCGCCGACCTCGCCTGGAACGACGGCACGCCGGTCGTGGCCGCGCCCCGGCAGATCCTGCGCCGCCAGCTGGAGCGCCTCGCCGAGCTCGGGTACACGGCCATGGTCGGCACCGAGCTGGAGTTCATGGTCTTCCAGGACACCTACGAGCAGGCCTGGAACGCGAACTACCGCGGACTGACCCCCGCCAACCAGTACAACATCGACTACTCCGTCCTCGGGACCGGCCGCATCGAGCCCCTGCTGCGCCGCATCCGCAACGAGATGCAGGCCGCAGGCCTGACCGTCGAGTCGGCGAAGGGGGAGTGCAACCTCGGCCAGCACGAGATCGCCTTCCGCTACGACGAGGCCCTGACCACCTGCGACCAGCACGCCGTCTACAAGACCGGGGCGAAGGAGATCGCCGCCCAGGAAGGCGTCTCGCTCACCTTCATGGCGAAGTTCGACGAGCGCGAGGGCAACTCCTGCCACATCCACCTCTCGCTCAGCGACACCGACGGACACAACGTGATGGCCGGGGACGGACACGGCCCGGAACACGGAATGTCACCGGTGATGCGACACTTCCTGGCCGGCCAGCTGGCCGCGCTGCGCGACTTCTCCCTTCTCTACGCCCCGAACATCAACTCGTACAAGCGTTTCCGGCCGGGTTCCTTCGCGCCGACCGCCGTGGCCTGGGGCCTGGACAACCGCACCTGCGCCCTCCGGGTCGTCGGACACGGCCGCTCCATGCGCTTCGAGAACCGCCTCCCCGGCGGCGACGTCAACCCCTACCTCGCCGTCGCCGGGCTGGTCGCGGCCGGGCTCTACGGCATCGAGAACCGCCTCGAACTACCCGAGGCCTGCGCGGGCAACGCCTACACGGCCGACTTCGCGCACGTTCCCACCACCCTGCGCGAAGCTGCCGAGCTGTGGGAGAACAGCGAGATCGCCAAGGCCGCGTTCGGCCCCGAAGTGGTCGCCCACTACCGCAACATGGCCCGCGTCGAACTGGACGCGTACGACTCCGCTGTCACCGACTGGGAGCTGCGCCGCTCCTTCGAACGCCTCTGAGGGCCGCCCGCCGGCCCGGCCCCGGCCTTGCCGCCCCCGGCCTTGCCGCCCCCGGGCCTTGCCGGTCCCGGCACACATCGCAACCGAACGTCTGAGAGGCACCACGTGTCCGATGCGCTGGAAGTACTGAATCCGGCCACCGAGGAAATCGTCGCCATCGTCCCGGCCGCCACACGGGACGATGTCGATGCCGCCGTCGCCCGAGCCGCCGCCGCGCAGCGCGGCTGGGCCGCGGCGGCCCCCGCCGACCGGGCCCGGCTGCTGCGCCGCTTCGCCGCAGTGGTCGACGGGCACATCGAGGAACTGGCCCGGCTGGAGGTGCGCGAGGCCGGCCACACCATCGGCAACGCCCGCTGGGAGGCCGGCAACGTACGCGACATGCTCGAATTCGCCGCCGGGGGAGTGGAGCGGCTCTCCGGCCGCCAGATCCCCGTCGCGGGCGGCATCGACGTCACCTTCCTCGAACCCCTCGGGGTCATCGGCGTCATCGCCCCGTGGAACTTCCCCCTGCCGATCGCCGCCTGGGGCCTGGCCCCGGCGCTCGCCGCGGGCAACGCCGTCCTCCTCAAGCCCGCCGAGACCACCCCCCTCACCGCGCTGCGGCTCGCCGAACTCGCCCTCGAAGCCGGGATCCCCGAGCACCTCTTCCAGGTGCTCCCCGGCCGCGGAACGGTCGCGGGCGACGCGCTCGTCGAACACCCCGGCGTGGCGAAGATCGTCTTCACCGGCTCCACCCGGGTCGGCAAGCAGATCATGGCCGCATGCGCCGAACGGGTGAAGCGGGTCACCCTGGAACTCGGCGGCAAGAGCCCCAACATCGTCTTCGCCGACGCCGACCTGGAGGCCGCGGCCGCCGCAGCGCCGATGGCCTTCCTCGACAACACCGGCCAGGACTGCTGCGCCCGCACCCGCATCCTCGTCCAGCGGAGCGCGTACGACCGCTTCCTGGACCTGCTCGCACCGGGGATCGAAGGCGTCCGCGTCGGTGACCCGGCCGACGAGAAGACCCAGATGGGGCCGCTGATCTCCCGCGCACAACTGGACCGCGTACGGTCGTACGTCACCGACGACCTCACCGCCGTCCGCGGCACCGCCCCCGAGGGCCCCGGCTTCTGGTACCCCCCGACCCTCGTCACCGGCGTCGCCCCCACCGCGCCCGTGGCGGCCGAGGAGGTCTTCGGCCCGGTCGCCGTCGTCCTGCCCTTCGAGGACGAGGAGGACGCCGTACGCCTGGCCAACGCGACCGAGTACGGCCTCTCCGGCTCCCTGTGGACCCGCGACCTCGGCCGCGCCCTGCGCGTCTCGCGCGCCGTCGCCGCGGGCAACCTCTCCGTCAACTCCCACAGCAGCGTGCGCTACTGGACCCCCTTCGGCGGCTACAAGCAGTCCGGCCTCGGCCGCGAACTCGGCCCCGAAGCCCTCACCGCATTCACCGAGACCAAGAACGTCTTCATCAGCACGGAGGCCTGAAAGACCATGACCAGTCAGAGCACCGAAGAGATCGTCTGCCGCCGCCTGGTCGGCCGCACCGCCGTCATCACCGGAGCCGGCAGCGGCATCGGCCTCGCCGCCGCCCGGCGCCTGGCCTCCGAGGGCGCCAACGTCGTCTGCGGCGACATCGACGAGACCGCGGGCAAGGCCGCCGCCGAGGAGGTCGGCGGCACCTTCGTCAAGGTCGACGTCACCAGCCCCGAGGAGGTCGAGGCCCTCTTCAGGACCGCCTTCGACACCTACGGCTCCGTCGACGTCGCCTTCAACAACGCGGGCATCTCGCCGCCCGACGACGACTCCATCCTCACCACCGGCCTGGAGGCCTGGAAGCGCGTCCAGGACGTCAACCTCACCTCCGTCTACCTGTGCTGCAAAGCCGCTCTGCCCTACATGCAGCGCCAGGGCCGCGGCTCCATCATCAACACCGCCTCCTTCGTGGCGATCATGGGCGCCGCCACCTCCCAGATCTCCTACACCGCCTCCAAGGGCGGCGTACTCGCCATGTCCCGCGAGCTCGGCGTGCAGTTCGCCCGCGAGGGCATCCGCGTCAACGCCCTGTGCCCGGGCCCCGTCAACACCCCGCTGCTGCAGGAACTGTTCGCGAAGGACCCGGAGCGGGCAGCCCGCCGCCTCGTCCACATCCCGCTGGGGCGGTTCGCCGAGCCCACCGAGATCGCGGCCGCCGTAGCCTTCCTCGCCAGCGACGACTCCTCCTTCGTCAACGCCACCGACTTCCTCGTCGACGGCGGCATCTCCGGCGCGTACGTGACGCCCCTGTAGGCCGGCGGCTCCGCCGAGCCGCAGCCGTACTCCCCCGACAGCCGGGCGTCGCACGACGCCCGGCTGTCGCGCTCCACCGTCCGCGAGGAAGCCCACCGTCCGCGAGGAACCCCACCGGACCGCGAGGAACCCCACCGGACCGCGACGAACCCTACCGGACCGCGACGAACCCCACCGGAACCAGGAGAGACCACCCCAGTGACCCGACCCACCACCGCCCGGCGGCTCCCGGCGGCCGCCGCGGCCGCCGCGATGGCCGCCGCCGCCCTCGTCGCCACCGCTCCCGCCGCCCGGGCGGCCCGCCCCGGCGCCCCCTGCACCACCCCGAAGCTCGCCGCCGGCTGGTACGGGGACAACCGGGCCCGGCTCCAGCAGCTGATCGACCAGTACGGCGCCTGCAACCCGTACCGCCCGACCCGCACCCGGCCCGTCGCCGTCTTCGACTGGGACAACACCGTCGTCAAGAACGACGTCGGCGACGCCACCATGTACTGGCTCCTGCGCAACGGGAAGATCCGCCGGCCCGCCGCCGGAGACTGGTCCACCACCAGCCGCCACCTCACCCCGGACGCCGCCCGCGCCCTCGCCGACGCCTGCGGCGACCTCGCCGCCCCCGGCGACCCGCTGCCCACCGGCACCCCCGAGGGCACCGGCTGCGCGGACGAACTCGCCGCCGTCTACGGCACCTCCGCGACCCGCGCCGGCGCCGCCGCCTTCGCCGGCTGGGACCACCGCACGACCGAACCCGCGTACGCCTGGCTGCCCCAGCTGATGCAGGGCTGGACCGCCCGCGAGATCCGCGGCTTCGCGGCCGCCGCCCGCGCCGAGAACCTCGCCGCACCCGTCGGCACCCGGCAGCAGGTCGGCAGCGGCACCGCCACCGGCTGGGTCCGGTACTACGACCAGCAGAGGGACCTGGTCACGAGCCTCCAGAAGGCCGGCTTCGACGTCTGGATCAGCTCCGCCTCGCCCCAGCCGGTGGTCGAAGTGTGGGCCGAGGGCGCCGGAATCGCCCCCGACCACGTCATCGGCATCCGCAACACCACCACGCGCGGCGGCACGTTCACCCCCCACCTCCAGGGCTGCGGATCCGTCGCGGACGGCGCCGACACGATGATCACGTACATCGACGGCAAGCGCTGCTGGATCAACCAGGAGGTCTTCGGCGTCCGCGGCGCCGCCGCCGAAAAGGTCCAGCCGGCCCCCCGCCGCCAGGTGTTCGCCGCGGGCGACTCCGACACCGACGTCTCGTTCCTGCGGGACGCGACCGCCCTGCGGCTCGTCGTCAACCGCAACAAGAACGAACTCATGTGCCGTGCCTACGACAACAGCGACGGCAAGTGGATCGTGAACCCCATGTTCATCGAGCCCAAGAAGCAGAAGACCACGCCCTACCCGTGCGCGAGCACGGGCTACACCGGCCACGACGGCACGCCCGGCCCCGTCCGCCGGGGCGACACGAGCGTCATCCCCGACCAGACGGACACAGTCTTCTAGCGGACACCGTCTTCCGGCTTCTAGAGGAAGGTCCGCCCCTCGCCCCGGTACGTCGGTACGGAAGCGGTCACCCGATCACCCTGGACCAGGTGCAGCACGTCGAACCGCTCGCACAGCTCACCGGCCTTGGCGTGCCGGAACCAGACCCGGTCGCCGATCAGCAGGTCGTCGGCCGGGCCGCCCAGCAGCGGCGTCTGCACCTCACCCGCGCCCTCCTGCGGGTCATAGCGCAGCCCCGGCGGCAGATACGGCTGCGGCAGCCGGTCCGGGCCCGCCGCCCCGGAGGCCGGATAGCCCCCGCCGAGCACCGTGACCACCCCCACCCCGGGGCGCCGGACCACCGGCTGCGCGAAGAGCGCCGCCGGGCGGCCGCGGAAGGAGGTGTAGTTGTCGAACAGCCGCGGTACGTACAGCCCCGACCCGGCGGCGATCTCGGTGACCGCCTCCTCGGCGGCGGTCTGCTGGACGCTGCCGGTGCCGCCGCCGTTGACGAACTCCAGGTCCGGCACCGCCGCCCGCACGGCCCGTACGGTCTCGGCGCGACGGGCCGCGAGCTCCTTGCGGGCCGCGCCCTGCATGAGCCGGATGGCCCGCGACCGCAGCGGCCGCCCGGCCAGCGCGTCCCCGACCCCGGCGACGTGCCCCTCGTACCCCATGAGCCCCACCACCCGGAACCCCGGCCGGGCAGCGACCGCCCGCGCGAGCTCCGCGAGCTGAGCCGGCTCACGCAGCGGCGAACGCCGGGCCCCCACGCGGACCCTGCCGCCGAGCAGGTGCAGCGCGGTGTCCAGCTCCAGGCAGACCCGGATCTCCTGCGCACCGCCGTCCCGGGCCCGGTCGATCAGCTCCAGCTGCGCGAGGTCGTCCACCATGACCGTGACGGCGGCGGCCAGCTTCGGATCCCCGGCGAGCTCGGCGAAGCCGGCGCGGTCGGCGGAGGGATAGGCCAGCAGGACGTCCTCGAACCCGGACCTGGCCAGCCAGACCGACTCCGCGAGGGTGTACGACATGATCCCGGCGAACCCCGGCCGGGCCAGGACCCGTTCGAGGAGCCCCCGGCAACGCACCGACTTGCTGGCGACCCGCACCGGCTTGCCCGCGGCGCGGCGGACGAGGTCGTCGGCGTTGGCGTCGAACGCGTCGAGGTCCACGATGGCGAGGGGGGCGTCGAGATGCGCGGTGGCCCGGTCGTACCGGGCCCGGTCCCCGTGAAGATTCATGCGGCGCAGCTTGCCACGCCGCATTACCCCTGGGTAGCCCTTGGCCCCCGCCCGCCTCGGTCCCGCCGCTTCGGTTCCGCCGCTTCGGTCGTTCGGCGGGGCCGGTGGGGCGGTGGGGCCGGTGGGGCGGTGTGGCCGCCAGTGGGTGCGGCTGAGGCGGCCGTGCGCGCCGCCGCTGCGGGGGGCGGGGGACCCGCGGCCGGGGTCGGTGGGGGTTCGGGGGCTTCCCGTCAGTCCACTGTCCTTCCGTGTCGGGCCGGGCCGTCAAGGGCGCTCCTTCGTCGCGTCGCTTCGCGATGGCCTTCGGCCACCCTTGACTGCCCGGCCCGC
>NZ_JBEXRC010000051.1:0-50503 GCF_040612915.1 Streptomyces sp. NPDC006326 | reverse complement strand
CGATCTGCGAGCGCCGGGCCTGACGGGCCGGCCTTTACCGGCCGGGGCCTGACGGGCCGGGCCTGACGGAACGACACCGACCCGTACGGAGCGGCGGCCCGCCCGCCCCGCCCGGCACAACCCGACCGCCCCGGCGCTGGGGTTCGCACAGGCGCGTTCCCTACGATGACCCGGTGACCAGTACCGCGACGCCGCCGCCCAGCCCCGCGGGGGCCCCGCCCGCCCCCGTGGCGGGGCGCGAAGACCAGCCGTCCACCTGGCTGCGCCGCCTGCGCGCCTTCGGCTACGTGCCGCCCGCCCGGACGACCGGGCGCGGGGACGTCCGCTCCCGCCTGGTGCCCCCGTACGCCCGGCCCTCACGCCAGTTGTGGACGGCGCTCGGCATCCACGAGTCGGCGGCGGACGGGTGGCAGCGCTTCACGGCGTGGGCCGGGCCGCTGCTGGTGGCGCTGGTGGCGGGGGTGCTGCGCTTCGTGCACCTGGGCAGCCCGAAGGCGGTGATATTCGACGAGACGTACTACGCCAAGGACGCCTGGGCCACCATCCAGCAGGGCTACGAGGCGAGTTGGCCCAAGGACATCGACAAGTCGATCCTCGCCAACCCGGACGGGGTGGCGCTTCCCGTCGACCCCGGCTACGTCGTGCACCCGCCGGTCGGCAAGTGGGTCATCGGGCTCGGCGAGTGGATGTTCGGGTTCACGCCGTTCGGGTGGCGCTTCATGACGGCCGTGCTCGGCACGCTGTCGGTGCTGATGCTGTGCCGGATCGGGCGGCGCCTGTTCCGCTCCACCTTCCTGGGCTGCCTCGCGGGGGCGCTGCTGGCGGTGGACGGCCTGCACCTGGTGATGAGCCGGACCGCCCTGCTCGACCTGGTGCTGATGTTCTTCGTGCTGGCGGCCTTCGGGGCGCTGCTGATCGACCGGGACCGGGCGCGGGCCAGGCTCGCCGCCGCGCTGCCGGTGGACGAGGAGGGCCGTACCCGCCCGGACGTACGGATCGCGGAGACGCTGCGGCTGGGCCTGCGCCCGTACCGGATCCTGGCGGGGGTGTGCCTGGGGCTCGCCTTCGGCACGAAGTGGAACGGGCTGATCGTCCTGGCCTTCTTCGGGGTGCTGACGGTGCTGTGGGACGCGGCGGCGCGGCGCACCGCGGGCGCGGGCGCCCCGTACGCGGCGATGCTGCGCCGGGACGCACTGCCGGGCTTCCTGTCGACGGTGCCGGTGGCGCTCGCGGTGTACCTGGCGTCGTGGACGGGCTGGATCCTGAGCCCGGACAACGGCAAGGGCGGCTACTTCCGCGACTGGGCCGCCAAGCAGGACCAGCACAGTGCCCTGTCGTTCCTGCCGGAGTGGCTGCGCAGCCTGTGGCACTACGAGACCGAGGTCTACAAATTCCACGTCGGTCTGACCTCGGGCCACACGTACGACTCGAACCCGTGGAGCTGGCTGGTCCTGGGGCGTCCGGTCTCGTACTTCTACGAGTCCCCCGAGCCCGGCACGGACGGCTGCCCGGCGACGGAGGCGGGCAAGTGCGCCCGCGAGGTGCTGGCCCTGGGGACGCCGCTGCTGTGGTGGGCGGGCTGCTTCGCCCTGCTGTACGTGCTGTGGCGGTGGTTCTTCCGCCGCGACTGGCGTGCGGGCGCGATCGCGTGCGCGCTGGGCGCGGGCCTGCTGCCCTGGTTCAACTACCAGGAGCGGACCATCTTCTTCTTCTACGCGGTGGTGTTCGTCCCGTACCTGTGCCTGGCGGTGGCGATGATGACCGGCGCCCTCCTGGGCCCCGCGGGCTCGACGGAACGCCGCCGCGCCCTGGGCGCGATCGCGGCGGGCGTACTGGTGCTGCTGATCATCTGGAACTTCATCTACTTCTGGCCGATCTACACGGGCCAGACCATCCCGATGGACTCCTGGCGCAGCCGCATGTGGCTGGACACCTGGGTCTAGCGGCCGGCAGTCCTTCTCCCTGGAGGGGGCCTATCGGGCCTTCTCCAGGAGTTCCGGGTAGGGCGTCTGAGCCGTGGAACCGCGCACCTGGGTGAGGCCGTACCGCTTGCTGGCTTTTTCGTTCGCGTAGGGCTCGTCGCGATGGAACGTGATCCGCTCACCCGGAGGCAGCACGTCCACGATGATGGTCGGCCGCGGACCGCTGGCCACCCTCCACACGGTGATCCGCTGCCGTCCGCGGACCATGTTCAGAATCTCGCTGCTGTTGGACATCTCCGATCGATATCTGACCTGCGCGCCGACGGGATCACCTTCCTCCAACTCCTTTTGGAGCTCCGGACCTTTCACCGCGGAACGCCCGTAATCAGCACCCAGCTTCATCCTGTCTTTTCTGATCACGTAGACCTCGGTCTGGGCCTTGACGGCTTCGTAATTGAGCCTCTCCGGATTCTTGATCTCGACGACCACATCCTGGGCGATTACGTCTCCGGGATCCAGCACACGGCCCACCGGCGAGACGAAGTCGCCGTAGTAGATCAACTTGTCCGGAGGGCGCTTTTTATCCGACATGTCGCTCGCGGGCGCGCCATGGATCCAGTAGATGCTGTCGAGGATGTACACGGGGACCTGGCCGGCGTTCTTCACGTACAGATGGACCGTCACGTACATCTGCGCCCCTCCCCTCCTCCAACTCGACTCCTTGAAGTCCGCCCCGCTCTGTATCAGCGGGGTTTTCACATAGGGCACGTAGATCTGTGAATACGCCAGGTTGGCACCGGCAAGAAGGGTAGAGACGAGCGCTCCGATGGCGATTTTCCTGGGAATGCGAAGGCCCTTCCACGCCCTGCACTCGATCAGTTCGAGCAGGGCCACCCCAGACCAGAGAGCGAGACTCATGCCGATCAGGGTGTAGCGGGTGAAACGCTCACCGATCTGCAGCAGGAGAAGGGAAATGCTGCAGAGGAGTGCAATCACGACTCCGACCAGGACGGTCACTCCCGAGTAACGCCATCGCCGCTCATGCCAGTAGTCGACGGCGGCCGCGGCGGCAATGACTTCCAGCAGGCCCGCAACGAGGAAGGTGAATCCCGCGATGCGTCCGCCGTACGTGAGGGCATCACCGCTGTCCGCTATGCCGATCTGGAAGAGCGGCCATGCAGTCGCGAGGAGGCCGAAGACCATGAAGGCGCATTGGGTGCGCCGCCATCCCGGTTGATCCGGCCAGACGGTGCTGTCCGCGCCGCGCCAATCGACGTGGTGCCCGACTGTGGGGTCAGCGCGAGACAGGATTTTCCGGAGTTGTCGGGGGGACCGGGCCTTGCCCACGCACTTTCCGTTGATCAGGACTTTCCGAAAGCCGAGGTCGTCAGGCGCCCCCACGGTCACCTCGGGCGTGTTCGCCATAACTCCAGCCTGCCTCTTGTCCGCGGCGGGCGCCTCTGGGCGCGCGCGCCGCGAGCACTCCTCGCCAGGGTGCGTTCCACGCCGTGCGGGGGGAGGCTGGTGACGACATGTTGGTGTCGCTCGTCCTCACGGGAGTTCCCATGCGTACACGACTTGTCGGGTTCACCGCTGCCCTCATGCTGGCCGTTCTCGGCGCCGCGGTTCCTGTTGCGCACGCCGTCGTACCGGCTGTCACCGGACCGACGTGCGTGAAGGGCAAGGGAAGTGTGGAGTACGACTCCGGTACTGGCCTGTGGACCTGCATAGGCGGCAAGTACGACGGCCAATCCATCACCACGAGCTGAGCGCCGCCCCGGCCGCCGGTGGTTCGGGCCGGGCAACTCGGGGTCCATGCGGGTTGACCGTCCGTCATCTCCGCATCCTGCGGCTGTCGGCAGGGGGTGCACCACATGTCCTCACCTCCATCTGGTGCGCCCCGCTCGGGCGTTGCACCTCCGGGGCGTGAGGAGCATCCGGGGCGGTCGGGGTGCAAGGCGGGGATGTCCCGGTCCGGTAACAAGAGTGACACCGTTCGCTCGCAGCGCGTAAGGTCTGCACCTGAGGTTCTTTGAACGCGTTCAGAGAACGGGGGATCCGGGAGGGGACGCAGTGAACGGGGCGGCGAAGGGTGCCATCGTCGGCGGGGTGCTCCTCGCGATGGTCGGCGGGGCCGGGTACGGGGTGTACGCCCTGGTCGGGGACAGCGGCCAGGGGCGCGGCGAGGACGGCGGGACCACCGTCCGGGCCGAGAAGGGGAGCGGGCCGGTCAGCGAGAAGGAGGCCGCGCAGACCGCGAAGGCCTTCCTCGCGGCCTGGGCGGCCGGGGACGCGCGGGCGGCCGGCGACCTGACGAACAACGTGCAGGCCGCGCAGACGGCGGTGGCGGACTACCAGGCCAAGGCGTACGTGTCCAAGGCCGTGATCACCCCGGGGACGCAGACGGGCACGACCATCCCGTTCGCCGTCGCCGCGGAGGTCACGTACGAGGGGGTGACCAAGCCGCTCGCGTACGAGTCCAAGCTGACCGTCGTCCGCGGGCTCACCAGCGGCAAGCCGCTGGTCGACTGGCAGCCCGCGGTGATCCACCCGCAGCTCGGCAAGGACGAGAAGCTGCGCGCGGGCGCCCCCGCGGCGCCGCCCGTCAAGGCCGTCGACCGCTCCGGCGAGGAGCTGACCGCCGAGAAGTACCCCTCGCTCCGGCCGGTCCTCGACCAGCTGCGCCAGACCTACGGCGGCAAGGTGGGCGGGAAGGCGGGGGCCGAGCTGTGGATCGAGCCGGCCGCGCAGGACGCGCCGAAGCGGACGCTGCTGACCCTGGTGGAGGGCGAGCCGAGCACGCTGAAGACGACGCTGGACGCGGCGGTGCAGGCGGCGGCGGAGAAGGCCGTCGCCCGGTACCCGGAGTCCTCGGTGGTCGCCGTCAAGCCGAGCAACGGGCACATCCTGGCCGTGGCCAACAACCGCAAGGACGGCTTCAACGCGGCCATGCAGGGCACGCGGGCACCCGGCTCGACGATGAAGATCGTGACCTCGGCGATGCTGCTCGACCGCGGCAAGGCGGCGGCCGACAAGCCGGCCGAATGCACCAAGGAAGCCTCCTGGGGCGGCCGTACCTTCCACAACCTGGACAACTTCGAGCTGCCCGGCGCCACTTTCGCGACCAGCTTCGCCAAGTCCTGCAACACCGCCTTCATCAAGCAGATCGACGACGTCAAGGACGACGCGGCGCTGTCGAAGGAGGCCCGGGAGGTCTTCGGCATCGGCCTGGACTGGAAGACGGGCATCAAGTCCACCGACGGCAAGGTCCCGGTGTCCAGTGGCGCCGAAGCGGCCGCCGCCTACATCGGGCAGGGCCAGATCACCATGAACCCGCTGAACATCGCCTCCGTCACGGCGACCGCGCGCAGCGGACAGTTCCACCAGCCGCTGCTGGTCGCGGCGGACCTGGACGGCCGTACGGTCGCCACCGCGGAGCGGCGCATGAAGCCGTCCGTGCAGCAGCAGCTGGTGCAGATGATGCGGCTGACGGCGACGAGCGGGACCGCGGCACAGGTGATGCGGTCGGTCGGCGGCTCGGACAAGGGCGCGAAGACCGGCTCGGCGGAGGTCGACGGCGCGGGCAGCCCCGACAGCTGGTTCACCGGCTACAGCGGTGACGTCGCGGCCGCCGCGATGGTCGAGGGCGGCGGCCACGGCGGTGACGCGGCCGGCCCGATCGTCGCGGCGGTGCTCAACTCCTGAACCGGGGACGGGAACTGCGCCCCGCGGCGAGCGGGGCGCGGGGTCCCAGGCCGTGTCAGAGGCCGGCGCGCAGCGCCCGGACGAGTGCCTGGGCGCGGGGGTCGGCGGTGACCGAGGGGGCGTGGGCGTTGGTGACGTAGCCGAAGCCGATGCCCGCCTCCGGGTCCGCGAAGCCGAGCGAGCCGCCCCGGCCCGGATGTCCGAAGGAGGCCGGGGAGAGCAGCGGCGAGGCCGGGCTGTGCAGCATGTAGCCCGGGCCGAAGCGGGTGTTGACGACCAGGACCCGGTCCGGCCCGGAGGAGAGCTCCGTACCCGCCAGGCGGAGCGTCTCCGGGGTGAACAGCCGCGTGCCGTCCTCCGTGTCGCCGAGCAGGGCCGCGTACAGGCCGGCCAGGCCGCGGGCGGTGCCGATGCCCGCCGAGGCGGGGAGTTCGGCGGCCCGGAACTCCGGGGCGTTCTCGTCCGCCAACGGGGTGATCGCGGCGAAGGCGCGGCGGGTCAGCGAGGAGGGGTCCGCGTACGCCTCCGACACGTTGCGCCGGGGCCGCGTCCGCAGGCCCCCCGCCGTCTGCGGCGGCTCGACCGGACCCACCCGGCCCACCCGGGCCGTCTCCGCCTGCGGCAGGCCGATCCAGAACTCCAGCCCGCGCGGGCCCGTCACCTCCTGCGCCAGCCACTGGCCCAGACAGGCCCCGGTCGCCCGCAGCACCAGCTCCGACAGCAGCCAGCTGTAGGTCTGCGCGTGGTAGCCGTGGGCCGTCCCCGGCTCCCAGAAGGCCTGCTGCTCGGCGACCGCACGCGCCCCGGAGGTCCCGTCCACGGCCTCGGCCGGGGTCAGCGGCACGTCCAGCGCGGGCACCCCGGCCCGGTGCGCGAGCAGGTCGCGGACCAGCACCCGCTCCTTGCCGCCCGCCTTGAACTCGGGCCAGTACGCCCCCACGGGCGCGTCCAGGTCCAGCAGCCCGCGCTGGTGCAGCAGCAGCGGTACGACGGCGGCGACCCCCTTGGTGGCCGAGCGCACCACCTGCGCGGTGCCCGCTGCCCAGGGCTCGCCGTCCTCGCCGCCGTCGACGTCCTTGGGGCCCGCCCACAGGTCCACGACCTTCCGGCCGTCCCGGTACACGGCCACCGCCGCGCCCCGGTCCCCGAGCACCTCGACATTGCGTACGAAAGCGTCCCGGACGGCCTCGAAGCCCTCCGCCACCTCACCCTGGATGTTCACGAGCGGTCCAACAATCGCCTGGTCCGACTTATGCCACCGAAACCGAACGCGGGTCGAAGCCGAACGGGAGCTCCAGCCGGTGCGCCCGCATCAGCTCCTCGTCGCACAGCAGGTCCTGTGTGCGCCCGTCGGCGGCGATGACCCCCTCGCTGAGGATCACCGAGCGCGGGCACAGCTCCAGCGCGTACGGCAGGTCGTGCGTGACCATCAGCACGGTCACGTCCAGGGAGCGCAGGATGTCGGCCAGCTCGCGCCGCGAGGCCGGGTCCAGGTTGGAGGAGGGCTCGTCGAGGACGAGGATCTCCGGCTGCATGGCGAGGACGGTCGCCACCGCGACCCGGCGGCGCTGGCCGAAGGACAGGTGGTGCGGCGGCCGGTCGGCGAAGGCCGCCATCCCGACCTGGTCGAGGGCCCCGCGCACCCGCGCCTCCAGTTCGGCGCCGCGCAGCCCGGCGGCCGCCGGGCCGAAGGCCACGTCCTCCCGGACGGTCGGCATGAACAGCTGGTCGTCGGGGTCCTGGAAGACGATCCCGACCCGGCGCCGGATCTCGGCGAGGTTGCGCTTCTCCACCGGGAGCCCGGCCACCGCGACCGTGCCGACCCCGCCGTCGAGGATGCCGTTGAGGTGCAGCACCAGGGTGGTCTTGCCGGCGCCGTTGGGGCCGAGCAGCGCCACCCGCTCCCCCTGCCCGACGGTGAGGTCCACCCCGAAGAGGGCCTGGTGGCCGTCGGGGTAGGCGAAGGCGAGGCCGCTGACCTCCAGGGACGGAGGAGGGGACGGGGGAAGGGAGGCGGAAGGAGTCACAGCGTCCATCCCATCAGACAGACGGCGAGGGCCGTCACGGGGAGGGCGGCCGCGTACGCCCACTGGGCGCGCGTGGCCGCGACGTCGTCGATCACCGGCATGGAACCGGTGTAGCCGCGGCTGACCATGGCGAGGTAGACCCGCTCGCCGCGCTCGTAGGAGCGGATGAAGAGGGCTCCGGCCGTCTTGGCGAGGACCCCCCAGTGGCGGATGCCGGAGGCTTCGAACCCGCGCGAGCGCCGGGCGATCGACATCCTGCGCAGCTCGTCGGTGATCACGTCGCCGTACCGGATCATGAACGAGGCGATCTGGACGAGCAGCGGCGGCAGCTTGAGGCGCTGCAGCCCGAGCAGCAGGGACCGGAGCTCGGTGGTGGAGGCCAGCAGGACGGAGGCGGCGACTCCCAGGGTGCCCTTGGCCAGGACGTTCCAGGCGCCCCACAGGCCGGAGACGCTGAGCGAGAGGCCGAGTACGTCCACCCGCTCGCCCTGGGCCACGAAGGGCATCAGCACGGCGAAGGCGACGAACGGGACCTCGATCAGCAGCCGGCGCAGCAGGAAGCCCGCGGGAATCCGGGCGGTCGCCGTGACCGCGGCGATGAGGAGGGCGTACAGGCCGAAGGCCCACACCGCCTCGCGCGGTGTGGACACGACGACCACGACGAAGCCGAGCGCTGCGGCGATCTTGCAGTGGGGCGGCAGGGCGTGCACCGGCGAGTGGCCGTGCCGGTAGAGCTTGTGGGCGTGGCCGGCGCCCATGTCAGCCCGCCGCGGAGGGGCTCGTGGGCAGGACGGCCGCGTCGCCCGCACGGCGCCGGCGCACGGTCCAGAAGATCCCGGTGCCGACGGCGACGGTCGCGCCGACGCCGATGACCCCGGCGAGGCCGCCGGAGAGGCGGGCGTCGTCGACGTCCTTGACGCTGTAGTCGGCGAGCGGGGAGTCGGCGGCGGCGTGCTCCTGCACCTTCTGGTCGATGCCCTGGTCGGCGGCGACCTTCTCCAGGCCGTCGGGGCTGGCGGAGGCGTAGAAGGAGACGAAACCGGCCAGCACGAGCGCGGTGACCAGACCGGTGGCCCACACCTTCCGGGTCGATCCGCCGGAGCGGGCCGCGGCGGCCGCGGGGGCGGCGGCCGGGGCGTCGACCAGCTCGCCGCCGATGCGCAGCTTCAGCGGCGAGGCGAGCCTGCGGGCCCCGTGCACCAGGTCGGACCGTACGGCGAGCACGGCGCCCACGGTCGCGGCGGTGATCACGGCCTCTCCGATGCCGATGAGGCCGTGCACGCCGACCATCGCGGTGAACACCTTGCCGACGGGCACGTCGGTGGTGCCGCCGAGGGCGTAGAGGAGGGTGAACATGACGGCCGCGCCGGGAACCGAGAGCAGCGCTCCGGCGAAGGAGGCGACGGTGACCGAGCGGCGGGTGTCCGGCAGGAGCTTCAGCAGGGCGCGGAAGACCGCGTAGGCGACGACCACGGTCACCACGGCCATGTTCACGACGTTCACGCCCAGGGCGGTCAGGCCGCCGTCGGCGAACAGGACGCCCTGCATGAGCAGGACCACCGATACGCACAGCACGCCGGTGTAGGGCCCGACGAGGATCGCGGCGAGCGCGCCGCCCAGGAGGTGTCCGCTGGTCCCGGCCGCGACCGGGAAGTTCAGCATCTGGACGGCGAAGATGAAGGCGGCGACCAGCCCGGCCAGCGGGGCGGCGCGCTCGTCGAGCTCGCGGCGGGCGCCCCGCAGGCTCACGGCCACGGCTCCCGCGGCGGCGACACCTGCGGCCAGTGAGACGGGGGCGTCGATGAATCCGTCGGGCACGTGCATGGATGGGCTCCGCTTCTCCCCCGGACTCCTCCGGGAGGTACCCCGGGGCTGTCCGGGCCTTGACCTGAAAAACCTTTAGCCGCTCAAGAATAGTGCCCTATTGCAAACCGTTGGCAAGAGCGTGCACCTCACAAAGACCGGCGCGCGGAATGGTGGGAATGTGCGAGGCTGGGGGCAATACGGACGGATACGTTCCGATCTGAGGAGTCTTGTCGTGTCAGCCACCGCCGAGAATCCCCCCGCGACCGCAGCCACTGCGACCACGGCGACCGCGACCTCCCGGGCCGCCGCCCCCGCGGCCGCCGCCGGAGCCGACGCCACCGCGACCGCCACCGCCACCGCCACCGGCGTCGAGGAGCGCGTCGTCGCCCGCGTGATCAGCGACGACCCGCTCTACCGGAAGATCCCGGTCGCCCTGCGCTTCACCCCCGCGGAGCCCCTGGCCGTCCGGATCGTCTTCCCCGCGGGCCTCACCCCCGAGGGCACCGACAACGAGTGGGTCTTCCCCCGGGCCCTCCTGGAGTCCGGCCTCCAGCTCCCGACGGGGACCGGAGACGTACGCGTCTGGCCCTGCGGCCGCGTCCAGGCGGTGGTCGAGTTCCATTCCCCCGAGGGCGTCGCCGTGATCCAGTTCGACATCGCCGCCCTGCGCCGCTTCCTGCGCCGTACGTACGCGGCGACCGCCCCGGCCGCCCCCGCCACCCCGGCCGTCACCCGCTAGGCGCAACGGCCCGCAGACAAAAAGGGCCGCAGGCACAAGGCCCGCAGCCAAAAGGGCCCGGCCCCGCACCCGTTCACCGGGTGCGGGGCCGGGCCGTTGGCCACGGGGTGCGCGAGCGTCAGGCGTTGACCAGCTCGCGGTCCTTGTCCGGGCCCTCGGTGTCCTGCGCCGCCTCGCCGAGGTGCTTGCGCAGGCTCTCGCCCTCCACGTCCACGTTCGGCAGCAGCCGGTCCAGCCAGCGCGGCAGCCACCAGGCCTTGTGGCCGAGAAGCGCCAGCACCGCCGGCACGATCGCCATGCGGACGACGAAGGCATCGAAGAAGACCGCGACGGCCAGGCCGAAGCCGATCATCTTGATCATCTGCTCGCTGGCGCCGATGAAGCCGGAGAACACCGCGATCATGATGACGGCGGCGGCCACGACCACCCGGGCGCTGTACTGGAAGCCGGTGACGACCGCCTGTCCCGGGCGCTCGCCGTGGACGTAGGCCTCGCGCATCCGGGTGACCAGGAAGACCTCGTAGTCCATGGCCAGGCCGAAGACCACGCCCACCATGAAGATCGGCATCATGCTCATGATCGGACCGGTCTGCTCCACCCCGAAGAGCGAGCCGAGCCAGCCCCACTGGAAGACCGCGACGACCGCGCCGAGGGCCGCGACGACCGACAACAGGAAGCCGAGGGCCGCCTTGAGCGGGACCAGGACCGAGCGGAAGACCACCATCAGCAGCAGGAACGCCAGGCCGACCACGAGCGCCAGGTAGGGCAGCAGCGCGTCGTTCATCTTCTGCGAGAAGTCGATGTTCATCGCGGTCGCGCCGGTGACGAGGACGTCGTCCCCGCTGCCGTCGCGGATCGTGTGGACCAGGTTCTCGGTCTGCGCCGAGGACGGGCGGTCCTTCGGGATGACCGTGATCACCGAGGCGTCACCGGCCTCGTTGGGAGCCGGCGGCGTGACCGCGGCGACGCCCTCCAGGCCCTTGATCCGGCCCTGGGTCTCGTCGGCGAGCTTCTTGTCGCCGTCGACGACCACCAGCAGCGGGCCGTTGAAGCCCGGGCCGAAGCCCTCCGACAGCAGGTCGTACGCCTTGCGCTGGGTGGTGGAGACCGGCTGGGCGCCGTCGTCCGGCAAGCCCATCTCCAGCTTGCTCGCCGGGATGGCGATCGCGCCGAGGCCGAGCACGCCGACGAGCAGGACCATGACCGGGCGGCGCAGCACGAAGCGGGCCCAGCGGGTGCCGCCGTTGGGCTTGGGCGCGGCGCCGGCCGGGCGGCCCTTGCCGAACAGCCGGCTCTTCGTGCCGGCCGGCAGCACCTTCTTGCCCGCGAAGCCGAGGATGGCCGGGACCAGCGTCAGGGCGACCAGGACGGCGATCACCACGGTGGCCGCGGCGGCCCAGCCCATCTTGGTCAGCATCGGGATGTTGACGACGGCCAGGCCCACCAGGGCGATGACCACGGTCAGACCGGCGAAGACGACCGCGGAACCGGCGGTTCCGACGGCCCGGCCCGCTGCTTCGTCCCGCGCGCGGCCCTCGGCGAGTTCCACCCGGTAGCGGGAGACGATGAAGAGCGCGTAGTCGATGCCGACCGCGAGACCGATCATCATCGCGAGCGTGGAGGTGGTGGAGCCGAGGTCCAGCACGTTGGCGAGCGCGGCGATCGAGGAGACGCCGATGCCCACGCCGATCAGCGCGGTCAGCAGCGGCAGTCCGGCCGCGACCAGCGAGCCGAAGGTGATGACGAGGACGATCCCGGCGATCAGGATGCCGACGATCTCGCCCGAGCCCGTCTCGGGGGCCGTCATCAGCGCGTCGCCGCCGATCTCGACGGTGAGTCCGGCCGCCTTGGCCTGCGTGCCGGAGTCCTTGAGCGCGTCGCGCGTCTCGTCCTTGAGCTCCATGCCGCTGACGTCGTACTTGACGCTGACATAGGCGGTGGAGGCGTCCTGGCTCACGGCCTGGGCCTGGTAGGGGTCGGTGACCGAGGCGACCTGGGCCGCGCCGGGGCCCGACTTCAGGCCGGAGACGATCTTCTCGACCTCGGCCTTGTTCTTCGGGTCGTTGACCGTCGCGCCCGCGGGGGCCTTGATCACGATGCGGGCGGTGGCGCCGTCGGCGGCCATGCCCGGGAACTTCTTGTCCAGCAGGTCGAAGGCCTTCTGGGCCTCCGTGCCGGGTATGGAGAAGGAGCCCGACGTGGGGGCGGACGCCGTCGCGGCGCCGAAGCCGGCGGCGAACAGCAGCGCCACCCAGGCGAGGGCGACGAGACCGCGGCGCCGGAAGGCGCCCCTGCCGAGTCGGTAGAGGAAGGTGGCCACGGAGGTGGTTCTCCCGTTCAGGTCGTGGGATGGATCCGGGATGGATCAGGGCGTGGAAAGCCGGCCCGACGACGAGAGCGGCGTGTCAGGAGCAGCAGAGGGACGTGCGCGAAGACTCAGACGCCGAGGGCGGGGAAGACCACGGCGTCGATGAAGTCCCCGAGGAAGGCCCGGTCGACGGACCGGTCCTCGATCAGCGGAAGCGCGATGAACGCGCCGACAAGCATGTGCGGGACGAAACAGAGGGCCGGACAGTCCGGGGCGACCTCGCCCCGGTCCACGGCCCGCTGGAGCATCAGCTGGAGACCGGTGATCTCCGGGTCGACCAGCAGGTCCCGCAGCGCCTTGTGAAGCTCCGGGCTCTCGTGGACCGCATGGGCCAGACCCCGCATCAGCGCAGTGTCCTTGGCCATCTGCGCGTCGTCGGAGTGCTCGACCATGAGGCGGAAATCCCCGCGCAGGCTGCCCGTGTCGATCTCCCGCAGGGACATCGGCTGGGTGCACCGCAGGGCCTTGGCGACCAGTTCCGGCTTGCTCCCCCACTGGCGGTAGAGGGTGGCCTTGCTGGACTTCGTACGGGCGGCGACCGCGTCCATGGTCAACGCCTCGTAGCCGACCTCGCGCAGGAGGTCGAGGACCGCCCCGTGCAGCTCGGCTTCCCGCTCGGGGGTGATCCGGCTGCGCCGCGAGGGAACCTCGTCGATCATCTGCGGCACCTCCTTGTCGACCATCCGAACGAAACCGTTTCGTACGCCTCGATGATACTCCCCCGGCCTAGCGAAACGAAACCGTTCCGTTTCGCTGAATGGCGTGGCATGGATCACGTGTACGAGTTGCCAGGCCCCTGCAGCGCGGAAAGCATTGTGGGGTGAGTCACGACGCCGCGTACCTCCGTTTCCCGCACCTGCACGGCGATCTGCTGTGCTTCGTCACCGAGGACGATCTTTGGGTAGCGCCCTTGGTTCCGCCTGGAGAACCGGTCGGCCGCGCCTGGCGGATCACGGTCGACCGGACCAGAGCCGGCCATCCGCGCTTCTCGCCCGACGGGCGGCACATCGCGTACACCACGTGGCGCAGCCTCGATCCGGAGATCCACCTGGCCCCGGTCGACGGCGGACCGGCACGACAGCTCACCTACTGGGGTTCCACCGACACCCGCGTCTGCGGCTGGACCCCGCCCGACAAGGACGGCCGCAGCGACATCCTCGCGGTGTCCTCGCACGGGCAGCCCTTCTCCTACTACGCGTGGGCCTACAGCGTGCCGACCGACGGCTCGCCCGGCGGCCAGCTGCCCTGGGGGCCGGTCTCCGACATCGCCGTCCACGAGGAACCCGGCGGCGAACGCCGCACCCTGCTGCTGACCGGCAAACCCCCGCACGAGCCCGCCGCCTGGAAGCGCTACCGCGGCGGCGCCACCGGCCGGCTCTGGCTGCACGGCACGCAGCTGCTGGAACACCTGGAGGGCCACCTCGACGCGCCGATGTTCGTCGGCGGCAGGATCGCCTTCCTCTCCGACCACGAGGGCATCGGCAACCTCTACTCCGTCCTGCCGGACGGCAGCGACCTGCGCCGGCACACCGACCACGAGGAGTTCTACGCCCGGCACGCCTCCAGCGACGGCTCGCGGGTCGTCTACCAGTGCGCCGGCGACCTCTGGCTCGTCGACTCCCTGGCCCCCGAGGCCGTGCCGCGCAGACTCGACGTCCGGCTCGCCGGCCCCCGACCGGGCCGGCGCACCTACCAGGTCCCGGCCGCCCACCACGTCGACTCGCTCTCCGTCGACGCCACCGGGCGCGCCAGCGCGGTCGTCGTGCGGGGCAGCCTGTACTGGCTCACCCACCGCGACGGACCCGCCCGGACCATCGCCGACACCCCGGGCGTACGGGTGCGGCTGCCCGAGATGCTCGGCAGCGGCGGGCAGGTCGCCTACGTGACGGACGCGGAGGGCGAGGACGCCATCGAGATCGCCTACCTGCCGCGGGCCTCGGGGGAGCGGGAGCCGCGGCGGCTGGCCTCGGGCAAGCTGGGCCGCGTACTGGAACTGCTGTCCGATCCGGACGGGGAGCGGCTCGCCATCGCCTCCAACGACGGGCGCCTGCTGCTCATCGACGCGACGGAGGAGTCCGACGGCGAGGTGACGGAGCTGATCCGGTCCGTCAACGGGCCCGTCACGGACCTGGCCTTCTCCCCCGACGGGGCCTGGCTGACCTGGTCGCACCCGGGGATCGGGCGCTCGCTGCGGCAGATCAAGATGGCCAGGATCTCCGGTCCCGGTCCCAGCACCGTCGTGGACGTCACCAACGGCCGGTTCGAGGACGACCATCCGGTCTTCACCCGGGACGGACGCTATCTCGCGTTCCTGTCCTGGCGCGGTTTCGACCCGGTGTACGACGTGCACACCGGCGACCTGTCCTTCCCGCTGGGCTGCCGCCCGTACCTGGTGCCGCTGTCCTCGGCGACCCCCTCGCCCTTCGCGTACACGCCCCACGGCCGGCCGGCCGCGGGCGGACTCGACCCGGTGGAGGGCGAGTCGAGCGAGGGCGACGGCTCGGTGACGGTGGAGGTCGAGGGGCTGGAGAGCCGGGTCACGCCGTTCCCGGTCACGGCGTCGAAGTACTCGGCCCTGTACCCGGTGCACGGCGGCGGTCTGGTGTGGCTGCGCTGGCCGATCTCGGGCGCGCTCGGCGAGACCTTCGCCAACCCGGCCGACACCAGCGGCAAGCCGACCCTGGAGCACTTCGACATCACCAAGGCCCGCAAGAGCGAACTGGCCTCCGGGCTGGACTGGTTCGCGGTCAGCGGCGACGGCACCCGGCTGGTGATCAACGACGACGGCGACCTGCGCGCGGTCCCGGCGACCGAGTCGGGCGACAGCGACTCCACCGTCTACCTGGACCTGCGGCGCATCCACCACGAGGTGGACCCGGCGGCCGAGTGGCGCCAGGCCTTCGCGGAGGCCGGCCGGCTGATCCGCGCGTACTTCTGGGAGCCGAAGATGTGCGGCATCGACTGGGACGGGGTGCTGAGCCAGTACCGCCCCCTGGTCGAACGGGTCGCCTCGCCCGACGAGTTCGCCGACCTGATGCGCGAGGTGCTCGGTGAACTCGGCACCTCCCACGCCTACGTCTCGCCCCCGCGCCGCAACGAGGGCCCGCCGCACTACCAGCGTCCGATCGGCCTGCTCGGCGCCAACCTGGTGCACCGGGAGGAAGGGTGGATGGTCAAGCGGATCCTGCCCGGCGAGTCCTCCGACTCCAAGGCCCGCTCCCCGCTGGCCGGCAGCGGGATCCGGGAAGGCGCGGTCCTCACGCACGTGGACGGGCGGCCCGTGGACCCCGTCACCGGGCCCTACCCGCTGCTGTCGGCGGCGGGCGGCACCACGGTCGAGCTGACCTTCCGGCCCGCCGACGGCGAGGGCCGGCCGCGGCGGGTCGCGGTGGTCCCGCTGATCGACGAGCGGCCGCTGCGCTACCAGGACTGGGTGTCCAAGCGGCGCGCGGTGGTCCGCGAGCTCAGCGGCGGCAAGTGCGGCTACCTGCACATCCCCGACATGGGCGGCTCGGGCTGGGCCCAGTTCAACCGGGACCTGCGCATGGAGATGTCCCGGCCCGCCCTGATCGTGGACGTGCGCGGCAACGCCGGCGGGCATATCAGCGAGCTGGTGGTGGAGAAGCTGAGCCGCTCGATCCTCGGCTGGGACCTCACGCGCAATGCCCAGCCGGTCAGTTACGCCTCGAACGCGCCGCGCGGTCCGATCGTGGCGCTCGCCGACGAGGCGACCTCCTCGGACGGCGACATGATCACCGCGGCGTTCAAACTGCTGGGGCTCGGCCCGGTCGTGGGCCAGCGCACCTGGGGCGGGGTGGTCGGCATGACCGGCCGGCACACCCTGGGCGACGGCACGGTGATCACGGTGCCGATGAACGCGGCCTGGTTCCCCGAGTACGGCTGGTCGGTGGAGAACCACGGCGTGGAGCCGGACCTCGCGATCATGCGCACCCCGCTCGACTGGGCGGAGGGTCGGCACGCCCAGCTGGACGACGCGGTGTTCCTGGCGGTGGAGTTGCTGGAGCAGGAGCCGGCCGCGGTGCCGCCCGGCTACGCGGACGTACCGGACCTGCGGCGTCCGAAGCTGCCGCCGCGCGAGTAGGCAGGGCACGCCCGAGGGCGCCGGGACATGCCCGAGGGGCGCGTCCGCGGCTGCGGGTCGCGCCCCTCGGCACTGCTGCGGCCAGGGCTGCCGGGGTCTCGTCGGACTCGTCGAGCCGGCGCGCATTCCGGTCAATGCCGCTGCGTACGCTCCTGCTCGTCCGCGGCGCCCCCCGCCCCCACGAGGCCCTTGGAGACGCCGGCGAGCCTCGGTCCGAAACGCTTCATCTCCCGCTGCCCGACGGTGGCGATGATCCCGGGCAGGTAGCCGCGCACCCCCTGCATCCCGCGCAGCCAGCCCTGCGCGTAGACGTGCGGCGAGCGCCGCTCGATGCCGGCCACGATCCGGTCCACGGCCGGGCCCAGCGGGTACGTGCGGTTCGCCGGCCAGAGCAGCCTCTGGCGCAGCTCCCGCATCACCTCGTCCTGGTCGGCGCCGCGCACCATGTCGGTGTCGGTCCAGGAGAGGTAGCCGACGCCCACCTTGACGCCCTTGTAGCCGACTTCGGCGCGCAGGCAGTGCGCGAAGGCCTCCACACCGGACTTGGAAGCGCAGTACGCCGTCATCATCGGCGCCGGCGTGATCGCGGCGAGCGAGGCGATCTGCAGGAAGTAGCCGCGGCTCTCCGTGAGCACGGGGAGGAAGGCGCGGGCGGTGACGGCCCCGCCGATCAGGTTGACCTCGATCACCCGGCGCCAGGCGTCGGGATCGGAGTCGGCGAACGGGCCTCCCGCGGCGACGCCCGCGTTGGCGACGACGATGTCCACCTTGCCGAAGCGCTGCTTGACCTCCTGGGCCACCCGCGCCATGGCCTCGTGGTCGGTGACGTCGGCGTACCAGTGGTCGCTGTCGGAGTGCAGCCGCTCGGAGACCTCCTTGAGCGCCTCCGGCTCCAGGCCCACCAGGGCCACCTTCGCGCCGCGCGCGGACAGCTTGCGGGCGAGCAGTTCGCCCACGCCGCGGGCCGCGCCGGTGACGACGGCGACCTGTCCCTCCAGACTCCTGCGAGCGCTCACGGCGTCTTCTCCTTCTCCTGGTCGGTCAGGCGGTCGGTCGGGGGGTCGGTCGGGTGGCCGGTCGTGCGTGCGGTGCCGGGCAGGTGGCGGGCGGCCAGCTCCCGCAGGGCTCCGGTGACGGCCCGGGGGGCCTCGATCGGGGTCATGTGGCCCATGCCGGTCAGCTCCGTCAGCCCCACGCAGTGCGGCAGGGCCGCGGCGATCCGGCGGGCGTGCACGATCGGCGTCAGCCGGTCGTGCGTACCGCCGATCACCGCGGTGGGCACGGTGAGCGCGGCCAGGCCGGCGTCGAGGTCCAGCCCGGCCAGCACCTGGGACCAGGCGTGCCGGGGGCCAATGGCGCAGGCGTGCACGATCCGGGCGCAGGCCTCGACCTGCTCGGGCGTCGCCCCGGGGCCCATGGTGGCGTACTTCAGCACCTTGGCGGCCACCGGTGTGACGGGCCCGAGCGGGGCGCGGGAGCCCAGGACCGCCCCGGTGAGGCGCGTTCTCACGCGGCCGGCCCGCCAGGGCAGCACCAGCGACCGGGCGACCAGCTGCGAGCTGCCGGTACTGCACAGCAGCGCGGCGGCGGCGTGCTCCTCGAACTCCGGGCGCCCGGCCGCGGCCATGATCGTCATCCCGCCCATGGAGTGCCCGGCGACCACCGCCCGTTCGCCGGGGGCGAGGGTGGCGCCCAGGACGGCGACCAGGTCGTCGGCGAGAGCGGAGGTGCTGTACCAGCGCCCGGCGGGGCTGCGGCCGTGGCCGCGCTGGTCGTAGGCGACCACCCGGTGGCCGGCCGTGGCCAGGGCGCGGACCTGCGCGGCCCAGAAGGCGGTGGAGCAGGTCCAGCCGTGCGCCAGCACCACGGCCGGCGCGCCCTCCTCCCCGTGCACCTCCACGTGCAGCCGCGCCCCGTCGGCGGAGACCGCGGTCAGCTCGCGGCGGGGGACGGGCGGGGCGTACGGCCCCGTGGTGACGTGCGGCGGGCGGCTCACGCGGCGCCCTCCTCGGCGGCGGCCGGGGCAGCCGCGGGCCGGACGACGGCGGGCTCCACGGCGCCGGGCTGCGCGGCGGCGGCCTGGGCGGGGACCCGTCCGGGTGTCCGGTCCTGTTCATGCCGTGGCTCCCGCACCCGTACGACCTCGTACTCGGCCAGGTCCACGGTCCGCGTCTCCTTGCGGAACTCGCCGGTGGTGCCCGGCCAGACGGTGGTGTTGCGGCCCTGCGCATCGAGGTACCAGCTGGTGCAGCCGCCGGTGTTCCACACCGTGCGCTCCATCCGGGTCTGCACGCGCCGGTTCCACGCGTTCACGGCCGACGGCCGGGCGGCGAGCGCGACCCGTCCGCCGAGCACGTCGAGCTGGCGCAGGTAGTCCGCCATGTAGTTCAGCTGCGACTCGATCATCAGGATCATCGAGCTGTTGCCGAGGCCGGTGTTCGGCCCGATGATCGTCATCCAGTTGGGGAAGCCGGCGGCCGTCGCCCCGCGCAGCGACTGCATCCCGTCCTTCCAGTGCTCGGCGAGGGTCATGCCCTCCGCACCCACCACCCGGTCGGCGATCGGCATGTCCGTGACGTGGAAGCCGGTGCCGAAGACGATCGCGTCCACCTCGGTCTCCGTGCCGTCGGCGGCGACCAGCACCGAGCCCCGGACCTCCTTCAGCCCGGAGGCGACCAGGTCCACGTTGGGCCGGGCGAGCGCCGGGTAGTACTCGCTCGACAGCAGGATCCGCTTGCAGCCGATCCGGTACGAGGGCGTCAGCTTGGCCCGCAGCGCCGGGTCCTTGATCGAGCGGGCCATGTTCGCCTTGGCCAGCGACTCGATCAGCCCGAGCTGCCGGGGATGCTTGGTGAAGGCGCTCACCTGGAGCTCCCGGATGCCCCACAGCAGCCCGCGGCGCGCGGCCCGGGTGAAGGGCAGCCGGCGGTGCAGCCAGCGCTCCGCGGCGCCGATGGCCCGGTCGGTGCGCGGCATCACCCACGGCGGGGTCCGCTGGAAGAGCGTGAGCCGCTCCACGTCGGGGGCGATGGCGGGAACGATCTGGATGGCCGAGGCGCCGGTCCCGATCATGGCGACGCGCTTGCCGCGCAGGTCGTAGTCGTGGTCCCAGCGCGCGGAGTGGAAGACCTTGCCGGGGAAACCGGCGAGCCCCGGCACCTGCGGCACCTTCGGGTCCGACAGCGGGCCGGTCGCCGACACCACGACGTCCGCGGTGAGCTCGCCCGAGGAGGTCTCGATGCGCCACCGGAGCCGGTCGGCGTCCCAGCGCATCATCGTGACCTCGGCGTTCAGCCGGATGTGCGGGCGCAGCCCGAAGGTGTCGGCGACGTGCTCCAGGTAGGCGCGGATGTGCGGCTGCCCCGAGAAGGTCCTCGGCCAGTCCGGGTTGGGTGCGAACGAGAACGAGTACAGGTGCGAGGGAACGTCGCACGCGCACCCCGGATAGCTGTTGTCGCGCCACGTCCCGCCGACGGAGTCCGCCCGTTCCAGGACGACGAAGTCCGTGATCCCCTCCCGCCGCAGCCGGACGGCCGCGCCCAGCCCGCCGAAGCCGGAGCCGATCACCGCCACCCGTACGTGCTCACGCCGCTTCGTGCCACCCTTGCCCGCCATGCCGCCGCCTTCCGCATCCGCTCGCGCAGTCCAGCCCAGACCCGTCATCACCACAGCGCCACACTGCCAGCAATCACTGGCACAATCGGGAGAGTAGAGCAGCCCCGTACTCCTGGGTAGGGGTCGCACCCGGAAAGTTACTGCCGGTACGCCATAGGCTTCGTCCGTGGCAGAGACCGAAGCGGCGAGGACAGTGCGCGAATACCGTACGGCGGAACTGGCGGAGGCGGCCGGCATACCCGTGCGCACCCTGCGCTTCTACCGCGAGCGCAAGCTCCTCCCGCCGCCCCGCCGCGAGGGCCGCATCGCCTGGTACGACGACCACCACCTGGCCCGGCTGCGCACCATCGCCGCCCTGCTCGAACGCGGCCACACCCTCGGCGGCATCGCCGAACTGACCGCCGCCTTCGAGAACGGCCGCGACGTCAGCCAGCTGGGCGAGCTGCTCGGCATGGGCTGGTCCGAGGAGACCCCGGTCCGCCTGACGCCCGAAGCCCTGGCCGACTACTTCGAGGGCGAGGTCACCCCGGAGAACCTGGCGGCCTCCCTCGACCTCGGCTACGTCGCCACCGACGGCGACGAAATCGTGCACGTCAGCCGGCGCCTGCTGGACGTCTCCTCCGCGCTGGTCCGCGAAGGGGTCCCGCTCGCGGCGGTCCTGGAGACCGGGCGCCGGGTCCGCGCGCACGCGGACGCCCTGGCGGCCCTGTTCACGGAGCTCATCGAGGAGCACCTCTCCCCGAAGGCCGTACCGCGCCTGCGCCCGCTGGCCAAGAGCGTGGTCGAGGCGGAACTCGCGATGGCGATGGACCGCCTCCAGGCCTCCCGCTCGCAGCCGCCGGGCGCGCGGGCGCCGCAGTCCCGGCCGCCGGGGTCCCGGCCCGCGGGGTCTCAGACGCCGAGCTCGTAGACCACGGTCACCGGCGCGTGGTCGGACCACCGCTCCGGGTGGGTCTCGGCCCGCTCGACGAAGGCCTTCACGGCCCGGGCCGCGAGCCCGGGGGTCGCGACCTGGAGGTCGATGCGCCAGCCGGCGTCGTTGTCGAAGGCCCGCCCGCGGTAGGACCACCAGGAGTACGGCCCCTCGGTGTCCGGGTGCAGGGCGCGTACGACGTCGACGTACCCCGCCTCCTCGTACACCTTGCCGAGCCACTCGCGCTCCTCGGGCAGGAACCCGGCGCTCTTGCGGTTGGTCTTCCAGTTCTTCAGGTCGGCCTCCCGGTGGCAGATGTTCCAGTCGCCGCAGACCACGACCTCCCGCCCCTCCGCGGCCGCGCGCACCTTGAGCGCGGCGAGGTGGGGCAGGAACTCCGCCATGAACCGGTACTTCTCGTCCTGCTTCGCGGTGCCCGCCTCGCCGGAGGGCAGGTACAGGCTCGCCACGGTCACACCGGGCAGGTCTACCTCCAGGTACCGCCCGGAACCGTCGAACTCCTCGCTCCCGAAGCCCACCTGCACCCGCTCGGGCGCCCGCCGCGTGTAGAGGGCCACACCGGCCCGGCCCTTGACGGCGGCCGGGGCGAAGACCGTGTGCCAGCCCTCGGGCTCCCGCACCTCGGCCGGGATCTGCGCCTCCTCGGCCCGCACCTCCTGCAGGCACACCACGTCGGCATCCGACCCGGCCAGCCACGGGGAGAAGCCCTTCTTGGCGGCGGCGCGGATCCCATTCACATTCACGGAGGTCACGGTGAGCATCCCAGCACCATAGCGGGAGGGTTCCGTACGATGTTCCGATGTCTCACGGGATCCAGCTCCGCTCCGTACCGTACGACCACCCGGACGCGGTGAAACTCAACGACCAGGTGCAACTTGAGTACCAGGCGCGCTACGACGGCGAGGGCGATGTCACACCCCTCGACCCGGCGATGTTCACCCCTCCGCAGGGCCTGTACCTGCTGGCGTACGACGCCGCGCAGAGCCCGATAGCCAGCGGCGGCTGGCGCACCCAGGACGAGAACGACGAGGGCTACTCCGACGGCGACGCCGAGCTCAAGCGCATGTACGTCGTCCCCGAGGCCCGCGGTCTCGGCCTGGCCCGGCGCATCCTCGCGGAACTCGAAGCCGACGCCCGCGCGGCGGGCCGCGTCCGCATGGTCCTGGAGACGGGCGACCAGCAGCCGGAGGCGATAGCCCTCTACCTCTCCTCGGGCTACGCCCCCTCCCCCAAGTTCGGCCACTACCGCTTCTACGACTCCAGCCGCTGCATGGCCAAGCCCCTGGCCCCGTGACGGCCGCGGCGGGGCGGCGCCGCGCCGGAACGGGGTGCGCTCAGGTCGTGCTCCACCGCGCGGCGTCCGTCCCCCACCGGGACGGCCCCCGCTCCCACCCCCCGGCCGGCAGCGGTGACACGGCGTACCGTACGGTCCCGTATCCGGAGGCGGTCTCGCGCAGCCACGGCTCCGCCGCGTACTCCTGCGCGGCGGCGGCTGCGGACGGCACCTCCCGGACCAGCCACGAGGCCGTCCCGGCCAGGGAGAACCGCAGCGACCGCCCGCCACCCTCGGCCAGTGCCCGCAGCACCGCCGCCGCCATCAGGTACCCCGTCCCGTGGTCCAGTGCCTGCGCGGGCAGCACTCCCGGCCGCTCCCCGTCCCCGCATGCGGCGGCCGGCCCGTACCCCGCCTGCACCAGCGAGTCGAAGCCCCGGCGCCCCGCCCACGGCCCGCGCCACCCCCAGGCGCACAGCTCGGCCACCACCAGCCCCGGCCACCGCTCGTGCAGCTGCCGCGCACCCAGCCCGTGGCGCTCCAGCGCGCCCGGCCGGTAGCCCGTCACCACCACGTCGGCCCCGGCCAGCAGCCCCTCGAAGACCGCCCGGTCCCGCGCGTCCGCCAGGTCCAGCAGCGCCGAGCGCTTGCCGAAGCCGGTGTCCGCGTACGCGTCGTCCGCCTCGGGCAGCTTCGGCGGATCGATCCGGAGCACGTCCGCGCCCAGCCATCCCAGGGTCCGCGTGGCGACCGGGCCGGCGATGACCCGGGTCAGGTCCAGCACCCGCACCCCGGCCGCCGGGGCCGAAAGGGGCGCGGGGCCCAGCTCCCGGCCCCGGCCGCCGGTCTTGCGCGCCTCCACCAGCGGCTGCGGCTCCCCGTAGCCGCTCTCCCGTACCGCGACGGCGAGCCCGCCCTCCGCGTACACGGCCTCCTGCACCTCTTCGGCGGCCCGCCCCGCGATCGCCGCCGCCAGTCGCCCGGGAGTGCGGGCGCCCAGCACCCGCACCAGGGCGGCCTCGTGGTGCGGGTAGTTGGCGTGGGTGCGCACCCATCCGTCCGCCGCCCGCCAGAAGCCGGACAGCGGCGCGAAGTTCACCGGCTCGCGCCCCTCCACCCGCAGGTGCCGCTCGCTGACGAACGCCGTCGCCACGGCCCCCTCGTCGATCACCACCCCGGGCACGTCCTGCGCCCCGCCGCCCGCCCGTACGGCGCCGAGCTCCGCGGCGGCCAGCGCGGCGGCCCCGACGGTGGCCCGCGCCAACTCCCTTACGGGCAGCGGCCCCTCCCCCAGGTCGCTGCCACCGCGGTAGGTCACCCGCCCTGCCACCCCGGGAGCCCCGCCGACCGCGTCCCAGGCCTGCACCGTCGCACCGTCAAGATCCGTCACGGTCCCATTCTGCGCGGCCCCGTCCCGGGGCCGGCACCCCGGAGGTCGGGCAGTCGGGGCGAAAGCACCTGCGGCGGAGTTCCGTCGGAGCGGCCCGAAGGGGCCGTCGGGCGGGGCGGGTTGACCGGCACCCTCGCACCCGCAAACGCCGAGATCCCGCCCGGTCTTGCGACCGGACGGGATCTCGTGACGATTCCCGAGAGCTACTCGGAAACTGTCGTCTGTGGACCTGTGGGGATTTGAACCCCAGACCCCCTCGATGCGAACGAGGTGCGCTACCAGACTGCGCCACAGGCCCTTGCGACGTGTGAAACATTAGCATCCCCGCGGCGGTGCTCCAAAACCGCTATCGGGGAGCATCCGCGCAGGTCCCGTCATTCGTTCGCGGCGCGGGGGCGCTCGTCGCTCTCGTACTGGTCGAACAGCGGGGTGCGGCCCCGGTCGCGGCCGCGGACCGGGTGCTGCGGCTTCACCTCCGGCGCGGAGGCCGGGGCGGGCTGGGCGCGCAGGCGGGGGTCCGTCGGTTCGGCCGCGCTGGAGCGGGCCGCGCTCCAGGCGTCCGGGGCCGCCGGGCCCGTGGCGCGCGGAGCCACCGGGGCCGTCACGTACGTCGGCAGCGGGACCGGGACCGGCTCCCAGCTGTCGCCCCGGGCGGGGCCGCGTTCGCGCTCGCGCTGCTGGTCCACCCACTCGGCGTGGTCGGTCTGCTCGACCAGCGCGCGCCGGCCGGCCTCCTGGGGGGAGACCGGCGGAGCGGGGTCGGGTTCGGCCGCGGCGGTCGTCGTGTCGTCGGGGTGGCGGCGGCGCTGCCGGGTCTCGCGCAGCTGCCGGGCGGCGGCCTCGGCGCGCCTGCGGTCCATGGTGAACTCGTAGCGCCTGCGCTCCTGGACGCGCAGATGCATGATGTACGCGCTCAGCAGGAGGGCCGGTACGGCGGGCGCCCACAGGTACGCCAGACCGCCGACCGCGGCGACGACCGCGCCCAGCGTGAAGATCAGGAAGAGCAGCGCGGTGGTGCGCCGGCGGCGGGCGAGCACCTGCAGGCGCTGCTCGCGCCGGTGCCGCTCCGCCACCGCCGACCGCGGCTCCGCCCTGGTCGGGGGTACGGCAACGGCCCGGGCGTCGGCGTCCACGGAATTCACCGTTTCCGTCGCGGCGTCCGGGTCCGCGTGGTACTGGGTCTGCGCCTCCTGCTCGGCCCGCTCACGCAGCCCCTTGGCGTAACGGCGCTCCATTCCCGCCCGGCCCGAAAGCAGCCGAATGGCAGTGGAGAAGCGTTCCGTCGGACGGGCCTCGTTCAGCTCGTCCTGCCTCCGGAGCCACATGGGCACCAAGTAGGCGGCCCAGGCCCCGACAATGACTGCGTAGATGAGGCCGCTGCTGCTCACACCCCACACCGTAGAGGGGCGCGGCCGAGCGGATCCGCCAATTGGGCCGGTGTGTCGCACGAACTGGCTGATATCACGGACTTTTTTTGTGATTCTTCGGATCAGGTTATGGACGAATCGGTTTCCCGCACCCAGGAATTCGAACGGATATTCGTTTCCTAGGAGGGCGAGGCCCCCTGGCTGCGTGCCCGGTGCCACCGGCGCAGCAGCCCCTCCGGGACCTCCTCCGCGGTCAGCGCGTACACGAGGTGGTCGCGCCAGGCGCCGTCGATGTGCAGGTAGCGCGGACGCAGCCCCTCCTCGCGGAAGCCCAGCTTCTCGACCACGCGCCGGCTCGGGCCGTTCTCCGGGCGGATGCACACCTCTATCCGGTGCAGCCCGACCTTCCCGAAACAGTGGTCCACGGCGAGCGCGACCGCCGTCGGCATGACCCCGCGGCCCGCCACCTCCCGGTCGACCCAGTAGCCGACGTGGCCCGCGCACATCGAGCCCCAGGTGATCCCGGCGACCGTCAGCTGGCCGACCAGGCGGCCCCGGTACTCGATGACGAAGGGAAGCATCCGCCCCGCGTTCGCCTCGGCCCGCAGGTGCCGGACCATCTGGCGGTACGTCGGCCGGTGGATCACCGGCCCCCAGGGCGCGGGCGGCGGGATCGTGGCCTCCCAGGGCCGCAGCCAGTCGCGGTTGCGCCGGTTGACCTCCCGCCAGGCGCTCTGGTCGCGCAGCTTTATCGGCCGGAGCGTGACGTCGCCGTCGCTCAGCACCACCGGCCAGGAGGGCCCGTTCAGCTGGGGCTCCCCGCAGGTCTGGGATGGTCGCCGCCCCGGATCTGGTCCACGGCGTGCGTCAGGACGCGGGTCAGGACCGCGAGGCCGTCGCGGACGCCGCCCGTGGAGCCGGGCAGGTTCACGATCAGGGTGCGGCCGGCCACGCCCGCCAGGCCTCGGGACAGGGCCGCCGTCGGCACCTTCGCGAGGCTCTCGGCCCGGATGGCCTGCGGGATGCCCGGGATCTCGTGGTCCAGCACCCGGGCGGTGGCCTCGGGGGTGCGGTCGGTCGGCGAGATGCCGGTGCCGCCGGTGGTGAGGATGACGTCGTACCCGGCGGCCACGCCCTCGCGCAGCGCCTGTTCGACCGGGTCCCCGTCGGGGACGACCCGCGGCCCGTCCACGGTGAACCCGAGGCCTTGGAGTCCCTCGGCGAGCAGGGGACCGCCCCGGTCGGCGTAGACGCCGGCCGAGGCCCGGTTGGAGGCGGTGACCACGAGGGCGCGAAGGGGGCGGTCGGGCTGCCCGCCGGGGGCCGCCTGCGGTGCCCCGCCCGCGTCGGGTGCCGCCGCGCCGCCGGGGGCCGCGGACGCGCCGGCGGCGTCCGCACCGGCCGCCGCGGGCCCGTGGCTGTGGCTGTGGACCTCGCCGCCGCGCGGGGCGTTCACGCCCGGCTCCAGTCGCCGGACTTGCCGCCGGTCTTCTCCTCCACCCGGACGTCGGTGATGACGGCGCCCTTGTCGACGGCCTTCACCATGTCGATGACGGTGAGCCCGGCGACGGCGACGGCCGTCAGCGCCTCCATCTCGACGCCCGTGCGGTCGGTGGTCTTGACCGTGGCGAGGATCTCCACGGCGTCGTCGGCGACCGAGAGGTCCACCTTCACGCCGGAGACGGCCAGGGGGTGGCAGAGCGGGATCAGGTCGGGGGTCTTCTTCGCCCCCATGATCCCGGCGATCCGCGCGGTGGCGAGGGCGTCTCCCTTGGGCACGCCCTCGCCGCGCAGCAGTTCGATCACCCGGGGGGAGACGAGCACGCGCCCGCTGGCCCGCGCCGTCCGCGTCGTGACGTCCTTCTCCGAGACGTCGACCATCCGGGCCGCACCGGCCTCGTCGATGTGCGTCAGCCTGCTCTGCGTACTCATATCTGCGCGCCGCTCCCGCTCCGGGCCCCGCAAGGGCCTGTGTGGTGCAACACGCTACCCGCACCGGCGGGACTTCAGCCGAGCAGGACCACTTCCAGCTCGTCCCCCGGCTGCACCGAGGTCACGTCCTCCGGTACGACCATCAGCGAGTCGGCGTGCGCCAGCGCCGCGATCAGGTGCGAGCCGGACCCGCCCACCGGGCTGACCGTGCCGCTCTCCCCGTCGTACGCCCCGCGCAGGAACTGCCGGCGGCCGGCCGGGGAGCGCAGCGGCTGGTCCGCCTTGAGCACGGCCCGGACGCTCGGCCGGCTGACCTCGGAGGCGGGCAGCCCCATGAGCGCGCGGATCGCGGGCCGCACGAACAGCTCGAAGGAGACGTACGAGGACACCGGGTTGCCGGGCAGGGCCAGCAGCGGGGTGTGGTCCGGGCCGATGGTGCCGAAGCCCTGCGGCTTGCCGGGCTGCATCGCGAGCTTGCGGAACTCCATCCGCCCGGCGTCGACCCCGGCCTCGGGATCGGCGCCGACCGAGGACAGCGCCTCCTTGACCACGTCGTACGCCCCGACGCTGACGCCTCCCGTGGTCACCAGCAGATCGGCCCGGATCAGCTGGTCCTCGATGGTGGCGCGCAGGGTGTCGGCGTTGTCCGCGACCGCCCCGACGCGGTAGGCGATGGCCCCCGCGTCCCGCGCGGCCGCGGCCAGCGCGAAGCTGTTCGAGTCGTAGATCGTCCCGGGGGCCAGCGCCTCGCCCGGCTGGACCAGCTCGCTGCCGGTGGAGAGCACCACCACGCGCGGCCGCGGCCGGACCCGGACGGTGCCCCGCCCGATGGCGGCCAGCAGGGCGATCTGCGGCGGGCCCAGCACCGTACCCGCGGCCAGCGCGAGGTCCCCGGCCTGGACGTCGCTGCCCCGTGCCCGTACGTGGGCCCGCGCCTCGGCGGCGCGGTGCACCCGCACCTCACCGCCCGCGCCCTCGGGCGCCGCACTGGCCGGGGTCATGCCGGTGGCCGCGCCCGCGCCGGCGCCGCCGTCGGTCCACTCGACCGGTACGACGGCCTCCGCGCCGGGCGGCAGCGGGGCGCCGGTCATGATGCGGGCGGCCTGGCCCGGGCCGACGGCGGGCAGTTCGCCGCTGCCCGCGGCGACGTCCCCGATGACCGTCAGCACCGCGGGGAACTCCTCGCTCGCGCCCTGGACGTCGGCCGTGCGGACGGCGTACCCGTCCATCGAGCTGTTGTCGAAGGGCGGGAGGGCGACGGGCACGGTGACGTCCTCGACCAGGACACAGCCCTGGGCGTCGAGCAGCTGGAGCTCGATGGGCTCCAGCGGCCGGACGGCGGCGAGGACGTCCGCGAGGTGCTCGTCCACCGACCACAGACGCTGCTGGCCGGTGTCCTGCGGTGCGGCGGCGGGGCTGCTCAAGGTGCTACATCTCCTCCGTGACGTAACGGTGAAGCCAGGTGCGGAACTCCGGGCCCAGGTCCTCACGCTCGCACGCGAGGCGGACGATGGCCCGCAGGTAGTCCCCGCGGTCCCCGGTGTCGTAACGGCGGCCCCGGAAGACCACGCCGTGCACCGGGCCGCCCACGCTCTCGTCGGCGGCCAGCTTCTGCAGGCCGTCGGTGAGCTGGATCTCCCCGCCGCGGCCCGGCTCGGTCTCCCGCAGTATGTCGAAGATCGCGGGGTTGAGGACATAGCGTCCGATGACCGCGTAGTTGCTGGGGGCGTCGGCGGCGTCGGGCTTCTCGACGAGGCCCGTGATCCGGACGACGTCCGCCTCGTCGGTGGGCTCGACGGCGGCGCAGCCGTAGAGGTGCACGCTGGCCGGGTCGACCTCCATGAGGGCGATAACGGTGCCGCCGGTGCGGGCGTGGACGTCGGTCATCTGGCGCAGCAGGGGGTCGCGCGGGTCGATCAGGTCGTCGCCCAGCAGGACGGCGAAGGGCTCGTCGCCGACGTGCGGCGCGGCGCACAGGACGGCGTGGCCGAGGCCGCGCGGGTCGCCCTGGCGGACGTAGTGCATGGTGGCCAGGTCGCTGGACTCCTGGACCTTCTTGAGCCGGTCGTCGTCGCCCTTGGCGATGAGGGCGGACTCCAGTTCGTAGTTGCGGTCGAAGTGGTCCTCAAGCGCACGCTTGTTACGCCCCGTGATCATCAGGACGTCGTCCAGTCCGGCCGAGACGGCCTCCTCGACGACGTACTGGATGGCCGGCTTGTCCACGACCGGGAGCATTTCCTTGGGCGTCGCCTTCGTCGCCGGGAGGAAACGGGTGCCAAGGCCTGCGGCAGGGATGACGGCCTTTTTGATCACGGGGTGCAACTGAGTCATGGGCAGAACCATAGTGGGTCACGCCCTCACCCATGGATTCCGGCAATAGATCCCTGGTTGCCCGCTTTTGAAAGGAAATACGAGTCAGCCGTGGCAGTGAACTCACCCGATCCGTCCGCAAAGGCGCAGCTGCGCCGGGACCTCCTGGCCGCCCGCCGCGCCCTGTCCCCCGGCTCCCTGCGGACGGCGGCCCGCGCCCTCTCCCGCTCCGCCCTCGCACTGCCCGAGCTGGCCGGGGCGCACACGGTGGCGGCGTACGTCTCCGTCGGGAGCGAGCCCGGGACCCGCGAGCTGCTCGACGCCCTGCGCTCGGCCGGGAAGCGGGTGCTGCTGCCCGTCCTGCTGCCCGACAACGACCTCGACTGGGCGGTGTACGAGGGCCCCGGCAGCCTCGCGGAGGCCGCGCACCCGGGGAAGATGCGGCTGCTGGAGCCCGCCGGGCCCCGGCTCGGACCGGAGGCCGTCACCGGCGCCGACGCCGTCCTGCTGCCGGGGCTGGCGGTGGACCGGCGCGGGATGCGGCTGGGCCGAGGCGGGGGCTCGTACGACCGGGTGCTCGCGCGCTTGGAGCGCGCCGGGGCGCATCCTGCGCTGGTCGTGCTCCTCTACGACGAAGAGGTGGTCGCGCGGGTCCCGGAGGAACCGCACGACCACCCCGTTCAGGCGGTGGCCACCCCGTCGGGGGTGGTCCGCTTCACTTCTGCGGCCGACGGCTCATGAGCCCGGCTTCAGCGTGAGCGTCTCGACCGTGGCCTTGTCCACGGCCTCCTTGCCGAAGGGCCACTCCAGCAGCTCGCCCTTGGCCCACATGTCGGTCTGGTCGTAGTAGTTGTCGTGGTAGGCGTGGCCCGAGGCGCCGGTCAGGTTGATCCAGCGGGACTTGTCCAGGTCGTTGAGGTTCACGACCATCCGCATCGACGGCACCCAGGTGACCCCGTAGCCGCCGGAGGCGTTCCAGCCGGTCGCGTTCACCGTGGCCTCGCCGCCGCCCAGGTTCCACGGGCCGCGGTTGAGGAGCCACTGCAGGAAGCCGGGGCCCTCGGTGCCGATGGTCTGGTTCTTCAGCGTCAGCTGGTGCAGGCGGCCCCAGCTCCAGGTGGACTGGTCCTTGCCGAGCTTGGCGGTCAGCTCCCAGCGCGCGTCCTTCATGGCCCGGGCGAACAGCTCGTCGCGGGTGGTGGTCGCCGGCTCCCTCAGGCCCCGCTTGGGCGACTGCCACCACGCGGACTTCTCGTCCTTGACCAGGCGGCGGACCACCTCGAACCAGCGGTCGCCGCCGTCCGGCTGCGCCGAGTCGGAGCCGCGCTCACCGCACTCGCGGACGGTCTTCGCGAGGTCGTCGACGATGCCGGTGCCGTCGCCGGTGACGTTCATGCAGCTGTCCTCGATGCGCAGTTCCTTGGGCATCTTGTCGCCGAAGGACAGCTTGAGGATGTTGCGCCAGACCGCGTTGAAGTAGGCGGCGGCCGCCGAGTCGGGCTCCTGGGTGTAGTTCCAGCCCTCCAGCAGCTTCTGCGCGGAGCGCACGTCCGGGTCCGAGACCTCGATCTTGGCCAGCATCGGGGTCAGCAGCGCGGCGATCTCGCTGCTGTTGTCCATCTGCATGGTGCGCATGTCGTCGGTGGAGATCTTCCCGCTGTCCTTGATCTTCGCCTCGATGAGGTCGTTGATCCGCTGGCTGCGGGCGCCGTAGCCCCAGTCCGCGGTCAGCAGGTACGGGTACTTGCCCTGGCCGGTGCCGCTCTCGACGACGGCCTGGTTCGCCGTGACGATGTAGCCGCGGCCCGGGTTGAGGTCGTAGGGCATCTCGTCCTGCGGGATGTAGCCCGCGTTGCCGTCCTTGCCGCCCTTCCAGGCGTACTTGGAGTCCCAGCCCGGGGCCGGCATGCGGCCGTCGCCGGCGCCGCGGACCGGGATCCGGCCGGGGGCCTGGTACCCGATGTTGCCCAGCGGGCCCTTGTTGTCGGCGTAGATCAGGTTCTGCGAGGGGACCTCGAAGTCGCGGGCGGCCTCGCGGAAGGCCGTGAAGTCCTTGGCCCGGTCGAGCTTGAAGACGGCGTCCATCGACTTGCCCGGGTCCAGGGCGGTCCAGCGCAGGGCGACGGCGTAGCCGTTGCCGCGGTCGGGGGCCGAGCCGGCGACGGGGGCGCGGCTGCCGACCGTGGCCAGCTCCTCGCTCCGGTCGGAGATCAGCGGACCGTTGTTGGTGGTGCGGACGGTGATCTTCTTGCTCTTCTTCTCGCCCGCGATCTTGATCTCCTCCTCGCGGATCGAGAAGGGGACCACCTTGTTGTCGTAGACGTAGCCCTCGGGCTTGACCTGCTCCAGGTAGAGGTCGGTGACGTCGGCGCCCAGGTTCGTCATGCCCCAGGCGATGTCGGTGTTGTGGCCGATCACCACGCCGGGCATGCCGGAGAAGGTGTAGCCGGCCACGTCGTACTGGCACTGCGCGGAGACCGCGCGGCAGTGCAGGCCCATCTGGTACCAGACCGAGGGCAGCTGCGGGGACAGGTGCGGGTCGTTGGCGAGCAGCGGCTTGCCGGTGGTCGTGTACTTGCCGGAGACGACCCAGGAGTTCGAGCCGATGCCGCTGCCGTTGGGGCCGAGGATCGCGGGGATCTGGTCCAGGGTCTTGGCGAGGGAGGTCAGCGAGGTGCGCAGGCCCACCGTCGCCCCCTGGGCGGTGGCGTCGTCGGCGAGGCCGGTGGGCGTGGTGGAGGCCGGGGATCCGGTGGCGGCGCCGGTGGCGGAGCCCTTGCCGGAGCCGGGGCCGGCCGGGGCCGAACCGCCCTGGGGCGTGTACTTGCCGCCGTCGATCTTGCCGCCCTCGACGATCGGCCGGTTCCGGTCGAACGGGTAGGGCGGGTACAGCTCGTCTATCTGCGCGGGCGTGAGCTTGTTCGCCATCAGCGCGCGGTCGATCTCGTCCTGCATGTTGCCGCGCAGGTCCCAGGCCATGGCCTTGAGCCAGGCCACCGAGTCCACGGGCGTCCACTGCTCGGGCTGGTAGTCGGCGCTGAGCTTGAGGGCGGCGTGCTCGACGGAGAGGTCCTTGCCCGACTTCCCCTTCAGGTACGCGTTGACCCCGTCGGCGTAGGCCTGGAGGTTCTTCTTGGTCTCCGGCGAGAGCTTCGTGTCGTACTCGGCCTGGGCGACCTGGCGCCAGCCGAGCGTGCGCAGGAAGGCGTCGGTCTCGACCTGGCCGGAGCCGAACATCTCCGAGAGCCGCCCGGAGGTCAGGTGGCGGCGTACGTCCATCTCCCAGAAGCGGTCCTGCGCGTGCACGAAGCCCTGCGCGCGGAAGAGGTCCTCGTCCTTGTCGGCGTAGAGCTGCGGAATGCCGTGCGCGTCGCGCTTGACCTCCACGGCCGAGGTGAGGCCGGGCACCTGGAGGGAGCCGGTCGCCTGCGGGAAGGAGGCGCGGACGGTGTCCAGGCCCCAGTACGTCCCGTACCCGAAGCCCGCGAGGAGCGCCAGGACCAGGACGAGCACGATCAGGCGGGCGCGTCGTCCCTTCTTCTTGACGGAAGGGGCGGTTTCGTTGGCGGGCATCGCTGTCCTTAGAGGGGCAGGGCGGTCCTGGGAGTGCTGGGAGCAACCATAGGCGCACGACCGTGTTCGTTGATCCGCCAGGGGTCAAGGTGCGAAGGACAAGGCCGAACGGCCGTTTCACAATGTGGTTATCGCGTAAAGGGTGCGTCAAATATTAGGTAAGGTAACGAACTACCTGCCGATCTTGCCGAACCGGTCGCCCGCAGGATCGATTCACCGGGCGCCTTGAGGGAAAGGGCCGCCCGCTGACTGTCCACACGCTCAATGAGCTCCTGCTGGTCTGCTCGCTCGTGCTGCTCATCGCCGTCGCGGCGGTGCGCGTCTCCTCGCGCAGCGGCCTCCCCAGCCTGCTCATCTACCTCGGCATAGGCATCGCGATCGGCCAGGACGGCATCGGCAACGTCGTCTTCGACAACGCCGAACTGACCCAGGTCATCGGTTACGCGGCGCTCGTCGTCATCCTCGCCGAGGGTGGTCTGGGCACGAAGTGGAAGCAGATCAGGCCCGCCCTGCCCGCCGCGATATCCCTGTCGCTGGTGGGCGTCGCGATCAGCGTGGGCGTCACGGCGGCGGGCGCGTACTACGTGGTGGGCCTGGACTGGCGGCAGTCCCTGCTGATCGGCGCGGTCGTCTCCTCGACCGACGCGGCGGCCGTGTTCTCGGTGCTGCGCAAGGTGCCGCTGCCCGCTCGGATCACGGGCGTGCTGGAGGCGGAGTCGGGCTTCAACGACGCCCCCGTGGTCATCCTGGTCGTCGCCTTCGCCACGGTCGGCCCGGTGGACGCCTGGTACGTACTCGTCGGCAAGATCGCGCTGGAGCTGGCGATCGGCGCCGCGATCGGCCTGACCGTGGGCTTCCTGGGGGCGTACGGCCTGCGGCACGTGGCCCTGCCCGCCTCGGGCCTCTACCCGATCGCCGTGATGGCGATCGCCGTCGTCGCGTACGCGGCCGGCGCGCTGGCGCACGGCTCCGGCTTCCTCGCCGTCTACCTGGCGGCCATGGTGCTCGGGAACGCGAAGCTGCCCCACTGGCCGGCCACCCGGGGCTTCGCGGACGGGCTCGGCTGGATCGCCCAGATCGGCATGTTCGTCCTGCTCGGCCTGCTGGTCACCCCGCACGAGCTGGCGGGGGACTTCTGGCCCGCCGTGGTCATCGGCCTGGTGCTGACGATGGTGGCCCGGCCGCTGGAGGTCTTCGTCAGTCTGCTGCCCTTCCGGGTGCCCTGGCGGGAGAAGACCCTGATGTCGTGGGCCGGCCTGCGCGGCGCCGTGCCCATCATCCTCGCCACCATCCCGATGGTGACCGGGATCGAGGGCAGCGACCGGGTCTTCAACATCGTCTTCGTGCTGGTCGTCGTCTACACCCTGGTCCAGGGACCGACCCTGCCCTGGGTGGCCCGCACGCTCCGGCTCGGCGACACCGACGAGGCCGCCGCCGACCTGGGGATCGAGTCGGCACCGCTGGAGAAGCTGCGCGGCCACCTGCTGTCCTTCGCCATCCCCCGGGACTCGCGGATGCACGGCGTCGAGGTGAGCGAGCTGCGGCTGCCGCCCGGAGCCTCGGTGACGCTGGTGGTCCGCGAGGGCAAGAGCTTCGTACCGCTGCCCTCGACCGTGCTGCGGCGCGGGGACGAGCTGCTGGTGGTGGCCACCGATCCGGTACGGGACGCGGCGGAGGCACGGCTGCGGGCGGTGGCGCGGGGCGGAAAGCTGGCCGGATGGCTGGGGACCGGGTCCAACGGTTCCTGAGCCCCGAACGACGTCGACAGAGAGTCAGAGCGTCGTTCTCATTCACTGTTTTAGGGGGCGCGTGGGCGTCTTTGCCCTGCCATGCCAGGGGTGGAATGCGAAATTCCGGTTAATCGCAGGTGAAGACATACCTTGTCGCCGGAATCACAGGGCGTAAGGACCGGCCTCCCTGTACGATAAAGGCACACCACATCGAACCAACTCTGCCTGACGCAGAGCTGGCGCGACCGCAAAGCGGCCGTGGCACCCCCCGCAGTGGGCGCCCAGGTATCACTCGGTTCTGCGCAAGAGGACAGCTCTCGGGGCTCCCACATGTACGGGTGCGGTCGCTCACGAGGCGGCACACCGTCCGCAGACGGGGACGCTCTACCAGGCAGCGGAAAGGCCAGGCCGTGACATCCGCGGTCACGACCGACACGTCCGCCCGACCGGGTTACGGGCAGCTCCTGCGCACGCCCCGCGCCCTGAGCTTCGTTCTCCCGGGCTTCGCCGCCCGCCTCCCCTTCGGCATGCTGACGATCAGCATCCTGCTGCTCGTCCAGCACACCACCGGCTCCTACGGCAGCGCCGGCATCGTCGCCGCCGTCACCGGCATCTCCATGGCCCTGAGCGCCCCGGTGATGGGCAACCTCACCGACCGCTTCGGCCAGAGCGCCGTGCTCACGCCGGTCGTCCTGATGCACTCCGCCGCCGTCAGCACCCTGGTGGCGCTCGCCCTGCTCGGCGCCCCCGTGTGGGCCCTGGCGCTGGCCGCCGTCCCGGCCGGTGCCTCGGTGCCGCAGGTCGGCCCGATGGTGCGGGCCCGCTGGGCCGCCCGCCTGGAGGGCTCGCCGCTGCTGCCGACGGCCGCCGCGTTCGAGTCCGTCACCGACGAGTTCACCTTCGTCGTCGGCCCGGTCCTCGCGACCGCGCTGTGCACCGGCATCCACCCGGCCGCGGGCCTGGTCACCGAGGCCGCGCTGACGCTGGCCGGCGGCCTGGTCTTCGCCGCCCAGCGCGCCACCCAGCCGAAGGCGCACGCCCGCGCCGCGGGCGAGGAGAAGCACGCCTCCGCGCTGTCCTTCGCGGGTCTGCGCGTCCTGATCGTGGCCTTCCTCGGCATCGGCGCCGTCTTCGGCGGCATGCAGGTGTCGCTGGCCGCCTTCTCCAACGAGATCGGCAACCCGGGCGCGAACGGCCTGCTCTACGGCGTCTTCGCGGCCGGCAACATGATCGCGGGCATCGCCTGCGGTGCCATCGCCTGGAAGATCGGCCCGCGGCGCCGGCTGCTGCTGGGCTACGCCGGCCTGACCGTGGCCGCCTCGGTCCTGTGGACCGCGCACTCCGTGGTCCTGCTGGGCGCGCTCGGCCTGCTCGTCGGCCTGTGCATCGCCCCGGCGCTGATCACCGGCTACACCATGATCGAGTCGCTGATCCCGGCGAACGCCAGGACCGAGGCCTTCACCTGGCTGACCGGCGCGGTCGCCTTCGGCCAGGCCACGGCCGTGACGCTGGCCGGGCGCCTGACGGACGCCCACGGGTCCTCGTACGGCTTCCTCGTGCCCATGGCGGGCACCGCGCTGGCGCTGGTCACCCTGCTGGCGCTGCGGGCGAAGCTGGCCCCGAAGGCCCCGAGCCGGATCATCAACTCGTCCGCGAAGGCCGCCCAGCCGGCCCCGGCGGACTCGTCGGCACGGGTGAACCAGCGTGGTCTGGGTCACCGCGTGCCGGTGACGGTGGACTGATCCGCCGGAATACGTCACCATGGATCGTCGTTAGCACTCATCGAGTCAGAGTGCCAGGAGGAAATTCGTGCCGACCTACCAGTACCAGTGCACCGAGTGCGGTGAGGGCCTTGAGGCCGTGCAGAAGTTCACCGATGACGCACTGACCGAGTGCCCGAGCTGCAACGGACGCCTGAAGAAGGTGTTCTCCGCCGTCGGCATCGTCTTCAAGGGTTCCGGTTTCTACCGGAACGACAGCCGCGGCGCCTCGTCGAGCAGCACCCCTGCCTCGAAGCCCGCGTCGTCCGCTTCGGCCTCGACGCCGTCGGCCCCCGCGCCCGCCGCGTCGACCGCGAGCAGCAGCACGAGCTCCAGCTCGACCTCGGCTGCCTGACCTCGTCACTTCCGCGCAAGGCCCTGCCTCCCTTTCGGGCGGCAGGGCCTTGCGCATGCCCGGTTAGGGTGAGCTCATGGCTAACGCAGAGATCGGTGTCATCGGCGGTTCGGGCTTCTACTCCTTCCTGGAGGACGTCTCCGAGATACAGGTGGAGACCCCCTACGGGCCCCCGAGCGACTCCCTCTTCCTCGGCGAGCTGGCCGGGCGGCCGGTGGCCTTCCTGCCGCGCCACGGCCGCAGCCACAAGGTGCCGCCCCACAAGATCAACTACCGGGCCAACCTGTGGGCGCTGCGCTCGTTGGGCGTGCGCCAGGTGCTCGGCCCGTGCGCGGTGGGCGGCCTGCGCGCCGAGTACGGCCCGGGCACGCTGCTCGTTCCCGACCAGCTGGTCGACCGTACGAAGTCCCGGGTGCAGACCTTCTTCGACGGGGAGCCGCTGCCCGACGGCTCGGTGCCGAACGTCGTGCACACCACCTTCGCCGACCCGTACTGCCCGGTGGGCCGCTCGGTGGCCCTGGCCGCGGCGCGCGGGCGGCAGTGGGAGGCGGTGGACGGCGGCACGATGGTCGTGGTCGAGGGGCCCCGGTTCTCCACCCGCGCCGAGTCGCAGTGGCACGCGGCGGCGGGCTGGGCGGTCGTGGGCATGACGGGCCACCCGGAGGCAGTCCTCGCCCGCGAGCTGGGACTCTGCTACACCTCGATGGCGCTGGTGACCGACCTGGACGCGGGCGCGGAGACGGGCGAGGGCGTGTCCCACACGGAGGTCCTGAAGGTCTTCGGCGAGAACGTCGGCCGGCTGCGCGAGGTCCTCTTCGACGCGGTGGCGGCCCTCCCGCCGACGGAGTCCCGCGCCTGCCTGTGCACGCACGCCCACGACGGCTGGGACCTCGGCATCGAACTGCCGTAAGCGGCTGCTGTCACATTTCCCGGCGCTGTCCTGTCTCAGCGGGTGGAGGCCCCGAACCGCGGGGCCGCATCGCACAGGAGGCGACCGCCATGCCGCGCATCTCCCTCACTCCGCCCCGTACGCCCCTCATGCGCCTCGGTGCCTGGTACTCGCGCCGCAAGTACGGCAAGGTGCTCGACCCCGGGCAGGCGTACGGGCACAACGCTCGCGTGCTGTTCGCATACGTCCGCCTGGAGCAGCGGGCGGCGAAGTGGAACGCGCTCGACGCCGGGCTGAAGCACCTCGCGGTGATGGCGGCGGCGGCCCGGATCAACTGTTCCTGGTGCCTGGACTTCGGCTACTGGGAGGGCCGGGAGCTGGGCCTGGCCGCCCACAAGATCGAGCGGGTGCCGCAGTGGCGGGAGGCCCGCGAGGTCTTCACCGAGGTGGAGCTGCTGGTCATGGAGTACGCCGAGGCGATGACGGAGACCGAGCCGGCGGTCACCGACGAACTGGCGGCGGAGCTCATCGGGCGGCTGGGCGAGGCGGCGTTCGTCGAGCTGACCGCGATGGTGGCCCTGGAGAACATGCGCTCGCGCGCCAACAGGGCCTTCGGCCTGACCAGCCAGGGCTTCGCGCAGGCGTGCACGGTCCCGGCCGACCGCTGACCCCCTGCGGGTGACGGGGTTGTCCACAGGCTGGGGATTGTCCACAGGGCGGAGCGGGATTCTGCGGGTGGGCGGATCGTGAGGGGTGTCCGGGCGTCGGGTCCGGGCAGCGCAGCTCACGTCGTCTGGTGGTGGTCGTCATGTCCAGGACCTCGCAGGTCCGCCCCGCTCCGCTCCCTTCGTGCCCTCCGGCGCGACCGGTCCCCTCCTTTCCCCCGCTCCGCGTTGGCGGGGGCGGGGACCGGCTGCGCCGGGCCGTGCGGCGCCGGAGGCGGGCCGCGTCGGCCGGACTCGCCGCCGTGGCCGTCGCCCTGGCGGCGGTCGGCGCGGCGCAGGCACAGGCCTCGCGGGGCGGAGCGCCGCCCGAGGTGAAACCGCCGCCGGAGGCGGTGCGGACGGTGTCGGCGCCGGTGCGCATCGCGGACGCGGCGACCGTGCGGCTGCTGCGGCCCGGGGACCGGGTGGACGTGGTGGCGGCGGAGCGCGCCGGGCCGCCCAGGGTGGTGGCCGCGGGGGCGCGGGTGGCCGAGGTGCCGGATCCGGAGAAGGCCGAGGGGGACGGCGGGGCGCTGGTGGTCCTGTCCGTGCCCCGGGAGACGGCGCGGGCTCTCGTGGGAGCGGGCGCCGTGGCACGGCTGGCGGTGACGTTGTGCTGAATCGGACTGCCGTACCGTCACGTCACCGTGAATTCAGGGCCGACTGGACACACGGGGCCCGTACTGCCGTAGTTTTCGGAACCGTTGGCTCCGTGTGTGGCAGTGACGAAGAGAGGCTCAGTGGTGAGCGAGAAGAAGAAGGAGAGCGTCCTGGCGGGCTTCAAGGCCTTCCTGATGCGCGGCAATGTGGTGGACCTGGCGGTCGCCGTGGTCATCGGCGCCGCGTTCACGAACATCGTGAACTCCGTGGTGAAGGGGATCATCAGCCCGGTGGTCGGCGCCGTCGGCACCAAGAGCCTGGACGTCTACTCCTCTTGTCTGAAGGCCCCTTGCGGCGTCGACGCGAAGGGCGAGCCGACGGGTGTGAACATCCTCTGGGGCTCGGTGCTCAATGCCACCCTGACCTTCCTGATCACGGCAGCCGTCGTCTACTTCCTGATGGTGCTGCCCATGGCGAAGTACCTCGCCAGGGTGGAGCAGCGCCGCCGCGCCCGGGAGGGCGTGCAGGAGACCATCGAGATCACCGAGCTGGAGGTGCTCAAGGAGATCCGCGACGAGCTGGTCGCCCAGCGTGGCCAGGCCGGTGGCGCGGGCGTCCCCGGCAGCCGGTTCTAGCCGCTCGGGGTCAGAGGTGGTGGGGCGGCTTCTCGTCGAGGAAGCGGGCCAGGTCGGCGGCGCTTCCGCCGGCGGCCGGCCGCTCGCCCCAGCCGCGGTCGGTGTCGTCCGCGGACTGCTGGTCCAGCGGGTCGTCGAAGTCGATCCTCGGCTTCGGCCTGGCAGCGGGCGCGGACGGCGGCCGGGAGGCGTCGGGCTTCGGGGACTGCGGGCCGGCGTCGGGGGCGGTGCTCATGCCTCCAGGGTACGGCCGCCCCCGCCCCGGCCCCCGCTCAGCTGGGGGCTTCGGCGCCCTTGCGGGCGTAGAACCACCAGCACAGGGCCAAGCAGGTGGCGTAGAAGCCGATGAACATCCACAGCGCGTGCGTGACCGCCATGGCGGCGAACATCGCGGGGATGAAGAAGAAGCCGTAGGCGGCGATGGCGGAGGAGAAGCCGGTGACGGCGCCCGCCTCCATCTCCGACTGCTTGAGGGCCGCGGCCCGTGCCTCGGCGCCGAGGCCCTCGGCCTGCTGCATGTGCCGGGCCCGGAAGATCACCGGGATCTGGCGGAAGGTCGACCCGTTGCCCAGCCCGGAGAAGGCGAAGGCCGCGAGAAAGCCCCCGAGGAAGGCCCAGAAGCTGCCCCGGTCGCCGCCGGACGGCAGGGCGAGGATCACCACGACCAGGGCCGCCGCCATCCCGGTGAAGGACAGCATCGTGACGCGCGCGCCGCCGAACCGGTCGGCGAGCCGGCCGCCCGCCCAGCGCATCAGCGCCCCGGTGAAAGGGCCGATCCAGGCATAGGTGGTCGCCTGGTGGCCCTGCGCCTCGAAGTCGTTCTTGATCAGCAGGGGCAGCCCGGCGGCAAACCCGATGAAGGACCCGAAGGTGCCGACGTAGAGCCAGGTCATCAGCCAGGTGTGCTTGCGCCGGAAGATGACCTTCTGCTCGCTGAAGGGGGCCGCGGCCACCGTGAGGTCGTTCATCAGGAACCACGCGAGCAGCGCCATGGCCACCAGGGGCAGCACCCAGAGGAAGGCGCCGTTCTGGAGCCAGATGTCGGCGTCCTGCTGCGCGTCGCGCTGCGGGCCGCCCGCCGGTGGACCCAGTACGGCCGCCGTCACCACCAGCGGGGCGGCCAACTGGACGACGCTCACGCCCAGATTGCCGAGCCCGCCGTTGAGGCCGCCGGCCGTGCCCTTCTCCCGCTGGGGGAAGAAGAAGCCGATGTTCGCCATCGAGGAGGCGAAGTTCGCCCCGCCGACGCCGCACACGGCCGCGATGAGGGCCAGTTCCCAGTACGGGGTCCCCGTGTCCTGGAGGGCGAAGCCGAGCCACAGCATCGGGACCACCAGCACGATCGTGCTGAGCGCGGTGAACTTGCGCTGGCCCACGATGGGTCCGATGAAGGTGTAGAGGATCCGGAAGGTGCCGCCCGTGATCCCGGGGATCGCGGTCAGCCAGAACAGCTGGGACTTCGAGAAGCCGAAGCCGATGTCGTTCAGCCGGACCGCGGTGACCGACCAGACCTGCCAGACCACGAAGCCGAGCATCAGCGCGGGGACGGAGACCCACAGGTTGCGCCGGGCGACCCTGCGGCCGGTGGCCTGCCAGAAGACCGGGTCCTCGGGCCGCCAGTCACCGATGGAGGTTCCGGGCCCGTAGGACTCCGCGGGGTGCGGGCGCAGCCGCTGCGGGGTGGCGGTCGCGGTGGGGACCGGGGTGGGGGCGGGGCCGGCCATGGTCATCGGCCCTTCGGGTCGAGGAGCCCCGGTCCCGGCACGACGACCAGACGGGCGGTGGCCTTCGAGGAGCGCTCCCGTACGGGCCGGTTCAGCCGTGGTTCGGCACCGGCCGGGCGGAGACGGCGGGCGGCGAGGACTTCTGAGGGCTCGGACACGTCCCCACGCTAGGCGGTATGCACCTCTCTGACCTGTTGTGTCCGTCTAGTGGGTGAACCTCCCGGGCAAGCGTCCGGCCCGGCTCCCCGAAGGCCTCCTCCGCCCGCGTACGGCTGCTGTCCTGGGCGGTATGACGTACGTACCGATGACCTCCCGCAGCCGGGAGGAGGCCCACCGCACCTCGACCCCGCTGGAGCTGTTCTTCGACCTGTGCTTCGTCGTCGCCGTGGCCCAGGCGGGCCGACAGCTGGTCCACGCCCTCGCCGAGGGGCACACGGGCGCCGGAATCACCGGCTACCTCTTCGTCTTCTTCGGCGTGTGGTGGGCCTGGATGAACTTCACCTGGTTCGCCTCCGCCTACGACGTCGACGACGTGCCGTACCGGATCGCGACGCTCGTGCAGATCTCCGGCGTGCTCGTCTACTCCGCCGGTATCCCCAGGGCCTTCAACGACAACGACTGGACCGTCGCCGTCGTCGGCTATCTGGTGATGCGCCTCGCGCTGACCGTGCAGTGGCTGCGCGCCGCCGCCGGGGAGCGCGGCCCGGCCCGGCGCTGCGCGCTCGTGTACGCGTTCGGGCTGGTGGTGTGCCAGGCGGGCTGGACGGCGATGCTGGCGGCCCCCGAGACGAGCCGCAGGTGGCTGTTCCTGGTGCTGGTGGCGGCGGAGTTGTCGGTGCCGGTCTTTGCCGAGCGCAGCAGCCAGACCCAGTGGCACCCGCACCACATCGCCGAGCGGTACGGCCTGTTCACCATCATCGTGCTCGGTGAGACGATCGCCGCCAGCACGGTCGCGGTCCAGTCGGCGATCGACGAGCACCAGGCGCCGGGCCGGCTCCTGCCGATCGCCGCAGGCGGCCTGCTGCTGGTCTTCGCGGCCTGGTGGATCTACTTCGCGGCCCCCGTCCACGACCGGCTGCGGAGCAACCGCGAGGCCATTCCCTGGGGGTACGGACACATCGTGATCTTCGCGTCGGCCGCGGCCATCGGAGCCGGGATCGAGGTGGCGGTCGAGCACGCCGTCGGCAAGGCGCACATCTCCGCGCTGGCCGCGAACCTCGCGGTCACCGTTCCCGCGGCGCTCTTCTTCGCCTTCGTCTGGCTGCTGCACTCCCGCCACTTCAAGCGCGGCCGCACCGCGCAACTGACCCTGCCCGTCTCGGCCCTGGTCCTGCTCGCCTGCGCCTGGACCGGTGCGCAGGCGGTCCTGTGGGCCGGGCTGGCGGCAGCCGCCACCGTCGCGGTGGGCGTGACCTTGGCCCACCGCGAGCGTTCTGGTGCGTGAGGACGGAGGGCTGCGGCCCGGCGAACGGAAGAAGAAACGATGACGGTCCCGGCACAGCGGTACGAGAACACTGAGGCGGGCGCGCAGCTCGCCGACCCGGCCTTCTGGCAGCAGGCCCCGGCCGCGCGCCTCGCGGCCTTCGCCCGGCTGCGCGCCCTGGACTCCCCGGTCCACGTGCCGGAGGCGAAGGGCCGCGGGCACTGGGCCCTCGTGCGGCACGCGGACGTACAGGAGGCGAGCCGACTGCCCAAGGTGTTCGCCAGCGCGCCCGGGGTGACCACGCCCGAGCCGGCGCGGTGGGTGCGGGCGCTGTTCGGTGATTCCATGGTCAATCTGGACGGCGCCGACCACGCCCAGCTGCGCAAGATCGTCCAGCGGGCCTTCACGCCCCGGCTGCTCGCCGCGGCCGAGGCGGACATCCACGCGGTGGCCGCCCGGATCGTGGACGACGTACTGGCCGAACAGCCCGACGAGTTCGTCTCGGCCGTCGCCTCCCGGCTGCCCCTGGAGGTCATCTGCAACATGATGGGCATCCCGGAGCGCCACCGGGCCGAGATCGCCGACCGCGTCAACCACGCCTCCGAGAACATCGGCGTCGAACGGGGCCTGGCCTCGCGGCTGCGGATGCCCGGACGCGGACTGCGGGCGCTCGCCCGGATGCAGCGGATGGTCGCGGGCATCGGCCGGGAGCGGCGCAAGAACCCGACCCACGACCTGATCTCGGCGCTGGTCTGCGCGAATGTGGACGGCCAGGCCCTGGGCGCCCGGCAACTCGGGGCCTTCTTCTCGCTGCTGATGGTCGCGGGCGTGGAAACCACGCGTAACGCGATCACGCACGGGCTGACCCTGCTGACCGACCACCCCGACCAGCGGGACCTGCTGCTCTCGGACTTCGAGAAGTACGCCGACGGCGCGGTCGACGAGATGATCCGGCACTCCACGCCGATCATCCAGTTCCGCCGCACGGTGGCCGCCGAACACACCCTGGGCGGACACCCCTTCCAGCCCGGCGACAAGGTGGTGCTGTACTACGCCTCCGCCAACCGCGACGAGGCGGTGTTCGCCGACCCCGACGCCTTCGACATCACCCGCTCGCCCAATCCGCACCTGGGCTTCGGCGGTGGGGGCCCGCACTTCTGCCTGGGTGCGCACCTGGCCCGGGTGGAGATGAAGGCCCTGTTCCGGGAGCTGCTGACCCGCCCCGTCGGGCTGCGGGCCGTGGGACTGCCGGACCTGGCGGGGTCGAACTTCGACAACCGGGTCCGCTCGCTGCGCTTCGCCTTCGAACGCCCGTAGCGGGGGAACCGGCCGCCGGGCGGGCCGGGGGCCCGGCGGCCGGGGGGTGGAGGCTACTGCTGCAGGCGTCGCACCGAGAGCACGCAGTGGGCGCTGCCCGTGAGCACCGCCTCGTCACCGGCGAACGCCTGCAGGGTCTTCGCGTCGACCGGCCGGCCCGGGACCGCCTCGGGCCAGGCGCGGGTGGCGAACAGGAAGTAGGCCTGCCCGCTCTCGTTCGCCGCCGCGACCCACTCGTCGGGCGCGGTGCAGGTGGCGTTCAGTCCGGGCATGGTCAGCCCGATCTGGTTGTTCGCCAGCACGATCTGCACCGGGAAGGCCGACGGGTTGCGGGTGCCGTCCATGACCACGTCACCGATGGGCAGGCCGATCTCCTCCAGGAGTCCCCGGGCGGCCGCCTCGCCGGCCTCCCGGCCCTGCGGGCCGTCGCCGAGGCTGTAGGCGAGGAGGTACGGGATGTCGTGTCCGTCGGAGGGGTCGCCGATCCAGGCGAGCACCGAAAGGGTGCCGAGCTGGGACCGGTCGATTTCGGCTTGAGTTGAAGTCATGCGCGCACCCTAGTGCTCTCTCCCCCGAGCCCTTCACGGCCTTTCACCCGCGCGGGCTACGCGCCCCGGCCGGCCTCGGTAAAGGCCCGGTCAGACCGCCCAGAACCCTCCTCCGGAATTCGGCTGCGTGTTCGCGTCCTGGTACTGGAGCCGTACGATGCGCGCGTTTTCCGGGATTTCGAACACCACCCATCCCTCGGCCTGCTCCCCGACCGCGAGGGAATCGAAGACGAGGGGTTTTCCGGTGGTCAGTTCGCCGGTCGGAACCACCGGGTGGCGCTGCCCCGCGCTGTCGTACGCCCACATGCGGCCGAGCGCCCCGTACGAGGCCCCGCCGACGTTGACGAACGACATCGAGGCGGCCACCCAGCGCTTCCCGGCGGGCGGGGCGTAGTTGGCCTCCACGCTGACCGCCGGGTCCACGTACGCACCGAGCACGGCCTGAAGGTGCTTGCCCACCTGCTTGCCGTCCACCCGTACGGGCTCGCCCACGTGGGCGTCCTTGACGGCGCCCTGAGCAGCGCCCGCGCCCATCGCGGGATCCTCCTCGGCTCCCGGCACCCCGTCGTCCACCGGGACGGCGGGCGCCGCGGCGGGGGCGAGCGCGGCGCCCTCGGGCGCGCGGGAGCACGCCGTGGCACCGGAGAGCAGGGACAGCAGCAGGGCGGCGGCGAGGACGGAAGCGGACTGGCGCATGCGGGATCCCTTCGGGGACCTTCGGGACTGTATTCCGGTCAGTTTCACGCGCCCGAGCGGGCAATTGCACACACCGACACGGGTGTCCGGAGCGAGTTGCCGCCCAACTGCCAGCACAATTCGTTCCGACGGATTCCCGCCACCTGTATTCACCTGGAGGAACGATGGGTATGCCCGGCCGCCGAATGGCCCTGGCAGCGCTTTCCGCACTGGCCGCCGCCGCGGCGTTCACCGCCCCGGCCACCGCCACCTCTTTCGATTCGGCCATTTCCGTACAGCCGTACGCCCAGATCGGCGAGGACGGCACGATCACCCTTTCCGGGACCTACCGCTGCACCGACGCATCACCCGTCGGAGGGATTCAGATCGCGGCCTCCGTCATCCAGGACCACACCCGCCTGACGACCGGCGCCGGCGGGGCCGTGTGCGACGGCGCCGAGCACGAGTGGGAGAGCCGCGCCTCCCTCCGCTACACCCCGGACATCCACCCGGGCCCGGCCCGGGCCGAGGTCAGGCTGCAGGAGGTCAAGCTCTCCGGGCTGATGCCGAAGTCGCTCCACACGCTCGCCGAGGACCAGCAGGACATCCAGATCACCGGCTGACCTCAGGGCTCGCGGACCCGGCCGTGCCGGTAGCCGCCGCTACCGGCAGGCGGGCGCCGCTCCGGTCATCGACATGAACGCGACCCGCTCGCAGCCCGGGTCCCGGTGCGGGCGCCCCGTCGTCCATTCCACGGCCGTCGGCACCCCGGCCACCAGCAGGAGCACCGCCGCGACGGCCGCAACGGCGCCCTTGCCCGGCCGCCTGCCCGACCTACCCTCAGTGGTCCGTTCCATGGACCGCATCATCGCCCCGGTCCCCCCGCCCCACAACTCGGCGTGACGGGACGCTCACCCGAAGCCCCGTACGCTGCCCGCCGCACTGAACTCGCACCACACCGCCTTGCCGTCGCCCCGGGACTCCACCCCCCAGTGCGTGGCCAGCGCGTCCACCAGCAGCAGCCCCCGGCCCGTGGTCGCCGACTCCCCCGGGGTCCGCCGGCGCGGCCACACGCTGGACCGGTCCTTGACCCACAGCCGGATCCGGCGCACCGGCTCCGGCAGCACCTCCATGGTCAGCACCGCCCCGCCGTCCGTGTGCAGCAGGGCGTTGACCAGCAGCTCACCGGCCGCGAGCTCCACGTCGTCGGCGAGCTCCGGCATGCCCCAGTCGCGCAGGGCCTGCCGCAGCGCGTAGCGGGCCTCCGAGAGGCCCTCCGGGTCGGCCTGGTGGATGTACTGGTGGATCCGCGGGGCGCGGTGGGTGCCCGGGTCCGGGGCCCGGCGCAGCACCAGCAGGGCCACGTCGTCGCCGGAGCCCCAGCGCTCCCACAGCCGGTCCGAGAGGTGGTCGGCGAGGGCGCCGGCGTCCTGGGGGCCGGTCCTCACCGCGTGGGAGAGGGCCTCCATGCCCTGGGTGATGGCGGTCCCCGGCTCCTCCACCAGGCCGTCCGTGCACAGCACGAGCGTCTCCCCGGGCACCAGGTCGAGCCGGGTCTCGGGGAACTCCTCCTGCTCGAAGACCGAAGCCAGCCCGAGCGGAAGCCCGCCGCGCACGTTGGGCCAGCCCGTGCGCCCGTCGGTGTGGCGGATCAGCGGCCCGAGATGGCCCGCGCGGACCGCCCGTACGCCTCCGGTCTCCAGGTCCACCTGCGCGTACATGCAGGTCGCGAAGCGTTCGGTGTCCAGTTCGGCGAGGAAGCGCGAAGCCCGCGCCAGCACGGTGGAGGGGGGATGGCCCTCGCCGGCGTACGCCCGCAGCGCGATCCGCAGCTGCCCCATGATCGCCGCCGCGTGCGTGTCGTGGCCCTGGACGTCGCCGACGACGAGACCGACCCGGTCGCGGGGCAGTGCGATCACGTCGTACCAGTCCCCGCCGACCTCCCGCCCGCTCCACGCGGAGTGGTAGCGCACCGCGATCTCCCCGCCGGTGATCTCCGGGATCCGCCGTGGCAGCATCGATGCCTGCAGCCCGGTGGCGAACTCGCGCTCCTGGTCGAACAGCAGGGCCCGCTGGAGCGACTGCGCCACGATGCCGGCCAGGCCGAGGCACAGGTTGCGCTCCTCAGGGCTGAACTCGCTGCGCCGCCGGTAGAACAGCACGAGCCCGCCGATGGCCTTGGCCTGCGCGATCAGCGGCAGGTAGGCGGCCGCGTCGAAACGGATCCGGTTCAGGTAGTCGGACAGCAGCGGGAACTCGCCCGCCAGCTCGGTCAGCGAGGTGACGAACCGCGCCTTGCGGGTCAGCACCGCCTGCGACAGCGGCAGGGAGCCGTCCAGCCGGGTGAACTTCCGCTCGCTGAGGATCTCCAGCGACTCCCCGCTCAGCGCGATGATCTTGATGGCACCGTTCTCTACCAGCCCCAGCGCCAGCCCGTCCGCGCCGAGCCGCTCCAGGGCCCCCGCCCCGGTCAGGGTGGCCGTCACGTCGTCCACCGTCACCGCCCGCGACAGGGCCTCCGTGGTCCGCTGCACGATCGTGGCCTGCGCCGCCCGCGCCGCCTCCAGCTTCCGCAGCACCATGGCGTGGGCCAGTTCGGCCGTCGCGTCCCGGACGATCCCGACGATCCGCCGCGCCCGCCCGTCGGGATCGCGCAGGATCCGGCCCTGCGTGTGGGTCCACTGGCCGACGCCGTCACGCCGCTGCACCGTGAAGTACGAGCCGTACGTCTCCTCGCCGCTCTCCAGCGCGGCCTGCACCGAATCCTCCAGCCGGGCGCCGTCCTCGACCGGGATCCGCAGCCCCAGGCCCTCGGGAGTGCAGTCGAACTCCTCAGGCTCCAGATCGAAGACCACGAGACCGGCCTCGTCCACCATCAGCGTCCCTGCGTCCAGGTCCCACTCGAAGCTGCCCATGCGGTTCAGGGCGAGCCGCTCCCCGGCCGCGGTCACCGGTTCCTGCGGGTCCCGGCCCGGTTCCCGGGGGTCCTGGCCCGGTCTGTCGTGCTCCGCCGCTGCCACGAGTCACACCACCTAACGGCCGGGCCAGCACGGCTGGGAGATCAGCCGCTCCCACTCCTCGTCAGGATGCCCCGGGAGGGTGCGCCCGGCCTCCCGCCAGCGCTTGACGAGGGAGAGGTAGATCGTCGACTGGTCCGGCGCCGCGTACCCGGACGGGCCGCCGTACGGGCCGCCCCGCGCGCCGGCTCCCCAGACCGGGGGGCCGGGCTGTTCCGTGCGGCTGGCCGGGATGCGTACCCAGCCACGGCCCTGTGCTCGCTGCTCCGCACTCATCGCGGACCCCTCTCACCGCAGAGACGTCTTCGGATGCCCCGGGGGCACCCCCGGACGGACTCCGGAGGCAGCCCGGTCGAACCGGGCGGTCCCGGTGGAGCCCCGCCGCCGGCCCCGGTCGCCGAGGCGTTGTCGGACTCCTTTCACCAGTCTCCCCGCCGTGAACCCCGCACCGTGCACGAATCGCATGGAAGGGCCGAATGAGGGAGCCGTGAGCAGCCCCGCGAAGAACAGCCCGGGCCACGACGACTCGAAGCCGGAGCTCAGCTCCGGGCTGCCGCTGTCGCCCACCGTCTCCAGGGCGGCCCGCAGCCCCGCGTCGAGCAGCTCCAGGCGTGCCAGGTCCGGAGTGAACCCGGTGGCCGCGATGACGTGCGCGACGTCCAGTACGACGGACTCCCCGGCCGTGGTCGTCAGCCCGAGCCGGGTCCGCTCGCCCACCGCCACCGCCCGGTGCAGCCGGTGCCCCAGCAGCACGGGCACCTTCCGCTCGAAGCGGTCCCGCAGCCACCAGGCCCCCGCGGGCCCCAGCGCGGTGGCCGCGATCCGCTCCCGGGTCGGGGCCGGCAGCCTCCGCACCGCCCAGGGCAGCTCCGACCAGGCCCAGCTGCGCCAGCCGGTGCCGAGCCCGCTGTGCGGATCGCGCAGGGCCCGCAGGGCCGGACGGTGCAGCGGCTGGGGCGCGGTGTTCCAGTTCAGCCGGGAGCGCCGGGCCACCAGGCAGGGCCGGGCCCCGTTCTCGGCCAGCAGGGCGGCGGTCTCCAGGGCCGCCTGCCCGGCGCCGATCACCGCGACCTCGCGGCCCGCGAAACGGGCGAGGTCGCGGTGACCGCTGCTGTGCGAGGCGTGCCCGGGAGGCAGGTCGCGCAGGGCCCGCGGGTGGTGGACGAAGGGCATCACCCCGACCGCGAGCGCCACCGTGCGGGTGAGCAGCGGCGGCCCTTCGGCGGTGAGGATCCGGAAGCCGTCGCCCTGCGGGGTGACCTCGGTGACGGTCACCTCCTCCACCTCGGGCACGGCATGGCGGGCGAACCACATGCCGTACGCGCTGAAGGCGCCGATCGGCAGCGGACGGCCGTGTTCGGCGGCCAGCCCGCGGGTGGCGCAGTACTCGGCGAGGGTGTGCCGGCCGTCCGGTGCGGACAGGTTGGAGGACCAGGGCTCCGACTTCAGGTACATGCCCTCGGGCATGTGGTCCCGCCACGAGGCCATGGGCCGCCCGAGCACCCGTACACCGAGCCCGGCCGCCGCCGCGTGCGCGGCGATCGAGAGGCCGTACGGCCCGGCGCCGACCACGACGAGATCGTCCATCCGCGTCACCGCTGTCCCTTCCGTCTCCTGGATCCCCCTCGGCCCGGTCGCCGGGTCGTCACATGCACGTTGCCTCGGGTGCCGCCCCGGGTCGGGCCGGCGCCCGGGACACCGCCGGCCCGGACGCCGTCAGCCGGCCCGTGCCCTGGTCCCGCCCGCGGTCACCGGCTCACCAACTCGTCCGGCTCTGCCGGTTCCGCCGCCGCCGGGGGCCCCGGAGGGGCGTGATCGCGGGCACGCTGGCGCGGGGCGCGGACCACCATCCGCGCCGTGCGCCGGCCGTGCGCCGGGACACCGCGCAGGGCGCGCTTGCCCTTGTCCGCGCCCCGCCCCAGGAACGCCGCGAGCATCGCGAGGAAGGGCACCAGGTCGTCGGCGGCGAACCAGGCCGCCTCCACCCGCCCGCGCTCCGCGGGCGGCGCCGTCCGCACCGGCCCGGCAGATCGGAAGAGCGTCGGGGAGGGAAAGAGTGGGGG
>NZ_JBEXRC010000050.1:0-52185 GCF_040612915.1 Streptomyces sp. NPDC006326 | reverse complement strand
GCCGCCGCAGTCGTCGCCCGGAGCGGCCGCTCCGGCCGGCCGCGCCGGCCGCGCCGGCCGCCAGGGCAGCCGGCGGCCCCGGACCGACGCCAGCAGCGCGTAGTTCTCCGCCACGAACACCCGTCCCGGGCCGCCCGAGGGCTGCGGAACCTGCTGCCCCGTCAGGTCGAGGTACATCGCCTGTACGACGTCCAGCCCGGCGGCGTCCGCGAACAGCCGGAACTGGGCGCCGGGCCGCGGGTTGAAGTCGACTAGCCGGAAGCACCCGTGCTCGTCCCGGCGGAAGTCCAGGTCCAGGATCCCCTGGTAGCCCAGCCGCGCCGCCAGCCGCAGCCCGGCCTCCTCCACCGCCGGATCGGGCAGCCAGCGCCCCACGGCCGTCAGGCCCGTGCGCACCGGCCACGACAGCTCCTTGCGGCCCGAACCGACGAGCAGCGGCCGCCCGCCCCGGCCGAAGGCGCCGTGGAAGAACCAGTCGGTGTCCGCCCCGGCCGGCAGGAACCGCTGCAGCAGCAGCCGGCTGCCGGCCTGCGGGGTGCGCTCGTACAGCCCCCGCGCCTCGGCGGCGCTGTGCACGAGGGTGGTGCTGCGCAGCCCTGCGCCGGCCGGCAGCAGCCAGGGCCGGCTCCACTTGGCGACCACCGGCAGGCCGAGGCGCCACACGGCCTCCGCCGCCTCGGCTCCGCTCGCCGGGATCACGGTCTCCGGGTGCGGGACGTCCCAGCGGGCGCACAGCCGTGACAGCTGCGCCTTGTCCGCCACCCGGGCCGGGAGCCCGTCGGGCTGATGGGGGATCCGGTAGCGCCCGTCGAGCATCGGGGCGATCCGCGCCACGGCGATCGCGCTCAGGTCGTCCATCGCGACGAGCACCGCCGGCCTGCCGATCCGCTCCGACACCCCGACCAGGCACTCCAGGAGCGCCTCGGGCGCCTCGGGGTCCAGCCCGCCGACCGGTCCGGGATGCGCGGCGCGCAGGTACCGCGAACGCCCCATGGGACCTCCCCCGGCCTCGACGACGGCATGGACCTCCACGCCCTTGCGCCCAAGGGATCTGACGGCGCCGAGGGTTCCGTGGTGGAACGGATTCCGATCGAGTCTGAGCACAACAGCGGGCACATGGGCGTCGAACGCGTACATGGGAACGGTGTCTTTCACCTAGTCGGTCCAAGCAGGGAGGGTGCGCAACTGCGAATGGCCTAGAAAGCCTTCATCGAACAGGCCATTCGTCAGATGTGCTGCCTAACGTCTTTGGCAAGCACACCGGTTCAGGAAGCCTCGGGAGACGCCATGTCCAGACCACGCCGCCGGCTGGCGAGCACCTGCATCGGTACGGTCACGGCCGGGCTGCTCGCCACGGGCGCCGCGCTCGCGGCGCCGGAGGACGACGAGCCCAGGAGCTCCGACGTCGCCATGGGGGCCTACCTCGACTACGGGCCTCCCGGGGTCGCCCGGATCCCGTTCCTGTCGCACTGGCTGGGCGGCAGGGAGATCCGGGTCGGACACACCTATCTGCCCGGCGACCGGTGGAGCGGCATCGAGGGGAACGTCGGCTGGCTCGACGACTGGGCGGAATGGCGCCTGGACGGCAGGGGCCGGATGTTCGTGCTCAACGTGCCCATGCAGGAGCGCAACGAGGGCCGGGTCCCCGACCGCCAGGTCGCCCAGCTGATCAGGGCGGGGGCGCACGGCGCCTTCGACGAGCACTTCAGGAGGCTCGCCGAACGGCTGGTGGACCTGGGCGTGCCGGACACGGTGATCGTGCTCGGCTGGGAGATGAACGGCGCCACGTACACCCACCGGTGCAGTCCGGACCCGGAGAACTGGAAGGTGTACTGGAAGCGCATCGTCAACACGATGCGCTCCGTGCCCGGTCAGAAGTTCAAGTTCGATTTCGCCCCCAACCGTGGGACGGACGCGATCGGCTGGACCAAGTGCTACCCGGGCGACGACGTGGTCGACATCATCGGCATGGATTCGTACGACCAGGGCCCCGGCCGCACCTTCGACGACCAGATCACCCAGCCGTACGGGCTCCAGCAGCACGTCAACTTCGCACGAGCACACGGAAAGCAGATCTCGTACCCGGAGTGGGGGCTCTTCCGCAACGGGGACAATCCGGAGTACGTACGGCGCATGCTGAAGTGGATCGAGCAGCACAAGCCGCTCTACCACACCATCACCGACTACTGCCCGCACGGCGTGTGGCAGTGCAAGCAGAACCCGCGCTCGGCGAAGGTGTTCCGCGAGGCGCTCAGGCCCGAGAAGCCGGGTCCGGTGATCCCCACCCCGGTGGTTCCGACGCCCGTCGTACCGACTCCGGTCGTCCCCACGCCCGTGGTCCCGACCCCGGTCGTACCGACGCCGGTCGTCCCGCTTCCCGACGTGCCGACGCCGCAGATCCCGATGCCCCAGGTCCCGGTCAAGCCGAGCCCCGCCAAACCGAGCCCCGCCAAGCCGAGCCCGGTCCCGCAGCCGAAGCCCAGCCCGGTGCAGCCCAGCCCGGTCGCACCCCGCCCGGTGGAGCCCAGCCCGGTGGAGCCCAGCCCGGTCGAGCCGAGCCCGGTCGAGCCGAGCCCCGTGGAACCGAGCCCGGTCGAGCCCAGCCCCGCCGCGCCCGTCCCCGTCGAGCCCAGCCCGGTGGAGCCCGTCCCCGTCGAGCCCAGCCCGGTGGAGCCCGGCCCCGTGGAACCGAGCCCGGTCGAGCCCGGCCCGGTCGAGCCCGTGCCCTCGCCCGTCATGCCCTCGCCCCAGGCGCCGGTCATCCCGGTCCCGAGCCCGGTCACGCCCGAGCCCGAGCCGCCGCGGCCGCAGCCGCAGAAGCCGTCCACCAACAGCACGCAGTGGTGCGTGCCGCTCAACGTCGGCGAGTGGCTCTCCAAGCTCCTCGGCAAGCAGTCGGTCTGCGTCAAGGTCGACTGGAGCTGGGGCGAGGGCTCCGGCTGGCCGTTCTAGGCGCGGCGGGGTCGTCACCGGACGCGCAGTTCGTTGAGCCGGGCCCGCCAGTCCCTGGCGGCCGGCAGCGCCTCGCGCAGCACCCCCACCGCCCGCTCGCGCCCCGCCGCCTGCCCTTCGTGCAGCCGCAGCAGGGGCGCGAGCGCCGTCCTGGCCAGCAGGAACCGCTGGTTGACCACGGTTTCCGGCCGCCAGTGGTTCTTGTACGGTTCGTTGCCGCGCAGGAAACTCACCACCGGGCGGCCCTCCGCGAGGGCCCGGCCCGCCTCGTAGCGCAGGAGCAGCGTGGCCACGTCCACCTTGCGGGAGCGCAGTTCCGGGTCCGCGCCGTACAGGTAGCCGCCGCTGAGCGCGCCCGACAGCAGCGTGACGTTGGCCGCCACCACCTTCCCGTCCAGCCGGAACTCCGTCAGCCGTCCCTCGCCGGCCCGGACCATCCGCCGGGTGGCGCGGGTCAGGTGCTCGGCGAAGCGGGGCTTGAGGTGCTCCGGGGTGACCCCGCGCCCGCGCCACTGCTTCTCGTGGAGCCGCAGCAGCGTCCGTACGGCGCGCGGCACTTCCTGCTCGGTGACCTCGTGCTCCTCGATCCCGGCCGCGTCGGTCTTGCGCAGCTTGGCCCGCACCCGCTGGGCGCCGGAGGCGGGCATCCGCTTGACCAGCTCGTCGAAGGGCAGGGCGGGCAGCTCCATGCAGGTGGAGTCGGCCAGCTTGGTGCGGACCCCGGGCCACTGCTCGTACAGGGCCTCGGCGGCCGCCCCGGGACGTACCTCGCGCAGGTCGACGACGGCGCCGCGCGCCGCCCGGTGCAGCCCGTGGGCCAGCGCCGGGACGACCTCTGCGGCGTACTCGGCGGCCACGAGCACGTCGGAGTAGTCCGTGATCCCACCGCCGAGCGGCACCAGCAGCGGCAGCGGCCGGTGTACGAGCATCAGCGGGGCCGCGCCGACCAGTTCCTCACCGCGCCGCACGAGGACGATCCGCAGCCGCCCCTCCCGGCCGTAGGAGAGCCACCAGGAGTGCAGCCAGGCGTGGCTCTGGAAGGGAGTGGCGGCGGGGCAGGAGCGGAAGAGCCGGTTCCATGGCTCCTCCATCGCGGCGAACTGCCGGGGATCACGGCACAGCGTCACCGTCAGGGCCCCTGGGGAGCCCGCGGTCATCGCACGGACTCCTTCTTCTCCTTGGCCTTCTCCTTGGCCGCGCCCGGCTCGCCCTGGGCGGGCAGCGAGGCGTACTCCTCCACAACGGGCTCCACGGCCCCGGCGTCCGCACCCGTGCTCGCGGTCGGGGTCGTGTCCGTGTCCGTGCGGGTGCCCGGGTCCGCGTCCTTGCGGCGCGGCCGCGCCAGCAGCCACAGCCCGCCCAGCAGGCCTCCCGCGCACAGCCCGACCGCGCCGCTGACGGTCGCGGACGGCGAGGCCGGCTCGGTCGGCGCCACCGCCTGGTTGAACAGCAGCAGCTGGACACCGGTGTTCTTCGCGGCCTGGTTGCTGCTCAGCGACAGCGCATCGGCGACCGCGTTGGCGATGTCGGCGGCCTCGCCGGGGCTCTTGGAGGTACCGGTGATGGCGATCATCGGCGACTCGGGGGAGGTCTCGGCCCGTACGTGGGTGCGCAGTTGCCGGGCCGGGATGCCCGCGCGGGGCTGCGCGTAGCCGAGGGTGGAGCTGCTGGTGGCGATCCGGGCGTACGCCTGGGCGAAGCCGAGGGCGGTGGCCGGCTCGGTGGTGTCGTCGGGCACGGCGACCACGTAGCTGGTGGCGGCGTACTCGGGCGCCTTGAGCACCCCGTACGCCCCGCCGGCGGCCAGTCCCACGAGGGCGGCGGCCGGCAGGGCCCACCATGCGGGCGGCGGCAGCAGCCTGGCTCGGCGGCGTCGGCGGTCGGTCTTCTTCTGGTCGGCGGTGTCGGCCATGTGCGTGCTCACTTCCTGGGTGAAGGGTTCTTGTCTCGGGCCCGGTTGGCGGGCCCCGGTACGGCGGTTGGGCTCAGCCGTTCTCCCCGCCCCCGCCCGCTGCGGCCGGGCCCGGGGCCACTGCGCCGGGAGCCGGCCGCCGTCCGGGCACGGACGCCGCCTCGCGCGGCTCGCCCCCCGGCGTCCCCGTTTCCGCCGGGGACAGGGCTTCGGGGCGGCCCTGCCCCGGCCCGTCCGGGACCGGGTCGCCGCCCGCTGCGAGCGGTGCGCGCGGGCGGGACAGGGCCAGGCGGTAGACGTCCAGCAGGAGTTCCGCGCTGTGCGCGATGTCGTAGCGGCGGGCCACCGGTGGCGGCGGCAGCCGGCGCACACCGGCCTCCATGTGTCCGCGCAGCGCCGCGACCAGCTCCTGCTCCCCCGTCCCGATCCGCCGCGCCCCCGGCGCCTGCGCCGCCGGCAGGTCGTCGATCGCCGGACAGGTGACGTGCAGCACCGGCAGCCCCGCCGCCAGCGCCTCGACCACGGCCAGCCCGAACGCCTCCTCCCGCGAGGCGGAGACGAACACGTCCATCGCCGCGAGGAGCGCCGGGATCCCGGGCGTGCGCCCGTCCGCGCTGTCGCCCAGCGGGTCCCGCTCCCCCAGGAGGTGGATCCGGCCCTGCGCGCCCGACTCGGCGGCCAGTGCCCGCAGGGTGGCCCGCTCGGGGCCGTCCCCGACGAGCAGCAGGTGCGCCCCCGGCAGTGCCGCCACCGCCCGCACCAGCGCGTCGAAGCGCTTGCCCGGCACCAGCCGGCCCACCCCGCCGACCACGAAGGCCCGCGCGGGCAGTCCGGTCCGGGCCCGGGTGGACCGCCGCACCTCCTCGTCGAAGCGGAAGCGGGCGGCCTCGATCCCGTTCGGTACGACGTGCACCCGCTCGGCGGGCACCCCCCACCCCTCCAGCCGGGCCGCGACGGTGTCCGAGACCGCCACGGTCGCGGCGCCCAGCCGCTCACCGGCCAGGTACAGGGCCCGGGCCCCGCGCGACAGCGGCCGTCCCTCGATCTCGCCGGCGCCCAGCGAGTGCTCGGTCGCCACGACGGCTCCCACGCCCGCGATCCGGGCCGCGATCCGCCCGTACAGGCAGGCCCGGTACAGGTGGGTGTGCACGAGGTCGTAGCGCCCGCGCCGGATGAACCGCACCAGCTTCGGCAGCGCCCCCAGGTCGCGGTTGCCGCGCATCCCCAGGTTCACCACCCGCACCCCGTCCGCGCGCAGCCCCTCGGCGACCGGCCCGGGATTGGTCAGCGTCAGCACGTCGCACTGCACCGGCAGGTGGCGCAGCAGCAGCCGCAGTTGCTGCTCGGCGCCGCCGACGCCCAGGCCGGTGATGACGTGCAGGACCCGTACGTCCTTCACCGGTGCACCGCCCGGCGCCGCAGCTCCTGCGCCTGGTGGCGCAGCTGCTTGATGCGCAGCCGGCCGCCGCCGTCCGCCTGGCTGACGTGCGTGCGCGGCAGGGCGTGCGGGCCCGCGAGGCGCCCGGGGTCGATGGCGCAGGCGTAGTCGTAGCCGGCGGCCCGGGTCGCGGCGACGACCCGCGCGTCGAGGTGCCCGTACGGGTAGCAGAAGCCCTGCGGGAGGGTTCCGGTGAGCTCGCGCAGCAGGTCCCGGCTGCCCCGCAGCTCCTGCTGGAGGACGGAGTCGGCGGCCGCGGTGAGGTCCTGGTGGAGCAGCCCGTGCGAGCCGATCTCCTGTCCGGCGGCGGCCACCTCGCGGATGCCCTCGGCGGTCAGCAGGGCCTTGCGCGGGCCCAGCGGGTCCCACACGTTGTCCACCCCGAGGCGTCCGGGCAGGACGAACAGGGTGGAGGTGAACTCGTGGCGGCGCAGCAGCGGCAGGGCGTTCGCCAGGTAGTCGGTGTAGCCGTCGTCGAAGGTCAGCCCGACCAGCCCGGCTCCGCGCCCGGCGGCCCGGGCCCGCAGCAGCTCCCCGACGGACACCCCGCGCAGCCCCCGCGCGCGCAGCCACAGCAGCTGGGCCTCCAGCGTCCGCGGGGTGACGGTGATGCCGTACGGGTCCTCCGCGGGATCGGTGAACTCGGTGACCGAGTGGTACATCAGGACCCACGGCGAGGCGGTCCGGCGGGCGGGAGCCCTCACGGCGGCCGGCGCCGCGGCGGTGTCAGCGGGCATTGCGGAACCTCTGGGTCATCTGGGAGATCTGGGCGGGCAGGGCGGTGATTTCGAGCACGCGCAAGGCCAGGCCGCAGGCCCCGAACATGGCGGGGATCAGCAGGCAGCCGAGCGCGACGCTGAGCAGGGGGTCGGGGATCTTCGGCGCGGCGACCCAGCCGGTGGCGCAGGCCGCGACGGCGGCGACGGCGAGCCGGCCGATGCTCAGGGCGACGCGGCGGACGTGGATCGCGATGATCCGGGAGCCGAGGCCGGTGAGCAGCAGCACCGCCGTGGTGGTGATGCCCGCGGCGTTGGCGGCGGCGATGCCGTGGGTGCCCCATCCGCGGACGGCAAAAGCTCCGCCGACGATGTTGACGAGCAGTCCGGCACCCATCGCGAGCGCCGGGAACCAGGTGGGCCGGGCGGTCGAGAAAAAGGGCCGGGACAGTGCGCCGACGAGGCAGTGGCCGAGGAGCCCGAGGCCGTAGACCCGCATGACGGAGGCGGTGGCCAGGGTGTCGCGGTGGGTGAAGGCGCCGCGTTCGAAGAGGACCTGGATGATCTGCGGCGCGTAGGCGATGACGAGGGCGCTGCCCATGAGGACGGCGAGGGAGGCGAGGGCCAGGTCCCGTTCGACGCGCCGACGGGCCTTTTCCAGTTCCCCGCCCGCCATGGCCTGGGCGACGACGGGGAAGGTGACGGTGCAGATCATCAGCGACAGCACCATCGGCATCTGCGCGACCTTCTGCGCGTAGTTCAGGTGCGAGATGGCGCCGGGCGGCAGCGAGGCGGCCAGGAACCGCTCCACCAGGACCTGGGACTGCCGGCAGACGGCGAACAGGATGACGGGCGCGATCAGGCCGAAGGCGAGCAGGGTGGGCCGGTCCCGGTCCCGCTGGCTGCGCGGGGCCTCCCCGGGGGCCGCCGCCCGGCCCGGACCGGAGCGTCGCCTCCCGGCGCGCGACGGCCCGAAGCCCACGTTCCGTACGAACGCGGGCAGTTGGACGAGCACCATCAGCAGACCGCCGACGGCCACCCCGGCGGCGGCGGCCCGCACCCCCCACACCGCGTGCAGGGCGATCATCGTCCCGATGATCCCGACGTTGTACGAGACGTAGATCGCGGCCGGCGGCACGAAGGAGCGGTGCGCCCGCAGGGCCGCGCTGAAGTACCCCGCGACCCCGAAGGACAGCACGGTCAGGGCGGTCAGCCGGGTGCACTCGACGGCCAGCCCGGGATCCGGCAGACCGGGCGCGAGCACGCCGACGACGAGCGGGGCGGCGATGATCAGCAGGGAGGCCACGGCGGCCAGGAACACCGCCAGCCGCGGCAGCGTCGCCCCCACGAGCAGGCGTACGGGGTCCTGCGCGCGGGCCTCCTTGCGGGTGAGCCCGGCCCAGGACGCCGCCCGCCGGGCCAGGGCATGGCTGAACGCGGGCACCATCAGCAGCGCCATGGCGTCCTCGATCAGCAGCGTCGAGGCCATCTCCGGCACGGTCCAGGCGATCAGGAAGGCGTCGCTGTCGTGCCCGGCACCGAAGAGGTGGGCGATCGTCTGGTCCCGCACCAGTCCGAACACCGCCCCGGCGGCGGTCAGTCCGGCGGTGACGGCGGCGGCCTTGGCCAGGAACCGCCCGAGCGGCGCGGATGTGCTGCCGTTCCCCGAGCCGCCGCCGGTGCGCTCGCCCCGGGGCCCTGGTGGCGGAGGCCCGCCGACCGCCCGCTCGCGTGCGGCGCCGCTGCGGCCGCCGGCGGCCGCGGGGCCGGACGCGGCCGGTCCGCCGGACCCCGGCGTCCCCGGGAGTGCGGCGGAGCCGGACTCGGGCAGGCGCGGCGGACGGCCCGCAGCCTCGGCGACTTCGGTCGCCGCGGCCGCGGGCCGCCGCCAAGGCGTCGTATCGGTCACCGGGCCGCCGTACCCGCGGCGCCGGCGAGGCGCCCGGCCGGAACGGCGGAGCCGGAGGGCATCCGCCGCCCGCCACGGCCGTCCGTATCCGCGTCGTCCCAGGAGGGGAGCGCCCACCACGCCGCCAGGCCGATGATCACCCCGGTGAGGACGGTGGACGGGCCACCGATGTCCGCGTACAGGAAGTCGGTCAGCTGCCACACCAGCAGGCCGACGGCGATCAGCCCGCAGTCCCGGGCGGCCCCGGCGCCGACGCACCGCCGCAGCCCCGCCACCAGCAGCGCCGCCCAGCCGCCCGCCAGTGCGGTCAGCCCGATCAGCCCCTGCTCGCTCAGCACCAGCAGGTACATGTTGTGCGGGGACAGCAGCGGCTGGCGGACGTACGCCTGACCCGCGCCCGCGGTGTCACTGCCCGAGGACAGCCCCAGCGAGGCGTGCCCGTCCCGGTTGGCGGGGAAGCCCTTGAGGCCCACCCCCACGGCGGGCCGCTCCCGCCACATCGACTCGGCGGCCGCCCACATCGTGTACCGGTCGGTGACCGACTGGTCGGGGGCGCTGGACACCTGGGTGATCGAGGTCAGCCGCTCCGCGACCATCTCGGAGCCGACCCCGAAGCCGCCCACGAGGACCACGCCGGCCGCGGTCAGGGCCGCCAGCACCTTCAGGGCCCGCCGGATCCCGGCCAGCCCCATCACCAGCACCGCGGCTCCCGCGGTCGCGATCCAGGCGCCGCGGCTGAAGGACAGGACGAGCGGCAGCACCAGGACCAGCGCCGCCGCGCCCGCCAGGCGCCGCACCCGGCGCGGCAGACCCGGGGCCAGCGCCGCCGCGGTGGCCACCACCAGCCCGTACGCGACGACCGTGGCCATGCCCATCACGTCGCCGGGACCGAAGGTGCCCACGGCCCGGACGTCCTCGCCCTGGTACGAGGCCCCGGTGTGCGTCGCGTACTGCACGACCCCCACCGCGCCCTGCACCAGCGCCAGCACCACGAAGCACCCGGCGGCCAGCCGGAACTCCCCTGCGTCCCGCACCAGCAGCACGATCGCCGCCGGGACGAGCACGAACACCTGCAGGTAGCGCACGAATCCCGGCAGGGCCGCGAACGGGTCGCCGGCGGTCGCGGTCGCCACGGCCAGCCCCAGCGCGGGCACCCCGAGCACCAGTACGGCGAGCGGGCTCAGCTCCCGCACCCGCCCGCGCAGCGCCTGCACCGCGCACACGGACACCAGCAGCAGCGAGGCGGCGTCGGCCGGGCCGACCTTGCCGGAGGTGCTCGCATCGCCCGCCGGAACGGGGGCGAGCAGTATCAGGACGGTGGCGGCGAGCGGCAGCAGCGGCCAGTGCCGCCGCATCAGGGCCGGCACGTCGGGCCGGGCCCGGGTACCGGAAAGGGCAAGGCTCATGCTCAGCTGCCTCCCAGCCGGAAACGGAAGAAGGAGGCCGCGGTGCGGGCCAGGATCCACAGGTCCTGCCACAGCGACCAGGTGTCGATGTAGTGGTTGTCGAAGCGGGCCCGGTCCTCGATGGAGGTGTCCCCGCGCAGGCCGTTGATCTGCGCGAGGCCCGTGATGCCGACGGGCATCCGGTGGCGGGCCTCGTAGCCGGGGTGCACGGCGGCGAACTTCGCCACGAAGTAGGGGCGTTCCGGCCGGGGACCGACCAGGCTCATGTCGCCGCGCACGACGTTCCACAGCTGCGGCAGCTCGTCCAGCGAGGACTTGCGCAGGAAGGAGCCGACCGGGCTCATCCGGTGGTCGCCGGCGACGGTCCACCGGGTGGCGGACTCGTGGGCGTCGGCGCGCAGGGTGCGGAACTTCAGCAGCGTGAAGGGCCGCCCGTAGAGACCGACCCGTTCCTGCCGGAAGATCACACCGGGCCCGTCGGAGACCCGTACGGCCAGGGCGCACAGGCCCATCACGGGCGCGGCGGCGATCAGGGCGAGCGCGGCGAGGGCACCGTCGATCACCCGCTTCAGCCCGCGCTCCACCGGCCGGGCGGGCCGCGGCAGCAGCGGCTGCACGGCGTAGCCCCACAGCTGGTCCTCGGGCTGGGCGACCCGCATCCCGGTGACCTTGGCGGTTCCGGCCGGGTCGGCGAGCCAGAGCCGGCAGCCGTGGTCGTGGAAGAGCCGGACCAGGGAGGCGGTGCGCTCGTCGGCCTCCGGCGGGCGGGTGAACACCGCGTGCCGCACGGAGTTCTGGATGACCGCGCGGCGGATGTCCTCCGGGGTGGCGAGCACCGGCACCCCGCCGTTCCCCTCCTCGGCGGGCCCGGTGTGCGCGAGGCCGACGGGCCGCAGCCCGTACTCGGGACGCCCGTGCAGGGCGGCGGCGACGGCGCTCGCCCCGGCGCCGGGTCCCACGACGAGGGCGGAGGAGGGCTTGCGCCGGGCGGACCGGCGGCGCAGCTGGTTGACGCAGCCGCGCGCCGCGCAGGCCAGTACGGCCTGGACGCAGACGGCGGTGAGCAGCGCCGCCCAGCCCAGGGCCTGGCGCGGGGCGACGGCGGCGACGACCGCCGCGGTCCCGCACCACAGGACGGCGGACCGCCCGGCCAGTACGGGCAGTTCGCGCAGCGCGGAGGGGGCGAGGCGCGGCCGGTAGAGCCCGGCCTGCGCGTGCAGCAGGGCCAGCAGTACGGCGATCGGTCCGGCCGCGGCGGCCGGGAGGGCGGGGGCGGGCAGGGCCGCGGTGGTGACTGCGGTGGCCAGCGCGTCGGCGGTCAGCAGCGGGAGGACGCCGTCGCGCGGGCGGCCCCGCTGCGGCCGGACGAGCGGCCGGGCCCGGTCGGCGTCGGGCCGGCGTGGGGGGTGGATGGCGGTCACGGACCGTCGGACGGCTGCGGTGCCGGCGCTGCCGCCGGCGGGCCCCGTGCCGCTCTGCCCGGTGTGCCGGGCGGGTGCGCTGTCCATCGTCATCGGCTGATGCGCTCCTGGTTAGAGGGCCGGGGCCTGCCCAGCAGTTCGTGGTACAGACCGGTGACCGCTTCCGTGGTCCGCCGTACGTCGAAATCGGTCCGGGCGTGCTGCCCGGCCTGCTCCCCGAGTGCGGCGAGCAGCCGCGGTTCGGCGAGCAGCCGTCCCAGGGCCTTGGCCAGGGCCGTCGGGTCCTCCGGCGGCACCAGGCACAGCCGTCCCTGGCCGGGCGGCAGGCTCTCCCGGGCACCGCTGACGTCCGAGACCAGGACCGGTCGGCCGCAGGCCATGGCTTCGAGCGGGGCGAGCGCCATGCCTTCCCACCGCGACGGCAGTACAACGAGATCGGCGGCCCGAAGCCACGGTCGGATGTCGGGGGCGGCGCCCGCGAAGAGCACTCCGGGCGGCGCGGCGCGGCGCAGCCGCTCGGTGTCGGGGCCGTCGCCGACCAGTGCCAGACGGGCGGTGGGCAGGTTGCCGAGGACCTCCCGCCAGGCCTGGAGCAGTACGTCCTGGCCCTTCTGCCGGCACAGGCGGCCCACGCAGACGGCGAGCGGCCCGTCGCCCTGGACGGCGGCGGGCCAGGGCAGTTCGGCGCGGGCCCGGGCCTTGTCCGCCTCCCCGTCCGGTCCGCCGGGGCGGAAGTGGTCGAGGTCCACGCCGTTGCGGATGACCGACCAGTGGGCGGCGACCCCCTCGCCGGCGCCCGCGCGGCGTTCGGCCTCGCTGACGCAGAGCACCCGGTCGGCCCAACGGGCCCCGAACCGCTCCCAGCGCAGGGCGAGGGCCGCGGTGCCCCCGCCGACGGCGTCGAAGGACCAGGCGTGGGGCTGGAAGACGGTGGGCACGCGGCCGCGGGCGGCGAGCCGCCCGGCGAGCCCGGCCTTGGCACTGTGGCAGTGCAGGACGTCGGGGCCGACCCGGCGGATCACCCGCCGGGCGCCGAGCACCTCGGCGGGCAGTTCGGGGCCGGGCGCCCGCCCGGCGCGCCAGGTGACCACCTCGGCCCCGGCCGCGCGGGCGTCGTCGCCGAGGCGGCCGCCGCGCGGGCATCCGACGACGGCGCGCAGTCCGGCTGCGGACTGGGCGCGGACGAGGTCGACGACGACGCGGGCCACGCCGCCGTCCACGGGCTGGACGAGATGGAGGACGGTCAGGGGGGAATGCTGTGTCGGCACGCGGAGCGGTCTCCTACGTTCAGCGGCGCGCGTCTGTCTGAACGAAGAGCACGCCGAGGAATTGACCCTGGCTTTCGCCCGTGAACCTGAAGTTCAGGCTGCGGGCGCCACCGGACAGGGCGGGACTCAGGTCGAACACGTCCGCGTCATATCCGAGATTGTTGATGTGTTCGGGCTGTCGCACGAACGAGGGACGTCCGAATTCCGTGATCGTGGAATTCATAACATCATTAAAAGGATTTTCAGCATCGCTGACGCTGATCCGGCGGCCGCTGTCCGCGGTCACCGTGAGTGAGTCCCCGAGGGCCCCGCGGTCCCCGTCGTACGCGACCACCCCGGCCTTCCCGGCCGCCCCCGGAGGGACGTCCAGGCCGTTGAGCTCGACCGTGTCGCCCGAGGCCCCGGCGGCCCGCTCGGCAATCCCTTCGAAGCCGTCCCACAGCGAGATCCTGCGGAGCGGCTCCTGCGGGTGCTCGTAGGCGACGACCAGCGTCCACCCGCCCCAGGCCCCCACCGCGGAGTGCCCCATGGCGATGTTGAGCTGGGCGACCGTCCACATGCCCGCGCCGCCCTTGCGCACCAGCGGGGTGACGTCGGCCGAGGCCTGGTAGGCGTCGCTGTCCGCGTCCGTACGGTGGCCGATGACGGTGTCGGCCAGGACCTCCTTGTAGGCCCCACCCGGCTCGGCCACCAGCACCCGGCCGTTGTCCTCGGGCGGCTTCTGCTCGCCCACCCGCAGATTTCCGCCCCAGTACAGGCGGGCGTACGACACCTTCGCACCCTCCGGGACCTTCAGCTCGGCCCGGGTGGAGTTGTAGGTGTCCGGGTCCTTGTCGACCTCGCTGTAGAACATCTCGAAGTCGCCGTTCACCCCGGCCGCACCCTGCTTGACGTCGGCGCACGGCTCGGCCTCGGGGGACTCCTCCCGCCGGCACGCGATCGACGAGTTGGAGGCCCGTACCAGCCCTCCGTGCTGCACGGCCTGGTAACGCTGGGTGAAAGGGATCTTCGGCGCTTCCCCGAGCTCCGGTGGGGCGGCGCCCGCGACGGGAGCGTTGACCGAAAGTGCGAGGCAGGACAGCAGGCCGAGCGTGCCGAGGATTCTGCGGGAGGAACCCATGACCCCGTCTCCATTTTCGATCAAGGGGACAAAACCGGAGTGAACTTTGGCAGATATCGGGCCGGAAATCACGCCGGACTCGCTCGTACGGCCTTTTGGGCGATGGCACGCACCCTCGCAGGCGGCGAGTCGTTATGCGGGTGGACCGGCGTTCGAACGGAAAGGAAATGCGGAGATGAAGAAGAAGCTGATGCGCGGCACCACCACCGCGGTCGCGGGCACCGCCCTGCTGCTGGGCGGCGCCGGCCTCGCCTCCGCGCTCGACGGGGACGGGGCGACCGCGGAAGGCGTCGCGGCGCAGTCCCCCGGCGTGGTCAGCGGCAACCTGCTCCAGGTCCCGGTCGACATCCCGGTGAACGTCTGCGGCAACAGCGTGAACGTGATCGGACTGCTGAACCCGGCCTTCGGCAACGTCTGCGTCAACCGCTGACCGCCCCGCCCCCTCCCCGCCTCACCGTCAACCACGGCGCCCGAAACGTCGGCATCCGGGTGAATCCACGCAACCCCGCCGAGGCGCGGCCGTTGATCCGGGTGCTTCAAGTACCGGGCAATCCTGCAAATAAGGGACGAGAATGATCAAGAAGATGATGGCCTCGGCAGCGGTTGCGGCCTCGGTCGTGGGCATCGGCGCCGCCATGGCGCCGCAGGCGATGGCCATCGGGAACGACAACGGCATCAACACCGTCAACGGCAACGGCGCCGCGCAGATCTACGGCAACCAGGCCACGTACGGCACCATGAGCCCGCAGATGGCGCTCATCCAGGGCTCGTTCAACAAGCCCTGCATCGCCCTGCCCGCCAAGGCCAACGTGCAGTCCCTGCTCGCCCTGGTCAACATCGGGGTCCAGGACGTCAACGTCCTGTCCAACCCGCAGAACCAGCAGTGCACGGAGAACTCCACCCAGGCCAAGGGCGACGAGGCCCTCTCGCACATCCTGGACAACATCCCGATCCTCTCCGGCAACATCTCCGCCGGCAGCTGATCGCGCCCCGCACCCCGCGAGGCCGCCGCACCCCCGGGCGCGGCGGCCTCGCCGCTTGTCGGCCCGCACATTCTCGATAAATCACTCGGTGAATTTCGGCCGACCGGCCCGCCGGGGCGAATTGGGTAGCCGCCCTCCGAAATAGGCGGTTTCTTTTCCCGGACCCGCTCGTTGTTATTTCTGCAGTGGACAAGCCGCTGCGGGAAGGATCTAAATCAAATGACGTACAAGAAGGCAGTGGTGCTGGCCGCCGGCGCTCTGATGGCCGCCGGTGCCGCCTCCCCCGCCATGGCCGACTCGGTGGCCGACGGTGCGGCCGTCGGCTCCCCCGGCGTGCTCTCCGGCAACCTGGTCCAGGTGCCGATCCACGTCCCGGTCAACGTCTGCGGCAACACCGTGAACATCATCGCGCTGCTGAACCCCGCGTTCGGCAACGTCTGCGTCAACGACTGACGCAGCGCCGGTGCCCGCAAGGGCAACCTCCTCGGGGTGGCCTCGGAGTGCACGGCGGTGCACTCCGGGGCCACCTTCGATTCAGCACCGGCGGCAGAGCCGGTAGACAGGGAAGGACCCATGCGACAGGTACTGAGCCGACAGGTACTGGGCAAGGGGGTGCTCACGGCGGCGGCCGCCTCAAGCCTGCTCTCGATCGCGACCGGCGCGGCCTACGCGCACCCGGGGGCGATGGCCGAGGCCTCGCATTCGCCGGGCGTACTGTCCGGCAACAGCGTCTCGGTACCGGTCACGCTCTCGCCGAACGTGTGCGGCAACAGCGTCGACGGCGGGGCGGCGCTGAACCCCTCGTTCGGGAACACGTGCGTCAACACCACCGGCTCCGACGACCGCCACGAGGACCACGCGTACGAGCGCTACCTGAGCCCCGAGCACGCCGAGGCGTTCGAGCGCTACCTCCAGGAGCGCGAGGGCCGGCACGCGCAGCCCACCCGGCAGCACGAGGAGTCCGGGTACGGGGGCGAGGAGGACGAGGGCAGCCGCCCGGAGGAGAGCCGGCACGAGGAGAGCCGCCCGGAGGAGAACCGGCACGAGGAGGCTCGTCACCCGGCACCCCGGCACGCCGCTCCGCGCCACGCCGCCCCCCGGCATGCGGCCCCCCGCCACGAGGCGCCTCGCCACGAGCAGCCCCGGCACGAGGAGACCCGCCGGGAGCAGCCCCGCCACGAGCAGCCCCGGCACCAGGAGACCCGCCACGAGGGCGGCTACGGCGGCTCCGGAGCGCACGAGGAGGAGTGCGACGACCACCCGCACACCCTCCCGGCCCCCGCCCCGCACCAGGCCCCGCCGGCTCCCCGCCCGGCTCCGCGCCCCGCCCCGCAGCACGCGCCCCCGCCCGCTCCCGTCGAGGAGGCACCGCCGGTCCACGAGGCGCCCGCACCGCCGCCCGCCCCGGTCGAGGAAGCGCCGCGGCCGCTCCCGGCCCCCGCCCCGGTCGAGGAAGCGCCGCGGCCGCTCCCCGCCCCGGCGCCGGTGGAGGAGGCGCCCGCCCCCGCGCCTCCGCGCGGCAGCCAGGTCGTGGAGCACCCGGCACCGGCCCGGCCGGCGCCCGAGGTGGTCCCTCCCGCCGGGCAGCCGCCGGCCGCACCGGCCGGTGACATGCCGGTCCGGCCGGCTCCCGCGCCGGCGCCGCTCCCCGCTCCGGCTCCGGCGCGTCCCGCCCCGGCCCCCCTCCCGGCCCCGGCCCCTGCTCCGGCGCACGTCACCGCTCCGGCGCTGGCCGAGACGGGCGCGGGTCAGCCCGGAGCCGCGGCGGCCCTCGCGACGGCCCTCGTACTGGGCGGCGCGATTCTCTACCGCAGGTCCCGTAACACCTGACCGGCAATACCGGTAATCAGAAGAAATAACGGCCGGAGAGTCCCCTGGTGGATTCTCCGGCCGTTGCCGTACGCGTTTCCGCAACCGCGGGGAATCGTTACCAGGGCGAAAGCGGCGCGACGGTCGCCGCTGACGCCTCTGTCCATGAAAGAAGAGGATTTCGATATGAAGCTCTCGAAGGCCGCTGCAGTAGTCGCCGGCTCCGTTGCCGCGCTCGGCGCCTCCGCCCCCGCTTTCGCCGCCGAGGCCGGCGCGATGCCGCCCATGAGCGTGACGAGCGGAGCGACGGACGCCATCAACGCCTTCGCTCCCGTCACCGAGTCGCTTCCCCAGACGCTGGGCAACGGCCTCGCCGAGCAGGGTCAGACCGTGGAGAAGGTGCTGGTCACCGCCCAGCAGGTGAACAAGTTCCGCAACAATGCGCCGGGCGAGCTGCTCGGCCTGGCGAACGGCGCCACCCAGGCCTCCCCGCTGCTCGGCGGTGTGAAGCTCAACGGCGGCGCGAACTGACCGCCCGCCCCCGACACGCACTGTGGGCGCCACCGGTCAGGCCGGTGGCGCCCACAGTCACGTGGAACGCTGACGTCAGTCGTTGACGCAGGCGTTGCCGAACGCGGGGTTCAGCGCGGCGATGACGTTCACGGTGTTGCCGCAGACGTTGACCGGGACGTGAACCGGGACCTGGACCAGGTTGCCGGAGATGACGCCGGGGGAACCCACGGCCGCGCCCTCGGCCGTCGAGTCGGCCAGGGCGGAGCCGGCGGCACCGGCCGCAGCGAGACCAGCGGTGGCCAGGACCAGGGCGGCCTTCTTGGCAGAGTTCATGGGAAGTGCACCTTCTGTTCGATGTTCTGCCCCGATCCGGGGCTCACACCGAGCGAAACGGTCCAGCCTCCCATGGGGACACGGCTCCGCGCGTAATCAGACCTGTTCAGCTCAATAGTCGTAATCACGAGCGGTTTTCCGGCCGCCCTCCACGGCCCTCCGGCCTCCGTCACGGCAGTCGGGGGACCTCCGGCACGATCTTCACCGGCGCCAGCACCGGGGCCGCCGGGGCGGGTTGCGCCGGCTTGGAGACCGGGATCGCTGGGATCTCGGGGATTTCCGGGATCGCCGGGATCGGGATGTCGGGGATCGCGATGGGCAGTTCGGGAATCTCCGGGATCTCCGGCAGGTCCGGGAGGGTGGGCAGTTGGATCGGTGGCAGCGTCACCCCGGGCAGCAGGGTCTGCAGGCTCTTCAGGAGGTCGTCCAGGGTCTTGGTGATGCCCGCCAGCAGGTCGTCGAGCGGACCGGCCGCGGCCGCCTGCCGGTTGATCTCCTGCTGCGCCGCCGCCACTCGCCTGTCGAGGGCGGCGCTGCCGCCACCGTCCGCGGCGCCTGCGGGGGCGGCCGCGCCGGCGAGTATGACGGCCGCGAGGACCGACGGGACAAGGACGCGGATACGGGACGGCTTCGTGCGGTGCATGGGGGTTCCTTCGTGGTCGCACAGGAGCGGACCCGAGCGATCCGCCTCCTTACCCACCGTGAGAACACCTTCTACGGAGCGCAACAGGATCTTGAAGGCGTGCACCTCCGATGGGGGCTGCGTACGGGCTTCGCGCAGGCGTCCGGGGGCGCCTCACCCGGGCCGGGGAAAAGACCGCCACGATCGCGCCGTTTGAGTGAAGGAGCGGAACCAACCCTCGGAGAGCCCAGTTGACCAGGGCGCTCCACTAGCGGGCACTCGTGCGACAAAAGGACCAATGATGCTCAAGAAGATCATGACTGCTGCCGCGGTCACCGCCGCCGCCGTGGGCGCGAGCGCCGCTGTTGCGGCCCCGGCCATGGCCATCGGCAACGACAACGGGATCAACACCGTCAACGGCAACGGTGCCCAGCAGATCTACGGCAACCAGAAGACCAACGGCGACCTGAGCCCGCAGCTGAGCCTCGTCCAGGGCACCCTGAACAAGCCCTGCATCGGCCTGCCCGCGAAGGTCAACGTCCAGTCGGTCCTGGCGCTGCTCAACATCGGGGTCCAGGACGTCAACGTCCTGTCCAACCCGCAGAACCAGCAGTGCACCGAGAACTCCACCCAGGCCAAGGGCGACGAGCCGCTCTCGCACATCCTGGACAACATCCCGGTCCTGTCCGGCAACCTCTCGCAGGGCAGCTGATCCTCACTCCTCCCCCCTTTCTTGCGGCCGGGCCACCCGCCCGTGGAGCGAAGTGAAGAGGGCCCCGGCAGCCACCGGCTGCCGGGGCCCTCGGCCGTGTGCGGACCGCGGACCGCGGGCCGCGGGCCGCGTCGCGTACGCGGATGCGGACGCCGTCAGCCGGTCCAGAACTCCCACCACCGGGTGAGGACCAGCATCCCGATCGCACCGGTGTGCAGGGCGGGCGGGGCCCAGCCGAACTCGGTGAAGAAGCCCTGTACGGCGCGCGGCGCCGGAAGCAGGCCCGTGCGGACGGTGTGCGCGGTGACCGCCCAGAACATCAGCAGCGTGGCCACCCAGGCCAGGGAGCACCACAGGCAGAGCGCGTTGATCTCGTAGAGCGACTGGACCATGAGCCAGGCGCAGAAGCCGGTCCCGAAGAGGGTCCCGGCGTTCAGTCCCAGCCAGAACCAGCCGCGGTAGCGGGCACCGGCCAGCAGCCCCGCGCCGACGCACACGACGACCCCGTACGCGACCAGCCCCAGCATGGGGTTGGGGAAGCCGAAGGCCGCGGCCTGCTCGCTCTGCATGACGCTGCCGCAGGAGACGACCGGGTTGAGACTGCAGGCGGGCTTGAAGTCCGGGTCCTCCAGCAGGAGGAACTTGTCGAGGGTGATCACCCAGGAGGCCAGCACTCCGGCGGCGCCGGTGAGGACCAGCAGCCAGGCCAATCCCCTTGGGGCCACGGCAGGTTCGTCCTCGTGCGGTCTGCGGGGGCGGCCCTGCTGGCGGGGGACGCCCACGGTGTTCGTTGCCATACGGCCCATCGTCCCGCGCTCCACCACAGACCGGGGCGAACCATGCTGCTCGCCCTGCAAGTTGACCTGAAGGGGTGGCGGGAACCGCCGGTACTTCCCGGACGTTTTACCGAACCCCGGACGTGATGTCAGAGCCAGGGGTTACGTTGTGCTTCCGCGAAGTGACAAGCTGCGACGGCCTGGAGACCCACCTTGAGCGATCCGTACGAGACAACCGAGGCGCACCTCGCGCGACTCCTGGGCCGCGCCCTCAACTCCTTCGACCTGCCCGACCGGTTGGTCGAGCGCCTCGGTACGGCGCTCGCCCACAGCTCTTCGCTCTACACCACCCACCACAGCCCGGCGGCGGGACTGTGGCGGGAGACCCACCGGCACACCTACCTGCTGGCCGACGGCGGGTCCGCCTCGCTGTGGGAGCTGGTGTACCGGCTGCCGGGCGACCGGGCCGTGCGGCACGAGCTCTTCACGAGCAAGGCGGAGACCTGCCTGGCCGTGTCCCGGCTGTTCGGGGACGGCGCGGTGGCCGATCCCGCGGCGGCCGCGGGCCGGGAGGAGCCGGACGGCGAGGCGCCGGAGCTGAGCGCGCTGTTCGCGGCCTCCACCCCGGCCCACCGGCACCGGGAGTACGCGGTGGAGCAGTCCGCGGACCACGCCCGGCGGGTGCTGCGCCGCGCGGAGAACGCGGACCGGCCCGGCGAGCAGGTGGCCCTGCTGCTGAGGTCGGCGTACGCGCACCAGATCACCCAGGCGTTCGGCACCCGGCAGTGCCTGCCGGACGGGCGGGGCGCCGGATTCAGCCTGTACGAGCACTCGTTCGTGCTGCTGGACGGCAGCGAGCTCAGCCTGTGGGAGGTCGAGCACACGGCGACGCCCGACGGCCGCCACATGTGCGAGGTCTACGAGAGCGAGGCGGCGGCTCGCGGGGCCATGGAGCACCGCGCCCGCGTGCGGTGAGCCGAAGGGCGACGGGCATGCCCGCCGGGGAGGCGGACATGCCCGTCGGGGGACACGCAGGCGGAGCCTAGGCGGCCGAGGCCGGGGCCGGCTCGGGCACAGTCCCGGCGTCGGGCTGCGTGGCGCCCTCGCGCTGCTCCGGCGGGAGCGCCTTGCGCGGCAGCATGAACATCACCGCGAAGATCACGACGAGGACGGCCACGATCCACCACAGCGCGCCGTGGAAGGCATCGACGTAGGGCTTCCCGAGGACCATGTCGTCGTCGATCAGACCGAAGAAGACGACGGAGGTCAGGCCGAGACCCAGGGCGTTGCCCATCTGGCCGGTGGTGTTGATCAGTCCGGATGCGGAACCCGCGTGCTCGCGCGGGACCTCGGAGAGCACGGTGTCGGTGAGCGGGGCGACGATCAGGCCCATGCCGACGCCCATCACCACCAGCGGCGCGGCCATCTGCCAGGAGGCGATCTCCATGCCGTAGTGCCCGGACTCCCAGATGTAGAGGAGCAGGCCCGCGGCCATGGTCAGGGCGCCCGCCTGGAGCACCTTGCGGCCGAAGCGGGGCACGAGCTTCTGCACCGAGATGCCCGCGGCGGCCGAGACGGCGAGGGAGAAGGGGATGCCGGTGGTGCCGGCCCGCAGCGCGCTCCAGCCGAGGCCCATCTGCATGTACAGCGTCCACACCAGGAAGAAGATGCCGGTCGCGATGCCGAAGGTGAGCTGGACGGCGATACCGCCGGCGAAGCTCTTGACCTTGAAGAGGGACAGTTCGACCAGCGGGGAGCCGTCCTTGCGGATCTTGTACTTCTCGTAGGCGATGAAGGCCGCGAAGACGAACGGCACGGCGCCCATGCACAGGAAGCCCCACAGCGGCCAGTCGTTCTCCCGGCCGTGGGTGAGCGGGAAGATCAGCATGACCAGGCCGAGGGTGGCGATCACGACGCCGGCCAGGTCGAGGCGCAGGGCCTTGGGGGCCTTGGACTCGGTGATGTACTTGCGTCCGAGGAGCACGCCGGCGATGCCCACGGGCAGGTTGATCAGGAAGATCGGGCGCCATTCGAGGCCGAGGATGTTGCCCTCGCTGAGCAGCGCGCCGAGCATCGGGCCGGAGACGGCGCCCAGACCGACGATCGCACCGAACATGCCGAACACCTTGCCGCGCTCGTTCGGCGGGAAGGTGACGTGGATGATCGCGAGGACCTGCGGGACCATCATGGCCGCCATGCCGCCCTGGAGGATGCGGGAGGCGACGAGCATGTCGGGGTTGGCGGCGATCCCGCACAGCAGGGAGGCGGCGGTGAAGCCGGAGATGCCGATGAGGAAGAGGCGCTTGCGCCCGTAGATGTCACCGAGACGGCCGCCGGTGATCAGACCTGCGGCGAAGGCGAGGGCGTAACCGGCGGTGATCCACTGGATGGCGCTGGTGGAGGCGTGGAAGTCCGCGCGCATCCGGGGTATCGCGATGTTGACGATCGTGACGTCGACCAGGTCCATGAAGGCCGCGGTCATCACGATCGCGAGGGCGAGCCAGCGCCGGCGGTCGGCCGGCGCCGGGTCGGCTGCTGCAGGTGGGGCGTGGTCGGGCAGAGGGGAGTTCCGCTCTTCTCGTACGGGCCCGTTCTTTCTTTCGGGCGATGCCTGGGACGTCTCGGTGGTCATGGAAGGAAACCTAGACGGCATCTAGGTCAGTTGGTGTCCTAATGCACTGGCAGGCTGGTGACATGACCGACACTCCGGCCCGCCTGCTGACCCTGCTCTCGCTGCTCCAGACCCCGCGCGAGTGGCCGGGGAGCGAGCTGGCGCAGCGGCTGCGCGTCAGCGCCCGGACGATCCGGCGCGATATCGACCGGCTGCGGGAGCTCGGCTATCCGGTGGAGGCCACGCTGGGCCCGGAGGGCGGGTACCGGCTGGTGGCGGGGGCGGCGATGCCGCCGCTGCTGCTGGACGACGAGGAGGCCGTGGCCATCGCGGTGGGCCTGCGTGCCGGGGCCGGGCACGCAGTCGAGGGCGTGGAGGAGGCCTCCGTACGGGCCCTGGCCAAGCTGGAGCAGGTCCTTCCGGGCCGGCTGCGCCACCGGGTGAGCTCGCTCCAGTCGGCCACGGTCGCCCTGGCGCGGGGCGACGGGGCCAGCGTGGATCCGCGGACGCTGACGACGATGGCGTCGGCGGTGGCGGGGCGGGAGCGGCTGCGGTTCGCGTACCGGGCGCGGGACGGGGCGCAGTCGCGGCGGCTGGTGGAGCCGTACCGGCTGGTGAGCACGGGGAGCCGGTGGTACCTGGTGGCGTACGACCTGGAGCGGGAGGACTGGCGGACGTTCCGGGTGGACCGGGTGGCGGAGCCGTTCGCGACGGGCGCCCGGTTCGCGCCGCGGGAGCTGCCGATGGACGCGCAGGAGTTCGTACGGCGGGGGGTGCGGGGCGCGGAGACCTACCGGGTGGAGGTCGTCCTCGGGGCGGGGGCGGAGGCGCTGCCGCCGTGGCTGCGCGATGCGGCGGTGGCGGACCCGGCGGGTACCCGGGTGTGCTTCGAGAGCGGGGACTCCCCGGAGTGGCTGGCGGCCAGGCTGGCGCTGATCGGGGTGCCGTTCACCGTCCACGAGCCGGAGTTCCTGGCGGTGGCGGCGCGGGGGCTGGCTGCGCGACTGGCCTCCGCGGCCGGGTCGTAGCCCGGCCGGGGGTCGTAGCCCGGCGGGGGCGCCCGGGTGCCGGACGCAGACGGAGGGAGCCCCCGGCACCTGGGGGGGATAGGCACCGGGGGCTCGTACAGGGGGCTCGCGCCGACTCTCGGGCGCGGGCCTCAGGCCACCGCGTCGAAGCCCGTCGCGCTTGCCATCCGCTTCAGCTCCAGCAGCGCGTGCTTCTCGATCTGGCGGATCCGCTCCCGGGTCAGGCCGTGCTGCTTGCCGACCTCCGTCAGGGTCCGCTCGCGGCCGTCGTCGATGCCGTAGCGCATCTTGATGATCGAGGCGGTGCGCTGGTCCAGCTTGCCCAGCAGGTCCTCCAGCTCCTCGCTGCGCAGCAGGGACAGGACGGACTGCTCCGGGGAGATCGCCGACGTGTCCTCCAGGAGGTCGCCGAACTGGGTCTCGCCCTCGTCGTCCACGGACATGTTCAGGCTGACCGGGTCGCGCGCCCAGTCCAGTACGTCGCTGACGCGCTTCTCCGTCGAGTCGAGCTCGGCGGCGATCTCGGCGTGGTCCGGGTCCCGGCCGTTCTCCCGGTTGAACTCGCGCTGGATCCGGCGGATCCGGCCGAGCTCCTCGACGAGGTGGACGGGCAGGCGGATGGTGCGGGACTGGTCGGCTATGGAGCGGGTGATGGCCTGGCGGATCCACCACGTGGCGTACGTGGAGAACTTGAAGCCCTTGGTGTAGTCGAACTTCTCGACGGCACGCACCAGGCCTGCGTTGCCCTCCTGGATCAGGTCGAGCAGGGGCAGGCCGCTGCGCGGGTAGCGGCGGGCGACGGCCACGACGAGGCGGAGGTTGGAGCGGATGAAGATCTCCTTGGCCCGCTCCCCCTCGGCGGCCAGGGCTTCCAGCTCCGCGCGCGAAGGGGAGTCCCCCTCGCGCTCCACCTCGCCGTCGAGGATCTCCTGGGCGTAGACGCCCGCCTCGATGATCTGCGAGAGCTCCACTTCCTTGGCCGCGTCGAGCAGCGGGGTGCGCGCGATCTCGTCCAGGTACATGCCGACCAGGTCGCGGTCGGCGATCTCCCCGCCCGCAGCGCGGGCGCTGCCCGTGGACTGACGGCGGGCGACGGCGCGGGTTGCCATGCGTGCTCCCTTGCAAAAGTTCGGTCGCGGTGCGGCTGCTGGAACGCGGCTGTGCGTCCCTGGACACTCTCCCGAGTGGCCCCTGCCGAAGGAAACAACGACTGGAATCGGGACAGAATTCCCACGCTGGTCCCTCTTTTTCGAGATCTTGCAGTATCCTGCCCCGCCGTCGGCGTCCCCGAGGGCCGCAGGGCTCCGTAAGAGCTCGAAGAGGTGCAGGTCAGGCGCGGGATCGAGACCCGGGCGCCGCCCCTCGGAACAGCGCCGGCCGTGGCTGCACTCCCGTCCTTGAAGACGGCGCTCGGCGCCTTCCGGTTGCCTGCGCGGTCACCCGAACTGGAGGGAGCGCTTCGACAGGCCCATCCAGAAGCCGTCCACCGGGTCCGTGCGGCGGCCGAGGTCACCGCAGGCGTCCGCCGCGCCGAGGGTGACGAAGAGCGGGGCGAAGTGCTCCGTACGGGGGTGGGCCAGGCGGCCCGCCGGGGACTTGGCCTCGAAGTCCATCAGGGCGTCGACGTCACAGGCGCCCAGGGCCTCGCGGCCCCACGCGTCGAACTCCGCCGACCAGGACGGCACGCCGGGACCGGAGTGCCGCAGGGCCGCCAGGTTGTGGGTGAAGAAGCCGCTGCCCACGATGAGGACGCCCTCGTCGCGCAGCGGCGCCAGCTTGCGGCCGAGGTCCATCAGGCGGCGCGGGTCGAGCGTCGGCATCGACATCTGCAGGACCGGGACGTCCGCCTCCGGGAACATCTCCACCAGCGGGACGTACGCGCCGTGGTCGAGGCCGCGGTCCGGGATGTCCTGGACCGGCGTGCCGGGCGCCTGGAGCAGCGCGCGTACCGAGGCGGCCAGCGCGGGGGCGCCCGGGGCGTCGTAGCGCACCCGGTAGTAGTGCTCCGGGAAGCCCCAGAAGTCGTGGACGAGGGGGACGGGCTCGGTCGCACCGAGGGCGAGCGGCGCCTCCTCCCAGTGCGCGGAGACCATCAGGATCGCCCGGGGGCGGGGCAGGTCCGCGGACCAGGCGGCGAGTTCGCCCGGCCAGACCGGGTCGTCGGCCAGCGGCGGGGCGCCATGGCTCAGGTAGAGCGCGGGCATGCGCTCCGGGGCCGGGCTGCGGTGCGGAGTGGTGGTCACGGGGTGCTCCTCGTACGTCGGCGCGACCCTGCGGACTGCGTCGGCACGGCCTGCGGTGTCGTCGGCACGGGCCTGCGGTCGCCTGCACGGGCTCGGAACCGGGCCCTGACAACAGACTAACCCCGTGTCGTTCAAATTTGAACGACACGGGGTCATCAGTCATTCCCGGCAGCCCCGGGCCCCGTCAGTGCGCGATCACCGGCACCTGGAGCTCGGCGTCCGCGTCCGCGCCCTTCGGGCCGCCGGAGGCGATCGGGCCACCCGCGCCCGGACGGCCCGTGGTGATCAGGGTCGCGGCGAGGACCGCGCTGGTGAGCAGGATTCCGACCGCCCACCAGATGGCGGTGGAGTAGCCCTCCACCATCGCCTGGGCCTGGATCAGCTTCGCCGCGGGGCCGCCCGCCGCCGCCTGGGCGGCGTGGTCGGTCAGGTACGCGGTCGTCGCCGAGGCGGCGATCGTGTTCAGCAGCGCGGTGCCGATCGCGCCGCCCACCTGCTGCGAGGTGTTGACCATCGCTGAGGCGACACCGGCGTCGGCCGGCTGCACCCCGTGCGTGGCCATCGACATGGCCGGCATGAACGCCGTACCCATGCCGAGGCCCAGCAGCAGCTGCGCGGGCAGGATCAGCGCCGGGTAGGAGGACCCGACCTCAAGCTGCGTCAGCAGCAGCATGCCGGTGGCGGCGAGCAGGAACCCCGGGCCCATCAGGAGCCGCGGCGCGACCCGCGTCATCAGGCGCGCGCCGATCTGGGTGGAGCCCGTGATCATGCCCGCGATCATCGGCAGGAAGGCGAAGCCGGTCTTGACGGGCGAGAAGCCCTTCACGACCTGGAGGTAGTACGTGAGGAAGAGGAACAGGCCGAACATCGCGATGACGGCGAGGCCCAGCGAGAGGTACACGCCGCCGCGGTTGCGCTCCAGCAGGACGCGCAGCGGCAGCAGCGGGGACTTCACCTTGGACTCGACGAAGACGAAGGCCGCGAGCAGCAGGGCCGAGCCGATGAACATGGCCACGGTCACCTGGTCCGACCAGCCGGCCGACTCGGCGCGGGTGAAGCCGTACACGAGGGCGACCAGACCGAGGGTGGAGAGGACCACGCCGGGGATGTCGAGCGGCGCGCGGTTGCGCCCGCCGACGGGCTCGCGGATGACGAGCCAGGCACCCAGGGCCGCGACGACCGCGAACGGGATGTTGACGAAGAAGGTCCAGCGCCAGTTGAGGTACTCGGTGAGGAAACCGCCGAGGATCAGACCGACGGCGCCGCCGCCACCGGCGATCGCACCGTAGATGCCGAAGGCCTTGGCGCGCTCCTTGGCGTCGGTGAACATGACGGCGAGCAGGGACAGGGCGGCCGGCGCCAGCAGTGCGCCGAAGGCACCCTGGAGGGCGCGGGCACCCAGCATCATCGCCTCGCCGTTGGCGGCGCCGCCGAGTGCGGAGGCGAGGGCGAAGCCGCTCAGGCCGACCACGAAGGCGTTCTTGCGGCCCCACTTGTCGGCGATGCGGCCGCCGAAGAGCAGCAGACCGCCGAAGGCCAGCGCGTACGCGGTGATGACCCACTGGCGATTGCCGTCGGAGATGCCGAGGTCGGTCTGGGCGGACGGGAGGGCGATGTTCACGATCGTCGCGTCGAGCACGACCATCAGCTGCGCCAGGGCGATGAAGACCAGGGCCTTCCATCGACTGGGGTCGGCCACCGGGACGGGTGCCGGGGCTGTTTTCGGCATGGGGGTACCCACTTCACTGTGCGGAATGACTGAAAAAGCGTGTTTGATCGGGATTTCGACGCTATCGGGGGCGACCCCGGGGCGTCACATGGTTTTCTGCCTCAGGTCCTCAAGCGTGGCCGCCGAACCCGGCAGGACGGAGCGGGCCGGGGCCCCCAACCCGTCGAGGAACAGCTGGAGATGACGGTGGACGAACATGTCTCCGTCCACGCAGGTGATGTCGGGCAGGGGCCGGCTGAGCTGGGACAGGGCGACCATCAGATCGCCGACCCCGACGTCGGTGCGGACCAGGCCGGCGTCCTGGCCGGCCGTGACCAGGGCTTCCACCGCCTCCTCCAAATCCGCGCGGGCGGCGAGGAGTTCGGGGTGCTCGCGGTCGAAGTCCCCCGCGAGCATGGGGCACAGGGCGCCGATCCGCTCGTCCGCGGCCGCGTGCGTGAAACGGCACAGCGCGGCGAAGGGGTCCGCCTCGACCGCGAGGGACTCCTCGGCCTGGGCGGCCACCCGGCCCATCACGTAGAGCACGACGTGGTGGACGAGGGCGGCCCGGTCGGGGAAGTGCCGGTACACGGTGGCGTTGCCGACGCCCGCCCGGCGGGCGATCTCGTCGAACGGGGCGCTGCAACCGGTCTCCACGAACATCTCGCGGGCCGCCACCAGGATCCGCTCACGGTTGCGCACGGCGTCCGCGCGCGGACGCGGGACCCGCTCGACGGCCGGGGCCGCCGGGGCGGTGGGCGCCGGGGCCGCCGGGGCGGACATGGCCGCCGGGGCGGACATGGCCGACGCGGCGGACGGGGCCGCCGGGGCGGTGGCGGAGCGCTTCATTCCGGGGCCTCCCTGGACCTGGGACTCGTACGGGGCCGTACGGAGGGGTCCGACGGACCCCGGTAAACGGGGAGCCGGTCCCCGCTTCGTGGACTCTCATGCAAACGGGGATTGCGTCCCCGCTTATTTCACCCCTCCGTGTGACCTGAGTCACCGCCCCGTTCCCGTTCGGCCGCACCCGGCGCGCGGGTGAGCCGCCGCCGACAGAGGGTGATCGCACAGAGAGCAGACCGGGCCCGGCCGGCTGCCGCGGACCCGAAGGCGATCTCCATGTCGCAGACCCGCCACCGGATACGCCGACATCACCGCGCCTGCGCCTACATCGGCCTCACCGCGCTGGCCCTGGGGATCACGGCCACCGCGAGCACCGGGATCGCCGGACGCGGCAACTCCGCGGCCGGCCCGGTGGCCGCGAACGCCGAATCGGCCCTGGCACCCTGCCGGATCAGCGGCGCGATGGGCGTACAGATGTCCGAGGGCCTGCCGACGCCTCCCGGGTACTCCCGCTCGACGGGCGAGATCCGGGCACTGAACCTGATGATCGACTTCCCTGACGCCAAGGGCGAGGGCGCGGCCATGGACCGGATGGCGGAGTTCTTCCCCCGGACCTCCGACTGGTTCCGCACCAGCTCCTACGGCCGGCTCAGCTACCGCCCCGAGGCCCCGATACGGAACTGGCTGCGGATGCCGATGCCCTTCGCCGCGTACGGGATCGGCCGCGGCTCCGCCTACGAGCCCGGCTACCGCCAGCTCGTCGAGCACATCGCGAAGGCCGCCGACTCCGAGGTGGACTTCAGCCGCTACGACCTGATCAACATCCTGGTCACCCCGAACGCCGGGCCCTCCGCCCTGGACACCGTCCTGTCCGTCACCTTCTCGGGCAATGCCGACGCCCCCACCGCCGACGGGGTCCCGCTCGCGAACACGTCCTTCGTCTACAGCCGGCAGGACGACGGCTCGGGCTCCTACCGGGAGACCGGCTACCGGGTCCTCCCGCACGAGAACGGGCACGTCTTCGGCCTGCCCGACCTCTACACCGCCGACGGCGGCGGCGCGGTCGGCCACTGGGACATCATGAGCGAGGACTGGGGAGCCAACAACGACCTGCTGGGCTGGCACAAGTGGAAGCTGGGCTGGCTGGACGGCTCACAGATCAGCTGCGCCTCGAAGTCGGGCGTCAGCGACCACGTCCTCACCTCCCTGGCGGTGGAGGGCGGCACCAAACTGGCCTTCGTGCCGCTGACGGAGAGCTCCGGATACGCGGTGGAGGTGCGCACCCGCGCCGGCAACGACGAGGCCGTCTGCCGCCCCGGCGTCCTCGTCTACAAGGTCGACTCGCAGGTGGACACCGGGCGGGGGCCGGTGACGGTCGCGGACAGCACGGCCGCGAGCGGCGGCTGCACGCGGCGGCCCAATGTGCACGGGGAACTGTCCGACGCGCCGTTCCGACCGGGTGAGACCTTCACCGACGAGAAGGCCGGCATCAGCATCTCGGTGGTGGGCGAACTGCGTGACGGCAGCTTCCAGGTCAGGATCACCCGCCCGTGACGTCCCCCGAGCCCTGACCGCCCGCCCGGACCGTGCCCGCCCGCCCCACCCCGAGGAGTCCGACCATGACCAGCACCCCGGAGGAACGCCTGACCGCGGCCGGGTTCACCCTGCCGCCGGCCCCGGCGCCCGTCGCCGTGTACGTACCCGCGGTACTCAGCGGGCACTACGTCCACACCTCCGGCCAGCTCCCGATGGTCGACGGCGCGCTCCCCCTGACCGGCAAGGTCGGCGACGGGATCACCCAGGAGCAGGGCAAGGACCTGGCCCGGCAGTGCGCACTGAACGCGCTCGCCGCGATCGCGTCGGTCGCCGGCGACCTGTCCGCCGTCAAACGGGTGGTCAAGGTGGTCGGCTTCGTCGCCAGCGCCCCCGGATTCACCGGCCAGCCGTACGTGGTCAACGGCGCGAGCGAACTGTTCGGGACCGCCTTCGGCGACGCGGGCATCCACGCGCGCAGCGCGGTCGGCGTGGCGGTGCTTCCGCTGGACGCGCCGGTGGAGGTGGAGGTCACGGTCGAACTGCACGTCCCGATGGGGGTGTAGGGCCGCGGCCGCGGTACTCGTCCCAGGTCCACACGAGCTGGCGGCGGGCCAGGACGCCCACCGCGTGGCGGCGGTAGCGGGCCGTGCCGCGGACGTCGTCGATGGGGTTGCAGGCGGCGGCCGCGAGCTCCCCGAACTGCCGGGCGACCGAAGGGCTGACGGCCCCGCCGGACTCCCACAGGCCGCCCTCGTCGAGGGCCGCGGCGAGGAACTCCTCGGCGGTCACCGCCCGCACCGGGGTGGGCGCCGCCGAGCCGATGCCCGTACGCACGCTGCGCGTCGCGGGGTGCAGGGCCATGCCGAAGGCGCAGACGGCGATGACCATGGCATTGCGGGTACCGACCTTGGAGAACTGCTGGGGGCCGTCCGCGGTGGCGATGTGGACGGTCTTGATGAGCTCGTCGGCGGCGAGGGCGTTGCGCTTGACGCCGGTGTAGAACGCGTCGATCGGGATCAGCCGGGAGCCCCGTACGGACTCCACCTCGACCTGCGCACCCGCGGCGAGCAGCGCGGGGTGCGCGTCGCCGGCCGGGGAGGCCGTGCCGAGGTTCCCGCCGACGCTGCCGCGGTTGCGGATCTGCGGGGAGGCGACGGTGTGCGAGGCGAGCGCGAGCGCCGGCAGCTCCGCGCGCAGGTTCTCGATGATCTCCGTGTACGTCACGCACGCCCCGAGCCGTACGACGTCCTCGCCGACCTCCCACTCCTGCAGGCTCCGGATGCGGTTCAGGTCCATCAGGTACTCGGGGCGGCGGTGGTCGAAGTTGATCTCCACCATGACGTCGGTGCCGCCCGCGATCGGCACGGCCGTGGGGTGCTCGGCCTTGGCGGCCAGCGCCTCCTCCCAGGTGGCAGGGCGCAGGAAGTCCATGCGGGGCTCTCCTTCGTCGTCCGGCGGTCACGGGTCCCATCGACCGGGCCCGCCGCCGCCAAACCGGGCAGCCGTAGGGCACAACAGTATGGGTCGGCCGGGCCGGAGGGCTGGAGCCGGCGCGGTGCAACCCGAAGAGCTCGGCGGCCGAGGTGGGGGGTAGGTGTCACCGAGCCAGCAGGTGCTGCGCCGGGCGGAGCGCGACGTTGAACTGCACGGGGTACGGATCGAGGCCGGCCAGGACGTGGCGATCTGGCACTTCTCGGCCAACCGGGACGAGCGCGTGTTCGCGGACGCCAACCGGTTCAACATCGCCCGGACGCACAACCCGCATCTGGCGCTGGGATCGGGGCCGCACTACTGCCTGGGGGCGTCCCTGGACGAGCTGTGCGAACGGGTGGGCTCCGCTGTCATGATCGAGCCGCCGGTGCGGCTCGCGTCCACGGTCATCAGTGGGTGCAAGCACCTGCGCGTCCGGCTGCTTCCCTCATGAGCCTGCAAGGAACCGATTCCGTGACCACTTCCGCACCGGCCGCCGCGACCGACCCGGCCCCGCCGGCGCCCGCCGTCCCACTGTGGCGCAGCAGGAACTTCCTGCTGCTCTGGGGCGGCCAGACCGTCGGCGAGCTGGGCGCGCGGATCTCCGGCGTCGCGGTGCCGCTGCTCGCGGCGACCACGCTGCACGCCAGTGTCTTCCAGATATCCCTGCTGTCCTTCCTCGGCTGGCTGCCGTACCTGCTCTTCTCACTGCCCGCGGGGATCCTGGCCGACCGGGTCGACCAGCGGAAGCTGATGATCGTGTGCGATCTGGCCCGTATGGCGCTGATGCTGTCCCTGCCGCTGGCCGCGCTCCTGTGGGAGCTGAGGCTCTGGTACCTGTACCTGGTCGTCGGCGTCTGCGGGGTGTTCACCGTGCTGTTCAACGTGGCGTACAAGAGCATGCTGCCCAGGCTGGCCGGACCGGACCAGCTGGTCGACGCCAACGCGAAGATCGTGATGAGCCAGGAGTTCGCCGAGCTCATCGGGCCGACCGCCAGCGGTCTGCTGATCGGCCTCGTCGGCACCGCCCGGACCTTCTTCAGCAACGGGCTGGCCTTCCTCGTCAGCGCGGTGACGCTCTCGCTCCTCCGGGAGGCGCCCAAGCCTGCGGCGACGGAGACGTCCGACGGCGGCGGGCGGGTCGGGTTGCGGGCCGAGATGAGCGAAGGCCTCGCCTTCATCCGCAGCCGGCCTATCCTGCTGGCGATCCTGGCCTGCACGGCCACCTCCAACTTCTTCGTCATCGCGAAGAGTTCCATCGAGGTCACGTTCCTCGTCCGCGAGCTGCACGCCTCCTCGCTTGCAGTCGGCCTCGTCTTCAGCGTGAGCGCCGTCGGCGGCCTGGCGGTCGGCGCCGTGGCGAGTCGGCTCTCCCGCCGAATCGGCACCGCCCGCGTCATCTGGGTCGCCATGGCCGTACCGGGCCCGCTGTACGCCCTCATGCCGCTCTCCACGCCGGGCTGGGGGCTGCTGCTCTATGGTTTCGGCCTCGCGGCGTTCTCCGCGAACGTGGGCCTGTACAACATCGCGGCGACCTCGTACCAGCAGCAGGTCACCCCCGCCCACCTGCTCGGGCGGGTCAACGCAGCCTTCATGTGGATATGCCTCGGCGTCATCCCGGTCGGGGCACTGTTCGGCGGCGCCCTCGGAAGCGGGCTGGGCCTGCGCACCACACTGTGGATCTGTGTGCTGGGGACCTGGAGCGCCGCGCTCTTCGTCGTCTTCTCACCGCTGCGGACGATGCGGGACATGCCCGCGGAAGGGACCTCGTCACCGTGACCGCCAAGACACTGCCTCCTGGCCGGCGGCACCGTCGTGCCGCTCAACGAGGCGTACCCCGCGGAGCGCAACCGGAGGATCCTCGAACTCGCGGGTCCCGACGCCGTCCTGGCCGACGCCGGGCAGGACGCCTCGTTCGCGGACGGGACCGGGGTCCCGGTCGTCCGCATCGGCGCCGACGACGTGGCACGGACCCTGCGGGAGCGCGGTCCGGCGCCCGCCCTGGCGGGGGAGCCGGGCGACCCCGACGCGATGTGACCAAGGACGGCGGCCGGGTGCGAGCGGAGCCCGACGTAGGGCTCCGTGGCCTTGATGTAGGCCTCCTTGCGGCAGGAGTCGCGCCTTACCCTCCTGCACTCGGCCGCCTCTCCGCGCCCTCACCACGCACCCGGCCTCCGCGCCCAGGCCCCCGGCCTTCAGAACCCCCAGGTCACGACCATGCCCTCGCCTCAGATCCGCGCCTGTGGCAATCCATGCGACCACTCCCAGCACGATCCGCTAGGCTGTCAGCGGTCAGGCGACTACCAGGCGTGTTCCGGGAAAAGTGTCCGCGAGGACATCTCCACCCGGGCAGGCGCACGTCATCTGACCAGCACGCTTGCCGAAGCGGCTCGGGCGATCCCTCTGGGGTTCCCGGCAACGTTTCCGACAAGTCCCTGCCTTCGTAGCTCAGGGGATAGAGCACCGCTCTCCTAAAGCGGGTGTCGCAGGTTCGAATCCTGCCGGGGGCACAGGCGCAAAGGGCACCTACCAATTTCGGTAGGTGCCCTTTGGCATCCACGGCTGACATCAACGGCGGCCGTCAGGGGCGGCTCGACGAGGGTGGCCGCGTTGCGCGTGATCAGCTCCGCGCGACAGGCCGCAGTGCGTCGGCCTTGCTCGGTGCATGCAGGCTCCGGGCCCCGAGGGGGCACGAGATGCAGCCGGACGTGTCTCGTACGTGTCGTAGGTGCTGGGCTTCCGGCGCGCTCGACGTGCTGCTCCGGCCAGTACGGCAGCCACCACGGCGGCGCCGGCCCCGCTACGCGGCCCGAGACGACGCGGCGGTCGCCTTCTGCTCCTTCGCCTAAGGGGTGGCGAGGGCGCGGGCAACCGGGGTACCGGTGCGTCGTGCGTACGTGAGGCGCTCCCGCACCTCGCGCAGGCTCCGGGGGCGGTAGCCCGGGCCGCAGCCGCAGCATGCCTGCCGGAAGTCCAGCCCGGCATGGAGCAAAACGGAAACGACGCGCCAGGCATCCCGGTCCCGCTGCGGCGGCGCTTCGAAGGCGTCACCGGCGAGGAGTAGCGCTCGACGGCACTTCGGGCAGCGGTACGTCCGCTGCCCGGGGTGCTTGAAAGAGACCCGGCAGGACAGGCACACGTATGCGGAGCGGTGGGGCATCCGGTCACTATCCGCCGTCAGGATTGTGCGCCGCCATGGGTTTTTTCACTCACATGCATGGCAGCGCTGGGACACGGCGACTTCCTGACGGCAGAGTCTGACGGCACGTCGGCGATGACCCTTGGGACGGCGCGGATGGTCGGCCACGTCGAGGAGGTCGGCCGCCTTGGTTGTCGATCGCCGAGGTGCACTGCCGTTACGGGGTACCCCCGGTTGCCAACGGACAAGGTGAACTAGCCGTTCCGGGCACGACCGTACTGGTTGCGGTCAACGAGGCGGGCGGTTGGGCGAAGGCCAGGCCGGGCGTCGGCTTCGCGGCTGGTGCGGGGCGTGTGGGAGCCCTCCCGGGTGGGCCGGAAGGGCTGGTCGCGGGGATGGGGGGATCAGCTCAGGCCTCTGCTGCGCTCGCCGATGCGGTCGCCCTGCGGGGTTCCGGCCCGCTTGAGGTCCGCCTTCGTGTGCGCTCCGCCCTTGACCTTGCTCCGCAGCGGGCCGTCGAAGCCGTGGCCTGCCGGCTGGGGCGGGCGGTCCACTTCGTGGGCCTGGGTCTGGAAGGCCGCCCTGGCGTCCTGCTTCTGCGCTCTGCTCATCCCGTCGTCAACTCCTCGGGAAGCACCCAATCGGACTATTGGGATGGTATGCAGATATGCGGAGCAACGCACCCGGACCGCGGTAAAAACTGCCGATCAAGGCCCCGGCACCCCGCGGACCAGCTCTTCCGGGCACGGCGTCCCGCGCGGCAGCTGGTACTTCGCCGCCACCCGGTACTGGCCCGGCGCCGGGGCCAGCAGCTCCGTCCACACGTCCCCCGCCCCGTCGGGAGCCGCCTTGAAGAGGCAGCCCGCCGTGTTCGCGTACTCCTTCGGCAGCGTCCCGCCCCGCCCGCTGCGCGCCTTCGAGGCGAAGGTCTCCTGCGGCGGCGCCACCGGCCTGCCCGCCGCGTCCAGCAGCCCCAGCCACGGTGAGTGCGGGATCCGCACCAGTACGCGCCCGGCCGCGCGGACGTCGATGACCAGCTGGTCCGCGCCCGCCCGGACCACCTCCGCCTGCCCCGACACCAGCTCCGTCGGGGCGTCCACCTGGAACAGCTGCCAGTTCGCGTCGCCCCACACCAGCCGGAGGTACGGGAGCCCCTCGCGCACCAGCTTCGCCTCGTCCTCACCGCCCGAGTCGGGTTTGTCGGCGGGCAGCACCACGTAGCGCACGGCCCAGCGCTCCAGCCAGCTCCGGTAGCTGTCGGCGTCGAGGGTGTCGTCGTAGAAGAGCGGATTGCGTTCGAGGTCCGCCTGCCGGTTCCAGCCGCGGGCCAGGTTCACGTACGAGGGGAAGGCCGAGGACTCGCGGTGGCTGCTGGCCGGGACCACCTCGACGCGCCCGCGCTCGGCGCCGGCCTTCTGCAGCTGGTCCACCAGCGGGGCCAGCTCGCGGTTCCAGGCGGCCACCGGGGTGGTGCGCACGATGTCCGTGATGCTGTTGGCGGTGATCCACCCGGCGAGGCCCACGCAGGCGACCACCAGCGCGTACCGGTGCCGCGAGCGCGGGGCCGCGTACGGCAGGGCCGCACACAGCACCGCCCCGCCGAACAGCATGACCAGGCGGGTGACGTTCGAGCCGACCTGCGAGTCGATCGCCCAGGTCAGGAACACGCCGAGGGTGTAGACCGCCGAGGCCGCCCGGACGGTTTTCCACCGCTTCGGCACGAGGACGAAGATCAGGATCCCGAACAGGAACGGCGGAGCCGCCGAGCCCAGCTTCATCGGCTGCGTCCCGGAGAACGGGAACAGCCAGGCCGACAGTCCGACCACCGCCACCGGGGCCAGGCCCAGCGCGTACGCCCCCGGCCGCCGCCGGCTCAGGAACAGCGCGGCCGCGATCACCCCGAGGAACAGTCCGGCGACCGGGCTGGCCGCGGTCGCGATCCCGGCGAGGGGGGCCGCGACGGCGGCCTTGGCCCAGCGCCGCTCCGCCCAGGTGCGGGGCCAGCAGAAGACCGCGGCGACCGCGCCGAGCGCGAACATCGCGCCGAGCCCGAAGGTGACGCGGCCGGACAGCGCATTGCAGAGCAGCCCGTACACACCGGCCAGCGCCGGCCACAGCGGCTCGCGGACGGCGCCGCGGCACCGGGTCAGGATCAGCGCGAGCAGCCCGGCCGAGACGGTGCCGGCGACCATCATCGTGGTCCGTACGCCGATCATGTACATCACGTACGGGGAGACCACGCTGTACGAGACCGGGTGCATGCCGCCGTACCATGCGAGGTTGTACGCCGAGTCCGGATGGCGGCCGACGAACTCCGCCCAGGCGTCCTGCGCGGCGAGGTCGCCGCCACTGTTGGCGAAGCAGAAGAACCAGACGACGTGCAGGACCGCGGCCAGGGCGGTCGCGACGGCCACCGGATGCCTGCGGGCCCACGCCACGGCCGCAGGCCCGGCGGGCGCAGGCGCCCCGCCGTGCACCCCGCCGGGGGCACCGTCCTGCGTCCCCTTCTGCGCCCCGGCGATGGCCCCGGCGGCCGCCGCCCCGGGTACGCCGGAGCGACCGGCTTCGGCGGCCGGTACGCCCTGGCTTTCCTGCTCGGCGGTCGTCACTGCGCTACTCCGGTGCTCCCCGGCACATGGCCATGCGTCGTCAACACGTCAACACCTGCGTCCCGGTCCCAAGACGCGCTGCGGCGCCCCGGGGTTGCCCGGGGCGCCGGAACCACGCGGTCAGCGATCAGCCGACACGGGTCAGTTTGCTGCCGATGCCGGGCGCGGCGAGATCACTCTGCAGCGCCACCGGCACCTTCACCTGGCTGGCCCCGTCACCCACGGTCAGCATGCCGATCTCGGTGCCCGCCTTGGCGGTCTGCGGCAGCTTCCCGTCGCCGCCGACGAGCTTGACGTCGATGTGGAGCGACGGCCAGCCGACCGCCTCGACGTCGGCGGTGGCCACGACCGGCGTGTGGCCGCCGAGGCCGTCGTCCACGTACCCGACGACGTCGCCCTTCTTCAGGACGGGCGCGCTCACCAGCATCTTCTGCGTCGCGAGCATGACGTTCTTGCTCGCGGTGATGGCGGTGCCGAGGATCGGCACGCCGTGCTGGCCGAGGACCGCGCCGACGATCAGCTGGTTGGTCTTGCCGACCTTCTTCTCGGCGGCGAACAGCAGGTTGCCGCCGGCCTTGGTGGTGGAGCCGGTCTTGATGCCGATCGCGCCGTTGTACGGGACGAGGTCGTTCCAGTTGCGCCAGGGCTTGCCCGAGGGGTCGGTCCAGCTCGGCAGCTTGGTGATGGCCATCAGCTCGGGCATCTCGACGACCTTCAGGCCCAGCTTGACCTGGTCCTCGGCGGTGCTGACCGTGGTCGCGTCCAGGCCCGAGGGGTCGGTGTACGTGGTGTTGGCCATGCCGAGGTCCTTGGCGGCCTCGTTCATCTTCTTGACGAAGGCCTCCTGGTCACCACCGGTGTCCCAGCGGGCGAGGAGCCGCGCGACGTTGTTCGCCGAGGGGATCATGATCGCGGCGAGGGCGTCGTACTCGGAGATCTTGTCGCCCTCCTTCAGCGTGTTGACCGTCGACTCGCCGTCGGAGTCCTTCTTGCCGTCGTCGACCGCCGTCTTGTCGATGTCGATCATCGGACCCTTTTCCCCCTTCTTGAGGGGGTGGTTCTTCAGGATCACGTACGCCGTCATCGTCTTGGCGACGCTGCCGATCGCGATGGGCTTCTGCTCGCCGAAGGTGCCGACGGTGCCGAGGCCGGCCGCGGCCATGTGGCCCTGCCCTTCCTTGGGCCAGGGCAGGGAGGGGTTGCCGCCGTCGAAGGTGTACGAGCTCTGCGCGGTCATCTTGAGCTTCGGCTCGGGCAGCGGGCGGACCAGCTGTACGACGGCGATGATGATCGCGAGGAGCACGACGAGCGGGGCGTAGATCTTGAACCGCCGGATGACGGTACGCAGCGGGCTGGGCGGCGGGGGCGGGTTGTTGGTGAGGTCCGCGAGCAGGTCGAGCGGCGGCATGGGCGGCAGCGGCTGCTGCCTGGTCCGCTCGGTCCGGTCGAGGGCCGGGGCGGTGGCCTTCGGCGCAGCCTGGACCGACGGGGCGGGGGCCGGGGCCGCGGGGGGCGCCGGCGTCGGAGCCGCGGTGGCCGCGGCGGGCTTCGCGGGGCCCTCGCCGTCCTTGCGCAGCGGGACGAAGGTGCTGGCCCGCTCCTCGCCGTCGGCCTTCGGCTGGACGGGCCGGGAAGCGGCGGGCCTGTCCGCCGTCGGAGCGGAGCCGGGCTTCACGGCCCGGAACACGGCGGTGCGCTCGCTGTCGGCGGACTCCTCGGAGGCCGCCTCCTTCGCCTCGGGGGAAGCCGAAGCGGAACCCGGCTTCACCGCCCGGAACACGGCCGTACGCTCACTGTCGGCGGCCTTGCCCGCACCCGTCGGCGCGCCCGGCTCATCCTTCGGCTTCGGCTTCGGCGCCCGGAACACGGCGGTGCGCTCGCTGTCGGCCGGCTCGTCGGCGGAGGGCTCCGGCTTCGACTCCGGCTTCACCGCACGGAAGACGGCGGTCCGCTCGCTGTCGGCCGGGGCATCCGGCTTGGTCTCAGGCTTCGGGGCCCGGAACACGGCGGTGCGCTCGCTGTCGTCGGCAGCCGGGGCCTCCGGCTTCGGCGCACGGAAGACGGCCGTCCGCTCGCTGTCGGCGGGCTCGGCCACCTCCGGCTTGGCCGCCCCGGCAACCCCATCGGCCGCAGCCCCGGCAGGCTTCGCCCGGCCCGCCTCCACTGCCGAACCGGAACCCGAACCGGAACCCGCCTCCGCGCCGGCCCCGCCCGAGGACCCGGAGGCAGACCCGGAAGCACCGGCCCCGTCGGAAACTTCGGAAGCACCGGAGCGCCGGGAGTCGCCGGAAGCGCGGGAGGCTTCGGCCGACGCCGACTCAGAGGCTTCGGCCGCACCGGTGGTCCGGGAGCCACCGTCAGCCTCGGCTGACTCGGAAACACCGGAGCGCCGGGAGTCGCCGGAAGCGCCCGAAGCCGGGGAGCCACCAGAAGCTCCGGCCACCTCGGAGGCGCCGGAACCACCGGCCGCCTCGGAAGCACCGGCCGCCTCGCGGGCACCGGAAGCACCGGCCACCTCTGAGGCGTCGGAGACGACGGGGGCTCCCCCCTCCTCGGAGTCGGAGCCTTCACGGGCGTCGGAGCCGGAGCCCTCGCCGCCGGCCGGGGCCTTCGGGGACTCGCCGCCAGCCGACGGCTTCGCAGACTCACCGCCAGCCGGGGTCTTCGGGGACTCGGCGTCGGCCGACGGCTTCGGGGACTCGGCGTCGGCCGGGGGCTCCGTCGCCTCGGCCTCGGATTCCTCCCCCGTACCGCCGGAGGCACCCGCGCCGGCCACCCATGCGGCCACCGCCGCCCGCAGCGGATCGCGCTCGGCGGAGGGCTCGGGATCCCGCGGGCGGAACACCGACAACCTCGGGTCACGCTCCGCGGAGGACCGCGCCTCGCCCGACGTTCCTTCATCTACCGACTTGTCGGGGGACTCGCCCGCCACCAGTTCCTCCTCGATCGCCACCGTGTCCGGCTGTCCGAATGTCTAACAGTGTCCCGTCTAGGGGGCATCGCCCCCGTGCCAGACGAGAACGACATAGCTGCGGGTTCCCCCACAAAGCGACCAGGCGCTCTCGACAGATGAATGTGAGAGGCGTCACCCTGTCACTCATCCACGCGGGGAGGCATGGATGGGCAGGAGCCGCAGAACAATTCCGGAGGAGCTTCTGCTGCTCGCTTTGGACCCGACCACGGGTACCACGGCGCAGCCGCAGTCGCTCGACCTCGGCCTGGCCGGGGCACAGCTAGTGGAGCTGGCTCTGGCAGGACGGATAGCCCCTGACGGGGATCGTATCGCCGTGGTGATGCCACGGCCGACAGGAGATCCGACTCTGGACTCCGCACTGGAACTGCTGCGCAGGCGCGGCAGCCCGGTACGGGCCGTCCACTGGATCGGCGGACCCCGGCTGGGGCTCCGCCAGATTTACCTCGCGCACCTGGAGCGCTGCGGCATGGTCCATGCCGTCGCGGGACAGATGTGCGGGGTGCTGCCGACGACTCGCTACCAGGCGACCGACACGGCGATCAGCCGGGAGATCCGTACCCGGCTCGACAATGCGATCCGCACCGGCGTACCGCCGGACCCGCGGACCGCGGCGCTCGCCGCACTGGCCCATGCGGTCGGACTCGGCAAGCACCTGTACCCCGGCAACGAGGGGCGGTCGTCCAGATCCCGGCTGCGGGACCTGATCCGGCACGACCCCATGGGCGGTCTCGTGGCGCACGCCGTCATGGACGTCCAGAACGGTGTGGCGGCACAGCCACGCCGTGACCGCGCCCCGGCACCGCCGGCCGCCCGGGCCACGGCGAGCGGCGTTCCGATGCAGCCGCGCCGGACGGGTGCGATGGCCCGCGTGGCCGCGCACTGATCCGGCCGACCGCCGGGCGCGGCCGGGCACCACTGCACGCCCCCTGAACAACCCCGAACGACCCCTGCACGACCCCGGAACGACCTCCGAACGACCGCTCCACCCCCTGCACGACACAGCACCACGCGCAGATCCACCGCTCCACCGCAACGCCATCGCCGCACACGGCGTCCCCGGCGCGCGGGGTGGCGGGGCCGGTCCACCGGTCCCGCCACCCCGCGCGTCCGTATTTCCGGGCCGTTCTCCGGCGCCGCCGCACCCTTCGGTGGCAGTCTGCTCACCAGCAGACACGCAGAGAGACAGAACCAGAAGAAGAAGGCGGAGGTGCCGTTCACGTGGCGTCCAATGTCAATCCCACCGTCCGACGCCGCCGACTGGGCATGGAGTTGCGCAAGCTCCGCGAGGACAAGGGCATGACGGCCGAGCAGGTGGCCGAGCGCCTCCTCGTCTCCCAGTCCAAAATCAGCAGGTTGGAGAACGGCCGCCGTTCCATCAGCCAGCGCGACGTCCGCGACCTGTGCGACGTGTACGAGGTCGAGGACCGCCGGCTCGTCGACTCCCTGATGCAGATGGCGAAGGACTCCCGCCAGCAGGGCTGGTGGCACGCCTTCGGTGACATTCCGTACAGCGTCTACATCGGCCTGGAGACGGACGCCACCAGTCTGCGCACGTACGAACCGCAGATGGTCCCCGGCCTGCTCCAGACCCCGGAGTACGCCCACGCCCTCATCCGCGGCGCGCTGCCGGAGACCGCCCCGGCGGACGTGGAGAAGCGCGTCAACGTGCGGATGCACCGGCAGAAACGGCTCTCCGAGACCGACAACAACAACCCGGAGGTCGGCCCGCTGCGCCTGTGGGCCGTCATCGACGAGGCCGCGCTGCGCCGCCACGTCGGCGATGCGCAGCTGATGATCAGGCAGCTGGAGTACTTGATAGAGCAGTCGGAACAGCCGTACATCACCGTGCAGGTGATGCCCTTCTCGATGGGCGCCCACCCGGGGGTGAACGGCCAGTACGCCATCCTGGAGTTCCCGGACGCGTCCGACTCCACCGTGGTCTACATCGAGGGCGTGACGAGCGACCTGTACCTGGAGAAGGCGAACGACGTGCAGAAGTACAGCGTGATGTACGAGCACTTGCGCGCCCAGGCGCTCAACGTCGAACAGACACGTCAGTTCATCTCCGAGATCATCGATCAATATGCGGGCAAGGCGAAGTAAACGCGGAGGAAACCGGGCAGGTGGCGAGGGGGGCGCGCACGGTACACCGTGACTCCCCGGCCACAGAAGTCCTGAATGGAATATGCCACTCGGTCGGGTGAATGACCCCTTCGCCCCTCGGAAGGTGCCGGTAGCGTCGATCACGTCGGCCGGGAAACCGAATTGGCCGACATCCCACTGGCACTGCTCGCTGAACCGGAGAACAACATGGCTATTCGTCAGGGCGCCACCGACCACTGGACCAAGTCCTCCTACTCCGGCGGGAACGGCGCGTGCGTCGAGGTCAAGTCCCCCGTCGTGGAGGCCATCGCGGTCCGCGACTCGAAGGTGCAGGACGGCCCTTCGCTCACCTTCGCCCCGGACTCCTGGACCTCGTTCGTCGCGGACGTCACCGAAGGCCGGATGGGACGCCTCGTCTGAGCGTCAGGCGCACGCCCCGTCCGTCCCACCGGCACCACAAGCAGCACCGGCACCACAAGCAGTCTCTGCACCACCTGACTGGAGCCCTCTCGACTGGTCCGCCGTCCCGGCCGAGGGGGCTCGGCCATGTCCGGCCGCCCCCGCCCCGCACGCCCCCGCCCGGCCTGGCGCCGGCCTAGTGCCGGAGCCGGTCCACGTACCGGTCGGTCCCCGGAACCGTCGGGATGAAGGGGGCCACCAGCTCCACCCGCCCCGGCCCCGCCTCCGCGACCTCCGCGTCCAGCCCCTGGAAGCGGTCCCAGCAGGTCCGCGGATCGGCCTCCAGGAACCACAGCAGCGTCAACCGGGTGTCGACCCCCTCGACCTGCTTGACGTACGTCATCCGGTCGCCGGGCAGCGGCGTCGGCCGGAAGACCGTCACCATGGCGGCCGGTGAACCTGCGAGGCGCCCGGGCAGGGCGCGCGAGCGCAGCCATTCCAGCAGTTCCGCCCGCTGCTCCGGCCCCTCGGCGTCCACGACCTGGAGGACGAGGCCGGCGTACGGGTGGTCGAGCGCGTGGAAGTCCCGCGGACCGGCGGCCCCGTCGCGGTAGACGGTCGCCTCGTGGTCCTGGAAGGCCGTGAAGACGTGGGTGCGGTCCTGGTAGACGCGGCCGTCGCGGTTCAGCCGCTTGTTGATGCCGACCGTCCACTTCATGTGCTCGTTGTAGCGGCCCTCGGTCACCCAGTACGTCGACAGGTAGCACCCGGCGGTGACCGGCTGGGCGACGGCCGACTTCTCGGGGTAGCGCAGCTCCTGCAGTTCCCGGGTGGCCACCCAGCGGCGGCCGGCGTACATCCAGGGCATGGCCATGGCGCCGGCGTAGTAGTGGTCGTCCTCGTACCAGCGGTTGTACGCGTACTCGTGGCCCGGGTGCGGTTCGACCATGGTGATCAGCGCATGGCCGGGCCGGACGCCGTACGGCCCGACGGCCGCGAGCTCGGCGTAGTCGTCGGGGCGGGTGTCTTCGCGGTTCTCCGGGTGGGGTGTCATGGGAACGGTGTATCTGACATCGCATCAGATGAGGAGAGGTGCGACGGGTTCCGCACCTCCCGCCTCCGCCACCGACCCACTCGCGGCTCCGGCTCCGGCTCCCGAGCCGCACCCCTTCCCTCCCTCCGCGCAAACGCCTACTCTGACGCACCGTCAGATCACCTCCGCCCCTCCCCCGCACCCGCCAGGAGGCTCCGCATGCCCGCATCGCCCGCGCTGCTGCTGCAAGGGAAGACCGTCATCGTCTCCGGCGTCGGGGCCGGGCTCGGGCACCAGGTCGCCGCCGCCGTCGTGCGCGACGGCGGGAACGCCGTGCTCGGGGCGCGGACCGAGGCCCACCTCGCCAAGGCCTCCGCCGAAATCGATCCCGCCGGCAGGCACACCGCGTACCTGCCCACCGACATCACCGACGAGGGCCAGTGCGCCGACCTCGCCGAGCTGGCCCGGGAGCGCTTCGGCGGGATCGACGCCGTCGTGCACGTCGCCGCCTGGGACTCGTACTTCGGCGGCCTGGAGGACGCCGACTTCGGGACCTGGCAGCAGGTCCTCGACGTGAACCTGCTCGGCACCCTGCGCATGACCCGGGCCTGTCTGCCCGCCCTCAAGGCGGGCGGCGGCGGGGCCGTGGTGATCATCGGCACGCAGTCGGCCGTCGCCGCCCCGAACGAGGTGCAGCAGGCCGCCTACGCCGCCTCCAAGGGGGCGCTGACCTCCGCCATGTACTCCATGGCCCGGGAGCTCGGACCGCACCGGATCCGGGTCAACACCGTGTTGCCCGGCTGGATGTGGGGCCCGCCCGTGCAGGCCTTCGTCACCTTCACCGCGCACTCCGAGGGCGTCCCCGAGGCCGAGGTCCGGGCCCGCCTCGCCGAGCGGATGGCGCTGCCCGACCTCGCCACCGACGGGGACGTCGCCGATGCCGTCGCGTTCCTCGCCTCCGACCGGGCACGGGCGATAACCGGCCAGTCCCTGCTGGTCAACGCCGGTGAGCTGATGCGATGAGGCTGATCATCGCCCCCGTCCCCGCACCCTCGGATCGTATGCTCACGGCATGACCACTCCGAGTGACGCTCCGACCGAAAACGCGATGCGCCGCGCACTGCGGCGGGCCCGCGACGGCGTCGCGCTCGACGCGACCGAGGCGGCCGTACTCCTCCAGGCGCGGGGCGCGGACCTGGAGGACCTCGCCGCCTCCGCCGCCCGGGTGCGCGACGCGGGCCTGGCGGCCGCCGGGCGCCCCGGCGTCATCACGTACTCGAAGAGCGTGTTCATCCCCCTCACCCGCCTGTGTCGCGACAAATGCCACTACTGCACCTTCGTCACCGTCCCCGGCAAGCTGCGCCGTGACGGCCACGGCATGTTCATGTCCCCCGACGAGGTGCTCGACATCGCCCGCCGCGGCGCCACGCTGGGCTGCAAGGAAGCGCTCATCACCCTCGGCGACAAGCCCGAGGACCGCTGGCCCGAGGCCCGCGAGTGGCTGGAGGCGCACGGCTACGACGACACCATTTCCTATGTGCGCGCCATCTCGATCCGCATCCTGGAGGAGACGGGCCTCCTCCCGCACCTCAACCCGGGCGTGCTGTCCTGGGCGGACTTCCAGCGCCTGAAGCCGGTCGCCCCCTCGATGGGCATGATGCTGGAGACCACCGCGACGCGCCTGTGGTCCGAGCCCGGCGGCCCGCACTTCGGCTCCCCCGACAAGGAGCCGGCGGTGCGCCTGCGCGTGCTGGAGGACGCGGGACGTTCCTCGGTCCCCTTCACCAGCGGGCTGCTCATCGGCATCGGCGAGACGTACGAGGAGCGTGCCGAGTCGCTGTTCGCGCTGCGCCGGATATCCCGCTCCTACCACGGCATCCAGGAGCTGATCATCCAGAACTTCCGCGCCAAGCCGGACACGGCGATGCGCAGGATGCCGGACGCCGAGTTGGACGACCTGGTCGCCACGGTCGCGGTCGCCCGGCACATCATGGGCCCGTCGGGCTGCCTCCAGGCCCCGCCGAACCTGGTCGACGGGGAGTACGCCCGCCTGATCGGCGCCGGTGTCGACGACTGGGGCGGGGTCTCGCCGCTGACGCCCGACCACGTGAACCCGGAGCGTCCCTGGCCGCAGATCGACGTGCTGGCCGAGCAGTCCGCGGCGGCCGGTTTCGAGCTGCGGGAGCGGCTCTGCGTGTACCCGGAATTCGTGCAGCGCGGTGAGCCCTGGCTGGATCCGCGGCTGCTGCCGCACGTACGGGCGCTCGCGGACCCGCAGACCGGCCTCGCCCTCCCGGACGCCGAGGTCACGGGCCGTCCGTGGCAGGAGCCGGAGGAGGTGTTCACGGCGGCGGGCCGCACCGACCTGCACACCGCCATCGACACCGAGGGCCGTACGAACGACCGCCGCGAGGACTTCGACCTGGTCTACGGGGACTGGGAGGCCCTGCGCGAGGCGGCCGCCCCGGGCATGGTGGCGGAGCGCATCGACACCGACGTACGGGCCGCGCTCGCCCAGGCCGCCGACGACCCGACGAAGCTCACCGACGACCAGGCCCTCGCGCTGCTGCACGCGGACGGACCGGCGCTGGACGCGCTGTGCCGGATCGCGGACGACCTGCGCAGGTCGGTGGTGGGCGACGAGGTGACGTACATCGTCACGCGGAACATCAACTTCACCAACATCTGCTACACCGGCTGCCGGTTCTGCGCCTTCGCGCAGCGCCGTACGGACGCCGACGCCTACACCCTGTCGCTGGAACAGGTCGCCGACCGGGCCGCGCAGGCATGGGACGTGGGCGCGGTCGAGGTGTGCATGCAGGGCGGCATCCACCCGGACCTGCCGGGGACGGCGTACTTCGACATCGCGCGCGCGGTCAAGAAGCGGGTGCCCGGTATGCACGTGCACGCCTTCTCCCCGATGGAGGTCGTCAACGGCGCCACCCGGACGGGGATGTCCGTACGGGACTGGCTGACGGCCGCCAAGGAGGCCGGGCTGGACACGATCCCGGGGACGGCGGCGGAGATCCTCGACGACGAGGTCCGCTGGGTGCTGACCAAGGGCAAGCTGCCGACGGCGGACTGGATCGACGTGGTCACCACCGCGCACGAGCTCGGCATCCGGTCCTCGTCGACCATGATGTACGGGCACGTGGACCAGCCGCGGCACTGGCTCGGGCACCTGCGCACGCTGGCGCGCATCCAGCAGCAGACCGGCGGTTTCACCGAGTTCGTGACGCTGCCGTTCATCCACACCAACGCGCCCGTGTACCTGGCGGGCATCGCCCGGCCCGGCCCGACGGTGCGCGACAACCGGGCGGTGACGGCGATGGCCCGGATCCTGCTGCACCCGCACATCACCAACATCCAGACGAGCTGGGTGAAGCTGGGCACGGAGGGCGCGGCGCAGATGCTGCGGTCGGGGGCGAACGACCTGGGCGGGACGCTGATGGAGGAGACGATCTCCCGGATGGCGGGGTCGAGTTACGGCTCGTACAAGTCGGTGCAGGATCTGATCGCCGTGGCGGAAGCCGCCGGCCGGCCCGCAAAGCCCCGTACGACGCTGTACGGGGAGGTGCCGCAGGAGCGCCAGGACGCGGCGCGCGCCTCGGACGGGCACCTGCCGGAGCTGTTGCCCGTACTGGACTGAGCGCGGGCCGTGGAGCCGGCCGGGCATCGCGCCCGGCCGGCGGTTCGCGGCCGCCGGGGTCAGCCGACGAGGAGGTCCTTCTTGAGCTGCTTCAGCTCGCGGGCGTCGATGCCGAGCCCGTCCCTGAGGTAGTGATCGAAGCTGCCGTACGCGGCGTTGACCTCGTCACGGCCGGAGTCGAGGTACTCGGGGCGGACGTCGAGCATCGGCTTGTACACCGCGGCCTGCTGGGCCGGGAGGCGGGACAGGAGGGCGTCGTTGGCGGCCCTGCGGTAGTCGTTGCTGGCGAGGTAGTCGGCCGTCACGGTCTCGGCGGGGACGCCGAGGGCGGTCAGCAGGGTGGCGGCCGCCCAGCCGGTGCGGTCCTTGCCGGCGGTGCAGTGGAAGAGGACGGCGCGGTCGCGGTCGCGTTCCATGCCCTCGAAGACCCGGCCGTACGCCTTCTTCCCGCCCTCGCCGCTCACCATCGCCTTCTCGGCGTCGATCATGGCCTGGGCGGCCTCCTGGGGCGTCTTGGGCAGGGTCGGGAAGGAGCCGGAGCCGGCGAAGACGTCGGCGACGGTGTAGGTGGCGCCGGCCGGGACCTTGTCGGCGTCCTTGGTGCGCTCGCTCTCCGTGCGCAGGTCGAAGACGGTCCGGACGTGCAGGCGCCGGAGGGTGGCGAGGTCGTTCGCGGTCAGCTTGTCGAGTACGTCGGAGCGGTAGACCTCGCCCATCTTCACCCACTGGCCGGCGGCGGTGCGGTAGCCGCCCGCGTCGCGGAAGTTGACGGCGCCCTCCAGCCTGACGAGCCGGTCGGCGAGGTGGAGGCCGGTCCCGCGGTCGGGGGTGAAGTCGAACCACTGGCGGTCGGCGGCGGGCAGCCCCCTGACCACGGCCCGGCCCTCGGCGCCGCCCTTGGCGACGGTCTTGCCGTTCGCCGTGATGGTGACCCGCCTGACGCCCTCGGCCTTCCACGTCAGGACGTACGAGCCGTCGGCGGCGGCGGTGACGGCCGCCCCCGTGAAGGGGACGGCGCTCGTGCTGTGGCGGTGGGCGGCCCAGGGCAGGTCCCAGCCGGTGGCCGGGGAGGCGGTGGCGGCGGGGGCGGCGAGCAGGGAGGCGGTGAGTGCTGAGGCGACGGCGGTCGCGGCGAGGAGGGCCTTCTTCATGCCGCCCAGGCTGTGGGCGGCCGGGGAACACCGCATGAACGAGACATGGCCGAAACCGGCTCACCCGAAGGCGAATGGCAAAACGTGCCACCCCTTGCGGTATCCCCGCACGGATTCCGGCCTTTCTCTGCTCGGGCTTTCGAATTCGACCGAGCCCGTCCACTACAGTGCGCGCCAGAGCAAGGGGGATCGCGATGGACACGGACACAGCGGCGGCCACACCTGCGAGCGGGCCGACGGCCGGCGCGCAGCACACCCTCGCCGGCCGCGCGGCCGTGACCACCGGCCTGTGGGGCCGCACCCAACAGCAGGACTTCCGCAGCCGCGTCCGCGGCACCCTCCTCGGCTCGGCGATCGGCGACGCCCTCGGCGCACCCCTCGCCGCCCTGTCCCTCGACGCCGTCCGTGCGGCCCACGGCCCCGGGGGGCCGACCGGGTTCGCCCCCGCCCACGGCCGGCGCGGCGGCATCACCGCCGCCACACAGCTCACCCTGTTCACCGTCGACGGGCTCATACGGGCCCACGTACGCCGTGACACCGGCGCCTGGCACCCGCCCACCGACCTCCACCGGGCGTACCTGCGCTGGGCCGCCACCCAGCACGACTGGGGCCCCGACGAACGCCGCGAGGACAACGGCTGGCTCGCCCGGGAGGAATGGCTCTACGCCCGCCGCAGCCCGGACCGCGCCTGCCTGACCGGCTTCGGCGACGAGACCCTCGCCACCCTCGCCCAGCCGAGGAACCCCACCGACCGGGGCGCCGCCGCGGCCACCCGCTCGGCCCCCTTCGGGCTGCTCGTCGGCTGGGAACCCGCCCTGGTGCTCCAGCTCTCCGTCGAATGCGCCGCCCAGAGCCACGGCCACCCCGCCGCGTACCTGTCCGCCGGGGCCTTCGCCGTCATCGTCCACGGCCTGACCCGCGGCGACTCCCTCGACTCCGCCCTCCAGCGCGCCCTCGGCCTGCTCGGCTCCCGCCCGGGCCGGCAGCCCGTCACCGACGCCCTCCAGAGGGCGGTCGCCGCCGTACCCCGCGGCACCCCCTCCGCGGAGATCGTCGAATCCCTGTCCACCGGAGACGGCCGGTGCGCCGAGGACGCACTCGCCGTCGCCGTCTACTGCGCCCTCGTCGCCGAGGACGTCGCGCACGGGCTGCGCCTCGCCGTCAACCACGGCGGCGACTCCACCGCCACCGGCGCCCTGTGCGGAGCCCTGCTCGGCGCCCTGCACGGCGAGACCGCCCTCCCGGGCGCCTGGCTCGCGGAGCTCGAAGGCCGCGCCACTCTGCTGGAACTCGCCGACGACTTCGCCCTGGAAATGACCCAGGGCCCCTCCCTGCACGGCCCGGCGGCGGCCTCCCCGGTCTGGTCGGCGCGCTACCCCGTCGGCTGACACCCCCTCAACAACCGTGGCCCGAGCCCGTACCGTGAGGTCTTGCCACGCCCAGGAGCCCGGAGCGCCACGGAGGTGCCCTCACCCATGCGGATCGCCACGACCATCTTCCTGACCGACCAGTCCGTCTCCCCCGTCCGCCTCGCCCGCAGCCTGGAGGAGCGCGGCTTCGCCGGCCTCTACCTGCCCGAGCACACGCACATCCCGGTCAGCCGCGACACCGACGCGCCGATGGGCGGGGAGCTCCCGCAGATGTACGGGCGCACCCTCGACCCCTTCGTGGCCCTCGCCCAGGCCGCCGCCGTCACCGAGCGCCTCCACCTCGGCACCGGCATCACCCTGGTCGCCCAGCACGACCCGATCGACCTCGCGAAGCAGATCGCGACGCTGGACCACCTCTCCGCAGGCCGCTTCACCCTCGGCGTCGGCTACGGCTGGAACGTGGAGGAGGCCGCCGACCACGGCGTCGAGTGGCACACCCGCCGCGAGCTGGTCCGCGACCGGATGGCCCTGATGCGGGCCCTGTGGGCGCCCGAACCGACGGCCTACGTAGGCCAGTTCAGCTCCGTCAGGGCCAGTGCGGCCCACCCCAAGCCGGTCCAGCCGCCCCGCGAACTCGCCCCGGGCGAACCCCTCCACGGCCCCCGCACCCTGATCGGCGGCCAGGCCGGCCCCAAGCTCTTCGCGGCCATCGCGGACCACGCCGACGGCTGGCTCCCGATCGGCGGCGGCGGCCTCTCGGAGTCCCTCCCCGCCCTGCGCCAGGTCTGGGAAGCCGCGGGCCGCGACCCCAAAACCCTCCAGGTGGTCCCGTACGCGGTCCAGCCCAACCCGGGCAAACTGGCCCACTACGCCGACCTGGGCATCGAGGAGGTCGTCCTCCAACTCCCCTCGGCCCCGGAACCGGAGGTCCTGCGCACCCTGGACGACTTCGCCCAATACCTCTGACCGACCGGCCCCGGCACGCCCGGAAGAGGCCGTGCGCCCGACGGCCTTGACGGCGTTCCTCGGCGGGGTCACAGGGGCCCGGGCTCCGGCCCGGCGGCGTCGGAGAGGGGCCGGGGGCTGCCCGCCAGTCCCACTGTCCTTCCGGTTCGGTCCGGCCCGTCAAGGGCGCTCACTGCGTTCGCGTCGCTTCGCGATGGCCTGCGGCCACCCTTGACCGCCCGGCCCGCCCCGGAAAGACAAGGACTGCCGGGAAGCCCCCGAAGGAACGGCATGGGGCACGGATCGCCATACGGGCACGTCAGCGAAGGGCGGGCCGGCTCACGGGCGCGTCAGATCGCCACGCGCTCCTCTGGTCCCGGCGGCCGCCGGGAGTCCGGGGCCGGACACAGGCCGCCCACGCAGCCGACGTGAGCGGCCTGTCCCGCGTCTGCACCTAGGCCGTCTCTTTCGGATCTTGCCTGACCCGCGCCGCCCGGCACCGCACCTCGCCGCGTTGTCGAGGCACCCGAGGACGTCCAGTAATCGGGAGCCTCTCCGCCTTGCGATGCACGGCACCTGGGGGAGACGCGGGCTTAACCGGCAAGATCCGAAAGAGACGACCTAGCCGGTGACCCGGGCGGTGAAGGAGTCGAGGTTGGCCAGCGCCCGGGCGATCTTCTCGTCCACGCCCACCGTCTCCTCGTGACGTCCGCCCCTCAGCTTCGGCAGGCGCTTGCCACGGATGTAGAGGGAGCAGGCGAGGTCCGCACACACGTAGATGCCCACCGTATTGCCCTCACGACCCCGCACGCCCGCAAGGGGCGCGACGAGCAGGGAGACACCCGAGGCCGCATGCGCGGTCATGCAGATCTGGCAGACGCTCGACTTGACGGCGCTCGTGCGCTTCACGCCCGGCACCCGCAGCGTGATGCCGACAAGGCTGCCATCCGCTCCGGGACGCACGATGTGGGCACGCAGCGGCGCGCCCGGGTCCACCCACCCGAGGAAGTCGAGGTCCTCCCAGGGAAGCTCGGCGAAGTCCTGGGGCAGCTTCATGCGCGCCGCATCGCCCTTCGTGCAGTTCACGAAGGAGGAACGGATCTGTTGGTCGGTGAGCGCTTCCATGTAAACGGACCATACGGACCGATAGCTGCCCTGGTCATCCGATTTTCACCGTCCTCGCCACCGAGGAACCCCAGACGGCCGCCGGACGCCATACGTGAGGAGCGCGTAGCGATCCGAGGCGCTGGTGGCCCCGATCCGCCCCGATGGTCATCTCATGGGCGTCGACTGCGGCTTGACCCGGCCGGGGCCCGGAACGAGGGGCCTATCGGCCCCGAACGAGGAACGGGCGACGGGAGAGAGCCCGGGCATCGCTGACAGGCCCGAATGTCCATCTGTCCCCCCGGCCATTCCTCGGGGGCTTCCCGGCAGTCTGTTGTCTTTCCGGGGCGGGCCGGGCAGTCAAGGGTGGCCGAAGGCCA
>NZ_JBEXRC010000049.1:0-52757 GCF_040612915.1 Streptomyces sp. NPDC006326 | reverse complement strand
CCAGCAGGTGCTCGGTGTCGGCCTTCTTGTACTCGTTGTACTTGGGCAGGCCGGCCTTGTACTCGGCCATCCAGGTGGTGGCGCCGACGCGTACGACCTCCTCACCTCCCAGATCAACGACCTGCGCGCCCCCCTCGCCCTCGCCAGGGGGCCGTTGAACGGCCCCGCCGAGGCGCTCTCCCCTCCATCCCCCGTGTCCCCCGGGTCCACGCACTGTGGGGGACTAAACCTACGGCTTACATAAGGAAATCCCGCGCCCGGAAGGTCGCCCGCGCACGTGACCTTCGTCCCACGACAATCCGGGCGGACCTCCGGGCGGGCCTCGCCGGCGGACATGTCGGGCGCAGCCCGCTCACGGCCGGTCGAGCCGCAGCCGCTCCGCCCTCGGCAGACCCGCGACCACCAGGTCGTACGAGTCCTCGACGAGCTCCCGGACCATCGCCTCCGGCAGCCCGCCCACGGTCACCGTGTTCCAGTGCCGCTTGTTCATGTGCCAGCCCGGGACGATCGCCTCGTACTCCGCGCGCAGCCGCACCGCGAGCTCCGGTTCGCACTTCAGGTTCACCTTCAGCGGGACCGCGTCCAGCGCCGACAGGGCGAACATCTTGCCCAGCACCTTGAAGACGGAGGTCTCGGCGTTGAAGGGGAACTCCTCCACCGCCGCGTTGAACCCCAGGCAGAGGGCGCGTAGTTCGGCCGGGGTCACTCCCCCGCCCCGCCCTCTTCCCCGGCCGCGGGGAGCGGCTCCACCAGAACCGTCACGATCTTGTTGCGGCGCCCCGCGGGGGACTCCGCCGTCAGCCGCAGCGGCCGCCCGTCCGGCAGTTCCACGACCGCGGAGGCGCCCGCGATCGGCACCCGCCCCAGGGCCTTGGCGAGCAGGCCGCCGACCGTCTCCACGTCCTCGTCGTCGAAGTCCTCGACCTTGAACAGCTCGCCGAGGTCGGTGATGTCCAGGCGCGCCGTGACCCGGTAGTGGTCCTCGCCCAGGTCCTCGACGGGGGCGAGCTCGCGGTCGTACTCGTCGGTGATCTCGCCGACGATCTCCTCCAGGATGTCCTCGATGGTGACGATGCCCGCCGTACCGCCGTACTCGTCGATGACGACGGCGACGTGGTTGCGCACCTGCTGCATCTCCCGCAGCAGGTCACCGGCGTTCTTGGTGTCCGGCACGAACACCGCGGACCGCATCGCCGTCGAGACCAGGTCGCTCTCCGCGTCCCGGCTGATGTGCGTCTTGCGGACCAGGTCCTTCAAGTACACGATCCCGACGATGTCGTCCTCGTTCTCGCCGGTCACGGGGATCCGGGAGAAGCCGGACCGCAGCGCCAGCGTGGTCGCCTGACGGATCGTCTTGTACCGCTCGATGCAGATCAGGTCCGTCCGCGGCACCATCACCTCGCGCACCAGGGTGTCCCCCAGCTCGAAGACCTGGTGCACCATCCGGCGCTCCTCGTCCTCGATCAGCGACTCCTTCTCCGCGAGGTCGACCAGCGCCCGCAGCTCGGCCTCGGAGGCGAACGGGCCCTTGCGGAAACCCTTCCCGGGAGTGAGCGCGTTGCCGACGAGGATCAGCAGCTGCGGGATCGGCCCCATCACCCGGGCGAGCGGGACGAGGACGTACGCGGCGGCCGTCGCCGTGTTGAGGGGGTGCTGGCGGCCGATGGTGCGCGGGGAGACGCCGACGGCCACGAAGGACACGAGCACCATCACCGCGATCGCGACGAGCAGCGCCTTCCAGTTCTCGCCGAGCTCGTCCAGGCAGACGTACGTGACGAGCACGCCCGCCGCCATCTCGCAGGTGACCCGGACCAGCAGCGCCACGTTCAGGTAGCGGGTCGGGTCGCCTGCGACCTGGGCGAGCTTCTCGCTGCCCCGCCGGCCCTCGCGCACGGCCTGCTCGGCGCGGAAGCTGGACACCCGCGCGATCCCGGCCTCGGCGCACGCCGCGAACCAGGCCACGACGACCAGCAGGACCGCGCCGGTGATCAGCTGGGGGGCGGTCACGAGACGGTCGGGGCCGGGGACGGACCGGTGATGCCGCGCTCGGAGCGCCAGCCGTCGACGATGGCCGCCTGGAGGCCGAACATCTCCGCCTTCTCGTCCGGCTCCTCGTGGTCGTACCCGAGCAGGTGCAGCACTCCGTGGACGGTCAGGAGCTGGAGCTCCTCGTCCATGGAGTGCTGCGTCGGAGCGTCCTGGCCCTGCTTCTTCGCGACCTCGGGGCAGAGCACGATGTCACCGAGGAGCCCCTGCGGGGGCTCCTCGTCGTCCTTCGCCGGCGGACGCAGCTCGTCCATCGGGAAGGACATGACGTCGGTGGGTCCGGGCAGGTCCATCCACTGGATGTGCAGCTGCTCCATCGCCGCCTCGTCGACGACGATGACGGAGAGCTCGGAGAGCGGGTGGATCCGCATCCGGGTGAGCGCGTAGCGGGCGATGTCGAGGATCGCCTGCTCGTCGACTTCGGTTCCGGACTCGTTGTTGACGTCGATCGACATGGTGCGCTGGGTTCTACTTCCGCTGGTAGCCGTTCCGGGACGGGTTGGCGTCCTGGCTGTCGTCGTACTTCTCGTACGCGTCGACGATACGGCCGACCAGCTTGTGCCGGACGACATCCTCGGACGTGAGCCGCGAGAAGTGGATGTCCGGAACGCCTTCCAGGATCGACTGGACCTGGCGCAGACCCGACTTGGTGCCGCCGGGGAGGTCGACCTGGGTGATGTCACCCGTGATGACGATCTTCGAATCGAAGCCGAGCCGGGTCAGGAACATCTTCATCTGCTCCGGGCTCGTGTTCTGCGCCTCGTCGAGGACGACGAAGGCCTCGTTGAGGGTGCGGCCGCGCATGTACGCGAGCGGAGCCACCTCGATGGTCCCGGCGGCCATGAGCCGGGGGATCCGGTCCGGGTCGATCATGTCGTGCAGGGCGTCGTACAGCGGCCGCAGGTACGGGTCGATCTTGTCGAAGAGCGTGCCCGGCAGGAAGCCGAGCCGCTCTCCCGCCTCGACGGCGGGGCGGGTCAGGATGATCCGGCTGACCTGCTTGGACTGCAGGGCCTGGACCGCCTTGGCCATGGCGAGGTAGGTCTTGCCGGTACCGGCGGGGCCGATGCCGAACACGATCGTGTTCTTGTCGATCGCGTCGACGTACCGCTTCTGGTTGAGGGTCTTGGGGCGGATGGTGCGGCCGCGGCTGGAGAGGATGTTCTGGGTGAGCACCTCGGCCGGCGTCTCGTCCGGCCCGTTGCCGTTGTCGCTCGCCTTGAGCATGGCGATCGAGCGTTCCACTGCGTCCTCCGTCATCGGCTGCCCGGTGCGGAGCACCAGCATCATCTCGTCGAACAGGCGCTGGATCAGTGCGACTTCCGCCGCTTCGCCGACCGCGCTGACCTGGTTGCCCCGGACGTGTATGTCGACGTCCGGGAAGGCCCTCTCGATCACGCGCAGCAGGGCGTCACCGGAGCCGAGCACGGCCACCATCGGGTGGCGGGCCGGAACGGTGAAGTGGGCGCGCGCCTGGCCCGGCGCCGGGGTCTGGGCTGTGGGTGTCTGAGTCATGGGCCGGCACTGTGGCCTGCACATACCTCCTGCTCAGGGGCCGCGCCGATCGACGACCTCCGGAGTACCAAGGGTACGTCGCCCCCGCCGCATCCCCGAGGCCTTTTCCGCGCCCCCTCGGGCCCCGCCACCGGGCGCGGCCCCGGTGCCCGCCTGATGCGGAGAGGATCCGCGAGCCGAGACGAACTTCCGCAGTGGCACCGACCCGCCCCGGAACGCTCCGCGACCGCCGGCTAGGCGGTGTGGCGGAAGCCGATCGTGGGGACCGCCCGGCGCCGCGGCGCCGCCTCCGCCCCCGGCGGGATCAGCTCGTCCAGGAAGCGGTAGCGCGCCCGCAGGGGCTCCGGTGCCGTGCGCCACCAGTGGGCCACCTCGGGCCATCCCGGGGCCGACAGGGAGCCCCCGAACTCCTGGACCGAGAGCGCGGCGGTCAGGCCCGCGAAGGCCAGCCGGTCGGCCAGCGGCCAGCCGGCCAGGGTGCCCGTGACGAAGCCCGCCACGTAGACGTCGCCCGCCCCCGTCGGGTCCAGCGCGTCCACCGTGATCCCCGGTACCTCCGCCGTCTCGCCCGTGCGCCCGTCCACCGCGTACGAGCCCTCCGCCCCCATCGTCACCACCGCCACCGGCACCCGCTCGGCCAGCGCCCGCGCCGCCGCTCTCGGGCAGTCGGTCCGGGTGTAGCGCATCGCCTCGCCCGCGTTCGGCAGGAAGGCCTCGCAGTGCTCCAGGTCGGCCAGTGCCCCGAGGTCCCACCGCCCGCTCTCGTCCCAGCCCACGTCCGCGAAGACCCGCGCCCCGCGCCGGGCGGCCTCGCCGATCCAGCCGTCGCGGCGGCCCGGCCCCAGCGAGGCCACCGCCGCCCGCGTGCGCACCGGGCACAGCGGGAACGGCCCGGTGCCGGCGGGGGGCGGGGCCTCGTGGCCGTGCGAGACCATCGTGCGCTCGCCCTCGTACGCCATCGAGACCGTGACCGGGCTGTGCCAGCCGGGGATGGTCCGCGACCTGGAGAGGTCGATGCCCTCGCCCTGCTCCAGGGCGTCCCAGCAGTACTCGCCGTAGTGGTCGTCGCCGAAGGCCGCGGCCAGTGACGTGCGCAGCCCGAGCCGGGCCAGGGCCGTGGCCATGTTGGCCACTCCGCCGGGGCTGGAGCCCATGCCGCGCGCCCAGGATTCCGTACCGCGCACGGGGGCCGAGTCGAGGCCGGTGAAGATGATGTCGAGGAAGACCGTGCCGGTCAGGAAGACGTCGCAGCCGGGTTCCTGCGGGTCGCGCACCGGACCGAGGGGATCCACGGCTGCGTCGCGGCTGGTGAGGCTGTCCCGACTGGTCACGGTGTACTCCCCGTTGGTGCGAAGGCTCGTTTCTGCGAGCGGGCATCGGTGGAAAGCTGCCAGCTCTGCCCGTCCCCGGCAGGACCAAACCCCAGTGTGGCGCACCTCACACCGCCCGCGCCCGCTCCGCGGCCCCCGGTCCGCCCTCAGGACCGCTTCGGCAGGGGAACCCGTACGAGGTCCGCGGCGATGGTGAGCTCGCCCTCGAAACCGGCCTCGCGGGCCCGGCGTTCGAACTCCGAGGGGTCGGAGTAGCGCTGCGAGAAGTGCGTCAGCACGAGGTGGCGTACCCCCGCGTCGCGCGCGACGCGGGCCGCCTGCCCGGCGGTCAGGTGCCCGTGCTCGACGGCCAGCGGCTCGTCCTCGTCGAGGAACGTCGACTCGATGACCAGCATGTCGCAGCCCTCGGCGAGCTCCTCCGCCCCGGAGCACAGCCGGGTGTCCATGACGAAGGCGAAGCTCTGTCCGGGCCGGTGCTCGCTGACCTCGTCGAGCGTGATCCCGTTCAGGCTCCCCTCGCGCTGGATCCGGCCCACGTCGGGTCCTTTGATCCCGTGCCGCGCGAGCAGTCCCGGCACCATCCGGCGTCCGTCGGGCTCGGTGAGCCGGTAGCCGAAGGACTCCACGGGGTGGGAGAGCCTGCGGGCCTCCAGCCGGTACGAGGCCCCTTCGGCCAGCGTCCCGTCCCGGGCCACGGCCTCCTCGCGCAGCTGCACGGTCTCCCGGTAGGCGGTGGCGTACCGCAGCCGGTCGAAGAACTCCTGCCCGGAGGCCGGGTAGTGCGCGGTGACGGGGTGCGGGACCCGGTCGAGGTTGATCCGCTGGATCACACCGGCGAGTCCGAGGCTGTGGTCACCGTGGAAGTGGGTGACGCAGATCCGGTGGATGTCGTGCGCGGCCACCCCGGCCCGGAGCATCTGGCGCTGGGTGCCCTCGCCCGGGTCGAAGAGGATGCCCTCGCCGTCCCAGCGCAGGAGGTAGCCGTTGTGGTTGCGGTGGCGGGTGGGCACCTGGCTGGCGGTGCCCAGCACCACGAACTCGCGTACGGACACGGCTTATCCCGGGGGCCACTGGAGGCCGCGGCCGCCGAGGAGGTGCGCATGCGTGTGGAACACCGTCTGGCCGGCTCCGACACCCGTGTTGAACACGATCCGGTAGCCGTGGTCGTCGATCTTCTCCTCGGCGGCGATCTCACCGGCCACCCGCAGCAGGTCGGCGGTGATCACCGGCTCCGCGGCGGCGAGCGCGGCGGCGTCCGCGTAGTGCACGCGGGGGATGACCAGCACGTGGGTGGGTGCCTGCGGGTTGATGTCGCGGAAGGCGACGGTCGTCTCGGTCTCCTTGACGAGGGTCGCCGGGACCTTCCCCGCGACGATCTTGCAGAACAGGCAGTCCGCCTGCGGTTCCCCGGCCATTGCTTCGCCTTCCGTGACGGTGACGCGTGAAAGTTGATCAGCTCGGGCATCGTATCCGGCGGCGCCCGCGCCCTCACGGTGTTTCAGGACCAGCGCCCCGAGCGGGCCAGCAGCACCGCCGCCGCCGCCGTGCCCGCGGTGGAGGTGCGCAGCACCGAGCGGCCCAGCCGGTACGGGTGCGCGCCGACCGCCGCGAAGGCCGCCAGCTCCTCCGGGGAGACGCCTCCCTCGGGGCCGACGACCAGGACCACGGAGCCCTCGGCCGGGAGCTCGGCCGCGGCCAGGGCCTGCGAGGGCGCGTCACGGTCCTCGTGCAGGACCATCGCCAGGTCCGCCTCCGCCAGCAGCGCCGCGACCTGCTTGGTGGACAGGGGCTGCGCCACCTCGGGGAAGCGGACCCGGCGGGACTGCTTGCCGGCCTCCCGGGCGGTGGCCCGCCACTTGGCCAGGGACTTGGCCCCGCGGTCGCCGCGCCACTGGGTGATGCAGCGCGAGGCCTGCCAGGGGACGATCGCGTCCACGCCGGTCTCGGTCATCGTCTCGACCGCCACCTCGCCCCGGTCCCCCTTGGGCAGGGCCTGGACGACGGTGATGCGCAGGGCCGGCTCCGCCTCCCGGCCCGTGGCGGACACCGAGACGACGAGCCGGTCCTTGCCCTCGGCCGCCTTGACGACGCCCTCCGCCCAGCCGCCGCGGCCGTCCGTGAGGACCACCGCCTCGCCCGGGCCCAGCCGCTTCACCGACACCGCGTGCCGGCCCTCCGGGCCGTCCAGCACGCACTCCGGCCCCGCGGGGACCTCCTCGACCACGAACACGGGGGCGGTCATGACGTACTCCTCTTCTGCATGTCGTTCAATGCGCTCTGGGCCTCGGCCAGTTCCGCCGCCAGCACCTCCACCAGCTCCCCGGCCGGCAGCGCCCGGGCCAGCCGGTGGCCCTGGCCCGCCCACAGCGCCATCCCCTGGGGGTCGCCGGCGTCGGCGGCCGCCTTGCGCAGCCCTGCCGTCATGTGGTGGATCTGCGGGTACGCCGCCGGGGCGTACGGCCCGTGCTCGCGCATGAAGCGGTTCACCAGGCCGCGGGCCGGCCGTCCGGAGAAGGCCCGGGTGAGCTCGGTGTGGGCGAACAGGGGGTCGGTGAGCGCCTTCTTGTGCAGCGGGTGCGCCCCGGACTCGGGGCACACCAGGAACGCCGTGCCGAGCTGCGCCGCGTCGGCGCCCGCCGCCAGCAGCGCCGCGATCTGCGAGCCGCGCATCAGACCGCCCGCCGCGATGATCGGCAGGGCGACGGCCTCCCGTACCTGCGCCACCAGCGCGAGCAGTCCCACGCCCGCCGTGCCGTCGGCCTGCGGGTCGTCGCGGTGGGTGCCCTGGTGACCGCCCGCCTCGATGCCCTGGACGCACAGGGCGTCGGCGCCGGCGGCCTGCGCGGCGCGCGCCTCGTCGACCGAGGTCACGGTGACGACGGTGTACGTGCCGGCCTTGCGCAGGGAGGCGAAGACCGCGGGGGTGGGGCAGCCGAGGGTGAAGGAGACCACGGGGACCGGGTCTTCGAGGAGGATCGCCAGTTTGGCGTCGTAGCCGTCGTCACTGGTGCCGATGATGTCCTCGGCCGCGAGGGAGACGCCGTACCAGTTGGCCTCGCCGGCCAGCTGCCCGCGGTAGGCCTCCACGGCGGCCGGGTCGACGTAGCCGGTCTGGGGCATGAGGAGGTTCACGCCGAACGGCCGCCGGGTGAGGGCGCGCAGCCGTTTGATCTCCTGGTACATGCCGTCGGCGGTCTTGTAGCCGCCGGCCAGGAAGCCCAGCGCGCCCGCCTCGCACACGGCGGCGGCGAGCGGCGGGCAGGAGGCGCCGCCCGCCATGGGAGCCTGCACGATCGGGTATGCGGAGAGACCGTTCGGTGCGGAGGACATGGACTGCATCGTGCCATGTCCCGCTCATGGGGCCGAATCATGGCATTCGCCTGGCATAGTCCGCTTCCCGCGGCTCGCCGCGCGGCCGCCCGGCGCATGCGCCGAGCCCGGTCCGGGGCGTCCCCGGACCGGGCTCGTACCTGCTCTGGCGCGTGGCGCAGCAGCCGGTCAGCGGCCGTTGAAGGCGTCCTTCAGGCGGCTGAACAGGCCCTGCTGGCCCGGCGCGAACTGGCCCATCGGCCGCTCCTCGCCGCGCAGCTTCGCGAGCTGGCGCAGCAGCTCCTCCTGCTGGGCGTCCAGCTTGCCCGGAGTCGTGACCTCGACGTGGACGATCAGGTCGCCGCGCCCGCCGCCGCGCAGGTGGGTGACCCCGCGACCGTGCAGCGGGATCGACTGGCCGGACTGGGTGCCGGGCCGGATGTCGATCTCCTCCATGCCGTCCAGGGTCTCCAGCGGACACTTCGTGCCCAGGGCCGCGGCCGTCATCGGGATCGTCACCGTGCAGTGCAGGTCGTCGCCGCGCCGCTGGAAGACCGGGTGCGGGAGCTCGTGGATCTCCACGTACAGGTCGCCGGCGGGACCGCCGCCGGGGCCGACCTCGCCCTCGCCCGCGAGCTGGATCCGGGTGCCGTTCTCGACGCCGGCCGGGATCTTGACCGTGAGGCTGCGGCGGGAGCGGACCCGGCCGTCGCCCGCGCACTCGGGGCACGGGGTCGGGACCACGGTGCCGAAGCCCTGGCACTGGGGGCAGGGGCGCGAGGTCATGACCTGGCCCAGGAAGGACCGGGTGACCTGCGACACCTCACCGCGACCACGGCACATGTCACACGTCTGCGCCGAGGTGCCGGGGGCCGCGCCCTCGCCGGAGCAGGTGGTGCACACGACGGCCGTGTCGACCTGGATGTCCTTGGTCGTGCCGAAGGCGGCCTCGTCCAGCTCCAGGTCGAGGCGGATCATGGCGTCCTGGCCGCGACGGGTCCGCGAGCGCGGGCCGCGCTGCGAGGCCTGGCCGAAGAAGGCGTCCATGATGTCGGAGAAGTTGCCGAAGCCTCCGGCGCCGAAGCCGCCCGCGCCGGCGCCGCCCGAGGAGGACAGCGGGTCGCCGCCGAGGTCGTAGACCTGCTTCTTCTGCGGGTCCGAGAGGACCTCGTAGGCCGCGTTGATCTCCTTGAAGCGCTCCTGCGTCTTCGGGTCCGGATTCACGTCCGGGTGGAGTTCGCGGGCAAGACGGCGGAAGGCCTTCTTGATCTCGTCCTGGGATGCGTCGCGGCGCACGCCGAGAACGGCGTAATAGTCCGTGGCCACTTACGACTCCGCCAGGATCTGTCCGACGTAACGTGCCACTGCGCGTACCGCTCCCATCGTTCCGGGGTAGTCCATGCGGGTCGGTCCGACCACGCCCATTTTGGCGACAGTCTCGCCGCCCGAACCGTAGCCGACGGAGACGACGGACGTGGAGTTCAGCCCCTCGTAGGCGTTCTCGTGCCCGATCCGTACGGCCATCCCCGACTCGTTGGCCTCGCCCAGCAGCTTGAGGAGCACGACCTGCTCCTCCAGCGCTTCGAGCACCGGCCTGATCGTCAGGGGAAAATCATGTCCGAAGCGGGTGAGATTGGCGGTCCCGCCGATCATCAGCCGCTCCTCGGCCTCCTCGACCAGGGTCTCCAGCAGGGTCGCGAGCACCGTCGAGACCGTGCCGCGGTCCTCGGGTTCGAACGACTCGGGGAGGTCCTGTACGAGCTGCGGCACGTCGGTGAACCGGCGGCCGACGACCCGGCTGTTCAGCCGCGCGCGCAGGTCCGCGAGCGAGGTCTCGCCGAAGGGGGCCTGGCAGTCGACGAGCCGCTGCTCGACCCGGCCGGTGTCCGTGATCAGCACCAGCATCAGCCGGGCCGGTGCCAGCGAGAGCAGTTCCACGTGCCGCACGGTGGACCGGGTCAGGCTGGGGTACTGGACGATGGCGACCTGCCGCGTGAGCTGCGCGAGCAGCCGTACGGTGCGCCCCACGACGTCGTCGAGGTCGACGGCCCCGTCGAGGAAGTTCTGGATGGCCCGGCGCTCCGGCGTCGACAGCGGCTTGACCCCCGCCAGCTTGTCGACGAAGAGGCGGTAGCCCTTGTCGGTGGGGATCCGTCCGGCGCTGGTGTGGGGCTGCGCGATGTAGCCCTCGTCCTCCAGCACGGCCATGTCGTTGCGCACGGTGGCGGGCGAGACGCCCAGCCGGTGCCGCTCGGTGAGCGCCTTGGAGCCGACCGGCTCCTCCGTCCCGACGTAGTCCTGGACGATGGCGCGCAGCACCTCAAGTCTGCGTTCGCTGAGCATGGCGCACACCTCCAGTGGTCGTCGTCGCTGCTGCCCGGTTGGCACTCGCATCGTTCGAGTGCCAGCGATCCCCCGGCCAGTGTACGGCCGGGCGGTACACCCCCGGCAAGGGCGGCCCGCCAGGGTAGCGTCGCGGCATGGAACTGCGATGGGAAGAGGCCGGCTGGGAGCGCTTGACCGGACGGACCGGGCGGCGGCGGCTTCCGGTGTGGGACTGCACGGCGGGGCTGGTGGTGGGCGACCAATCCGTGCTCCTGATCGACCCCGGTTCCTCCGTGCGCGAGGGCGCGCAGCTGCGGGCCGAGGCGGAGCGGCTGACGGGCCGGCGCGTGACCCATATCGCATTCACCCACGGACATTTCGATCACGTCCTGGGCGCCTCCTCCTTCGCCGGGGCCGAGGTCTACGGGGCCGTCGGGCTGGACTCCGCGCTGGCGACGGGCCGCGCGGAGCTGCGGGAGGACGCGGTCCGGCACGGGCTGGCGGAGGCCGACGCGACCGAGGCGGTGGACGTGCTGGTGCTGCCGAAGCACCTGGTGTCGGGCGAGTGGACGCTGGAACTGGGCGGCCTGCAGGTGCTGCTGGCCAACGTGGGGCCGGGTCACACCCGGTACGACCTGGCGGTGTGCGTGCCGGGCGAGCGCGAAGTGGTCTTCTGCGGGGACCTGGTCGAGGAGTCGGGCGCCCCGCAGGCGGGCCGCGACGCGGTGCCCGCGCAGTGGCCGGCGGCGATCGACCGGCTGCTGTCGCTGGGCGGGGAGGACGCACTGTACGTGCCGGGTCACGGAGCGGTGGTCTGCGCCGGCTTCGTCCGTGAGCAACGCGACACTCTCCGGGGGCTGTTCGGCGTGTCGGGCGGCTGAGCGCGAGGGTTCTTCTACTGTCGGCCGGATGCGTGAGTACTCCCCCGACCTGACCCCGCAGTGGAAGCGCGCCAAGCCCGTGCCCGAGGTGCCGGCCGAGCCCGGTCTGGTGGTCGAGCCGGCGGACACGGACTTCTGCGGCGCGGTGGTGGCCTGCGAGGCCGGCACGGTGACCCTGGAGGACCGCTTCGGCAAGCGGCGGGTGTTCCCGCTGGCGCCCCGCGGGTTCCTGCTGGAGGGCGCGGTGGTGACGCTGACCCGCCCGGTGCGGGCGCCGCAGGGCCCCGGGCGGACCGCCTCGGGGTCGGTGGCCGTGCCGGGGGCGCGGGCACGGGTGGCCCGGGCGGGGCGGATCTACGTGGAGGGGCGGCACGACGCCGAGCTCGTGGAGCGGGTCTGGGGCGACGACCTGCGGATCGAGGGCGTGGTGGTGGAGTACCTGGAGGGCGTCGACGACCTTCCCGCGGTCGTGGCGGAGTTCGGCCCGGCCCCCGACGCCCGCCTGGGCGTCCTGGTCGACCACCTGGTGCCGGGCTCGAAGGAGTCCCGTATCGCGGCGTCGCTCACCTCGCCCGACGTGCTGGTGGTCGGACACCCGTACGTGGACGTCTGGCAGGCCGTGAAACCGTCCGCGCTGGGCATCGCGGCCTGGCCGGTGGTCCCGCCGGGGCAGGACTGGAAGAAGGGCGTCTGCCGGGCCCTGGGCTGGCCGGAGAACACCGGCGCCGCCTGGCAGCACGTCCTGTCGCGCGTGCGCTCGTACAAGGATCTGGAACCGGCGCTGCTCGGCCGCGTCGAAGAGCTGATCGACTTCGTGACGGCGCCCTGACCGGCGGCCCTCTCGGGGCGCGCTCGACAGGACACGCCACCTTCGGGTGACAGTGCGTGTGCGGGGCACGACGGAGGGCAAGGCTGCCCTCCATGATCACCTTTGCCCTGCGGCAGCGCGCGGTGCTCGCCGTGACCCTGCTCGCCGCCGCCCTGCTCCCGCCCGCCTCCGCCTCGGCCACGGCCCCGGCGCACGCCGCTCCGGCGAACTCCTGTCCCCGGGTGGGCGACCACCTCTTCGCCGCCGCCGACAAGCGGGCCGACGTGAACCGCATCACGCCGTCCCCGGCCTGGCGGATCAACTGCAAGCAGCTGTACCGCTCCGACAGCCGTCCGCCGTCGGTGGTCTTCGAGGAGGGCTTCCTCCCCAGGGCCACGGTCGACGGGCAGTACGACATCGAGCAGTACGTGCTGGTCAACCAGCCTTCCCCGTACGTCTCGACCACCTACGACCACGACCTGTACAAGACGTGGTGGAAGAGCGGCTGGAACTACTACATCGACGCCCCCGGCGGGGTGGACGTCAACCTGACCATCGGCGACACCCACAAGTACGCCTCCCAGGTGGAGGTCGCCTTCCCCGGCGGCATCGAGCGGTCCTTCATCGTCGCGGTCTGCCCCGTCGACAAGGCCACGAAGACCGAGATCATGAACGAGTGCCAGGACAACCCGCACTACAAGCCGTGGCGCAGCATCTGGCCCGACTGACCCGCCCGGACCGTGCGGGGCCCGGTCAGTCGACCAGGTCCCGCACCACCGCATCGGCCAGCAGCCGCCCGCGCAGGGTCAGGACCGCGCGCCCGTCCTCGTACGGGCCGGGCTCCAGCAGTCCGTCGGCCAGCGCCTTCCCGGCCGCCCCGAGTCCCGCCGGGGCCAGCAGGGACAGCGGGACGCCGTCCACCAGCCGCAGCTCCAGCAGGATCCGCTCGACGCGGCGGTCCTCCTCCGTCAGGAGTTCGCGGCCCGCCCCGGGGGAGCGCCCTTCCGCCAGCGCGGCGGCATAGGCGCCGGGGTGCTTCACGTTCCACCAGCGCACGCCGCCGACGTGGCTGTGGGCGCCGGGACCGGCGCCCCACCAGTCGGCGCCGCGCCAGTACAGCTCGTTGTGCAGGCACCGGGCGGCCTGCGAGGTGGCCCAGTTCGAGACCTCGTACCAGGAGTACCCGGCCTCGGCCATGACCTGGTCGGCGATCAGGTACCGGTCGGCGTGCACGTCGTCGTCCGTCATCGGGACCTCGCCCCGGCGGATCCGCCGCGCCAGCTGCGTGCCCTCCTCGACGATCAGCGCGTACGCCGAGACGTGGTCCGGCCCGGCCGCGAGAGCGGCCTCCAGGGAGTCACGCCAGTCCTGGTCCGACTCCCCGGGCGTGCCGTAGATGAGGTCCAGGTTGACGTGCTCGAAGCCCGCCGCACGGGCCTCGGCCACGCAGGCCTGCGGGCGTCCGGGGGTGTGGGTGCGGTCCAGCACCTTCAGGACGTGCTGCTTGGCGCTCTGCATGCCGAAGGAGACCCGGTTGAAGCCGCCGGCCCGCAGCTCCGCGAGGTACGCCGGATCGACCGACTCCGGATTGGCCTCGGTGGTGATCTCGGCGTCCTCCGCGAGGCCGAACTCCTCGCGGATCGCCGCCAGCATCCGCACGAGGTCCCCGGCGGGCAGCAGCGTCGGCGTGCCGCCGCCCACGAACACCGTCCGCACGGCCCTCGGGTCGTCCCCGAGGACCTTCCGCGCGAGGCGGACCTCCTGGATCAGGGTGTCGGCGTAGTTCTCCCGGGAGGCGAGCACGCCGCCGGTGCCGCGCAGCTCGGAGGCGGTGTACGTGTTGAAGTCGCAGTACCCGCAGCGCGTGGCGCAGTACGGGACGTGCAGGTAGAACCCGAGCGGCCGGTCCCCGGCTCCCGCCAGGGCATGCGGCGGCAGCGAGCCGTCTTCGGGCACGGGGTCACCGTCGGGCAGGGCGGAAGGCATGCCCCCATTGTCCCGCACACCCGACCTGGCCCCGGACGCCCGCCCGGGGCCGGCCGGCCCGGCGGGGCGGGCGCGGAGCCGTCCGCGGCCCCGCCCTGCCCGGCCGCGGCAGGGGCTACGCCTCGCGCGAGCCCTCGTACATCTCCTCGATCAGGTGCTTGAACTCACGCTCGACCACGGGCCGCTTCAGCTTGAGGCTGGGGGTCAGGTCGCCGTGCTCCACGTCCAGGTCGCGGGGCAGGATCCGGAACTTCTTCACGGTCTGCCAGCGCTGCAGGCCCTCGTTCAGGGTCTGTACGTAGGTCTCCACCAGCCGGTTGGTCTCGGGCGCGGCCAGTACCTGTCCGTACGTCTTGCCCTCCAGCCCGTTCTCGGCGGCCCAGCCCAGGATGGCCGGCTCGTCGAGGGCGATCAGGGCGGTGCAGAAGTTCCGGTCGGCGCCGTGCACGACGATGCTCGACACGTAGGGGCAGATGGCCTTGAACTGGCCCTCGATCTCGGCCGGAGCGACGTACTTGCCGCCCGAGGTCTTGATCAGGTCCTTCTTGCGGTCGGTGATGCGCAGGTAGCCGTCGGGCGAGAGCTCGCCGATGTCGCCCGTGTGCAGCCAGCCGTCCTCCTCCAGCACCTCGGCGGTCTTCTCGGGCTGGCCGTGGTAGCCCTGCATGATGCCGGGGCCGCGCAGCAGGATCTCGCCGTCGTCGGCGATGCGGACCTCGGTGCCGGGGAGCGGCTTGCCGACGGTGCCCGTGCGGTAGGCCTCGCCCGGGTTGACGAAGGAGGCGGCGCTGGACTCGGTGAGCCCGTAGCCCTCCAGGATGTTGATGCCGGCGCCGGAGAAGAAGTAGCCGATCTCGGGGGCGAGGGCGGAGGCGCCGGAGACCGCGGCGCGCAGCCGGCCGCCGAAGGCCTCGCGCAGCTTGGAGTAGACGAGCGCGTCGGCGATCTTGTGCTTGGTGGCGAGGGCGAAGGGGACGGTGGCGTTGCCGGTGCGGCGGTGGTTGTCCTGCCTGGTCTTGGCGTACTCGCGGGCGACGCCGACCGACCACTGGAAGATCTTGTACTTGGCGCCGCCGCCGGCCCGGGCCTTGGCCGCGACCCCGTTGTAGACCTTTTCGAAGATGCGCGGGACGGCCGCCATGTACGTCGGCTGGACCACCGGGAGGTTCTCGATGATCTTGTCGATCCGGCCGTCGACGGCGGTGACGTGCCCGACCTCGATCTGCCCGGAGGTGAGCACCTTGCCGAAGACGTGGGCGAGCGGCAGCCACAGGTACTGGACGTCGTCGCTGGAGATCATGCCGGTGGCCACGGTCGCCTTGGCCATGTAGGACCAGTTGTCGTGGGGCAGCCGGACGCCCTTGGGGCGGCCGGTGGTGCCGGAGGTGTAGATGAGGGTGGCGAGCTGGTCGGCGGTGATGGCCGCGATCCGCTTCTCGACCGCGCCGGGGTGCTGGGCCAGGTACTCCCTGCCGCGCGCCTCCAGGTCCGCGAGGGAGAGCACCCAGCCCTCCGGGTCGCCCTCGGCCGGCACCGCGTCGGCGGCCTCCACGACCACGACGTGGGCGAGCGCGGGCAGGTCGGCGCGCCGCTCGCGGGCCTTGGCCAGCTGGGCGGCGTCTTCGGCGATCAGCACGTGGCTGTCCGAGTCGGCCAGGATGAACGCCGACTCCTCGGCGTTCGTGCTCGGGTAGATCGTCGTGACGGCGCCGCCGGCGCACATCACGCCGAGGTCGGCGAGGATCCACTCGACGCGGGTGTTGGAGGCGAGCGCGACCCGCTCCTCGGGCTGGAGGCCGAGGTCGATCAGGCCGGCGGCGATGGCGAAGACCCGCTCGGCCGCCTGGCCCCAGCTCAGCGACTTCCAGTCGTCGGGGCCGCCGTGGCCGTCCGCCGCAGGCACCGGGTACCGGTAGGCCTCGGCGTTCGGCGTGGCACCGACACGCTCAAGGAAGAGGGCCGCCACGGTGGGCGGGCGGTTCTCGATCAGGGTCTGTGTGTCGCTCACGGACGTCCTCCGGACCACGCGGCAGGGCCTGTCATTCAAGGCGGTGAATGAAGGCTTCCAACAGGGCTTGCAACAGGGCTGCGACCAAGGCTGCGACCAGGGTGTGCGGCCTCGGCTTGTAACTGGCGAGTAACCAACGGGTGTGATCAGACTAGGGGCCCTCCGCCTGGCGCGTAAGGGCCCCTGAGCCGCCGATTCATAACGAAACAGGCCCCTGCGGCAGCGCGCGGAGGCCTGTTTCGTTTGCCATGGGGCGGGTGGGGCTACTTCTTCTTGCCACCCGACTCGTCGCTGGAGAGGACGGCGATGAAGGCCTCCTGGGGGACCTCCACGGAGCCGACCATCTTCATGCGCTTCTTGCCTTCCTTCTGCTTCTCCAGCAGCTTCCGCTTACGGGAGATGTCACCGCCGTAGCACTTGGCGAGGACGTCCTTGCGGATGGCGCGGATGGTCTCGCGGGCGATGACGCGGGAGCCGATCGCGGCCTGCACGGGCACCTCGAAGGCCTGCCGCGGGATGAGCTCGCGCAGCTTGGCGACGAGGCGCACGCCGTAGGCGTAGGCGGCGTCCTTGTGGCAGACGGCGGAGAAGGCGTCGACCTTGTCGCCGTGCAGCAGGATGTCGACCTTGACCAGGCTGGAGGCCTGCTCGCCGGTGGGCTCGTAGTCGAGGGAGGCGTAACCGCGCGTCTTGGACTTCAGCTGGTCGAAGAAGTCGAAGACGATCTCCGCGAGCGGGAGCGTGTAGCGGATCTCGACCCGGTCCTCGGAGAGGTAGTCCATGCCGAGCAGGGTGCCGCGGCGCTGCTGGCAGAGCTCCATGATCGCGCCGATGAACTCGGTCGGCGCGAGCACGGTGGCCCGGACGACCGGCTCGTACACGTCCTTGATCTTGCCCTCGGGGAACTCGCTCGGGTTGGTGACGGTGACTTCCTTGCCGTCCTCCAGCACCACCCGGTAGACCACGTTGGGCGCGGTCGCGATCAGGTCGAGGCCGAACTCGCGCTCCAGGCGCTCGCGGACCACGTCGAGGTGGAGCAGGCCGAGGAAGCCGACGCGGAAGCCGAAGCCGAGCGCCGCCGAGGTCTCCGGCTCGTAGACGAGCGCGGCGTCGTTGAGCTGGAGCTTGTCCAGGGCCTCGCGCAGGTCGGGGTAGTCCGAGCCGTCGAGCGGGTACAGGCCCGAGAAGACCATCGGCTTCGGGTCCTTGTAGCCGCCGAGGGCCTCGGTCGCGCCGTTGTTCAGGCTGGTGATGGTGTCACCGACCTTGGACTGGCGGACGTCCTTCACGCCGGTGATGATGTAGCCCACCTCGCCGACGCCGATGCCGTCGGCCGGGGTCATCTCGGGGGACGAGACGCCGATCTCCAGCAGCTCGTGGGTGGCGCCGGTGGACATCATCCTGATGCGCTCGCGCTTGTTGAGCTGGCCGTCTACCACACGGACGTACGTCACGACGCCGCGGTACGAGTCGTAGACCGAGTCGAAGATCATCGCGCGGGCGGGGGCGTCCTTGACGCCGACCGGGGCCGGGACGGTGGCGACGACCTTGTCCAGCAGGGCGTCGACGCCGAGACCGGTCTTGGCGGAGACCCGCAGGACGTCCTCGGGCTGGCAGCCGACCAGGTTCGCGAGCTCCTCGGCGAACTTCTCCGGCTGCGCGGCCGGCAGGTCGATCTTGTTCAGGACGGGCACGATCGCCAGGTCGTTCTCCATCGCCAGGTACAGGTTGGCGAGGGTCTGCGCCTCGATGCCCTGAGCGGCGTCGACCAGGAGGATCGTGCCCTCGCACGCCGCGAGGGAGCGCGAGACCTCGTAGGTGAAGTCGACGTGCCCGGGGGTGTCGATCATGTTCAGGATGTGCGTCTTGCCCTGGTCGTCGCCCGTGGTGGGCGCCCAGGGCAGTCGGACCGCCTGGGACTTGATCGTGATGCCGCGCTCACGCTCGATGTCCATCCGGTCGAGGTACTGGGCGCGCATCTGCCGCTGGTCGACGACACCGGTGAGCTGGAGCATCCGGTCGGCAAGGGTCGACTTGCCGTGGTCGATGTGCGCGATGATGCAGAAATTGCGGATCAGCGCCGGGTCGGTACGGCTCGGCTCGGGCACGTGGCTGGGGATCGCGGGCACGCAGTGTCCTGATTCTCGGGTCGCAGTCGGAAGCGTTGTCTGAGCGTCTGTCTCCGCGACAGTTCGGGTCTGTACGCAGGTTCCCATGGTCCCATGAACGAGGCAGTGCGCTCGGTTTGGGCCGGTCGGAGCGCGCCTGGTAGCCTGGGCAGCTGTGTCTCGTATGCCCTCTCAGCTGTCGGGACACAATCCGAAGATCAAACTCTGAACCTGAAAAGGCTCTTTCGTGGCGAACATCAAGTCCCAGATCAAGCGGAACAAGACGAACGAGAAGGCCCGCCTTCGCAACAAGTCCGTCAAGTCCGAGCTCAAGACCTTCATCCGCAAGGCCACCGAGGCCGTTGCCGCCGGTGACGTCGAGAAGGCCACCGCGGCCGTTCGCGTTGCCTCGCGGAAGCTGGACAAGGCCGTCTCGAAGGGTGTCATCCACAAGAACGCCGCCGCCAACAAGAAGTCGGCGCTGGCCTCCAAGGTTGGCTCCCTCCAGGGCTGAGCTACCTGATGTGAAAGCCGGGCAGGGACCCAGCGGGCCCTCTCTTCCGCTCCCGACCGGCACTCCGCGCCGCACGCGGCCTGCGTTCGCCACGCGGGTGCGGCGCACACCAGCAGTAACCGAAGGCCCCGTTCCCCACCCTTCCCCAGGGCGGAGACCGGGGCCTTCGGCATGCGGCCGTACGCACGCCGCCGCACCCTGGGCATATGGGCGCACGTCATCGGCTGCGATGGCTGTGGTGGCTGCTCAGCGCTGTCGGCGTCACCGTCGCGGTCACTTTGGGGGTGCTGCTGCTGGTCCGGCCGGAGCCGGGGAGCTCGGCCAAGGTGTTCCAGCAGTCGGCTGCGGCTACTGGGCCGGACCCGTTCACCGCAAGCACTTCCGTGACGCCGGGCTGCACCGGCGCCTTCGCGATCAGTCCAGCCCAAACCGCCCCTGAGGACGTCAGTACCCAAGAAGCGCCGGATCAGGGGCCTCGGCCGGGCGGTGCGTCGGGGGGCGCCTCCACCGATCAGATGGCCGCCGCAGCCGCTCTGGTGGGGGCCGGGGTGGGCGTCAGCGGGCAGGTGCTGCTGTGGCGCGACCGACGGGGCCGCCGCAAGCGCCCCCGGGTCCTGGCGCCCGGTGCGGGGCTCAGTATGCGGAGCGGCGGGGGCGGGCGGCGCGGGCCACGGCCACGACCGCCTTCTCCAGCGCGTACTCGGGGTCGTCGCCCCCGCCCTTGACGCCCGCGTCGGCGTCCGCGACGGCGCGCAGGGCGTCCGCGACGCCGTCCGCCGACCAGCCGCGCATCTGCTGGCGCACCCGGTCGATCTTCCAGGGCGGCATGCCGAGGTCCCGGGCGAGATCGCCGGGCCGGGCCCCGCGCGGCGCCGAGGCCAGCTTTCCGATCGCCCGGACCGCCTGCGCCAGGGCGCTGGTGATCAGGACCGGCGCCACTCCCGTGGCCAGCGACCACCGCAGGGCTTCGAGCGCCTCCGCCGCCCGCCCCTCGACCGCCCGGTCGGCGACAGTGAAGCTGGAGGCCTCCGCCCGGCCGGTGTAGTAGCGGCCGACGACGGACTCGTCGATGGTCCCCTCGACGTCCGCGCACAGCTGCGCCACCGCGCTCGCCAGCTCCCGCAGGTCGCTGCCGATCGCGTCGACCAGCGTCTGGCAGGCCTCCGGGGTCGCCGACCGCCCCAGCGTGCGGAACTCGCCCCGCACGAAGGACAGCCGGTCCGCCGCCTTCGTCATCTTCGGGCAGGCGATCTCCCGTGCTCCCGCCTTGCGCGCCGCGTCGAGCAGGCCCTTGCCCTTGACGCCGCCCGCGTGGAGGAGCACGAGGATGATCTCCTCGAACGGCGCAGCCAGGTACGCCTTCACCTCCTTGACCGTGTCGGCGGACAGGTCCTGCGCATTGCGCACGACCAGCACCTTGCGCTCGGAGAAGAGCGAAGGGCTGGTCAGCTCGGCGAGCGTGCCGGGCTGGAGCTGCTCGGAGGCGAGATCGCGCACGTCCGTGTCGGCGTCGGCGGCACGGGCTGCCGCCACCACCTCCCGCACGGCGCGGTCGAGCAGCAGGTCCTCCTGCCCCACGGCGAGGGTGAGCGGGGCGAGCGGATCGTCGGTGGGGTTCTTCCTGGTGGCCATCGCGTCCAGCATCCCACGCCGCACTGACAGCCCCCCGCGCCGCGGCCCCTCTCACCGCATACTTGAGAATGGTCGCGTGAACGTGCGACATGTGCTGGTGCTGCCCGACCGCGACGCCGCCGAGGAGGTGGCCCAGGAGGTGGCCGACCGCTTCGGCCTCCCGGAGGAACCGCAGTTGGTGCGCGACGCCCTGGCCGGTGAGGACGACGCCGAGGACGCCCAGTGGCTGGTGGTCGTCGAGGACCCGCAGGAGCGGCTCGACGCGGCCCTCCTGGACGGCCTCGCCGCCGGCTACGAGGGCTGGCTGGAGGCCCCGTAGGCCCACCGCCGGAGCTCCCCCGGACCGCCCCTACGCCTTGTGGACGATCTGGACGTCCAACGCCACGTCCACGCTCGAACCGATCGCCGCGATCCCGTGGGCCAGCACCGACTGCCAGTTCAGGGCGAAGTCCTCGCGGTGCAGCTCGGCGGTGGCCCGGCAGGCGGCGCGCGGTTCGCCCTCCAGGCCCGTGCCGAGCCCGAGGTACTCGGTGTCCAGGGTCACGGAGCGGCTGACCCCGTGGAGGGTCAGGGCGCCGGCGACGGCCCAGCGGCTGCCGCTGCGGTGGATGAAGCGCTCGCTGTAGAACTCCACCGTCGGGTACCGGGCCGCGTCCAGGAAGTCGGCGGAGCGCAGGTGGTCGTCCCGCATCCGCAGACCCGTGTCGATGCTCGCCGCGTCGATGATCACGTGCATGGAGGAGTCCTCCATGCGGTCGGCGATCCGCACCGCGCCCGCGAAGGTGTTGAACCTCCCGCGGATCCGGGCGAAGCCGATGTGCCGGGCCGTGAACGCGACGCACGAGTGCGCCGGGTCGAGCTCCCAGTGGCCCGGCTGCGGCAGCAGCGGCGGTTCCACCGCGTCCAGGATGATCTCCGCGGTGCCCGCCTGCGCCGGGTCCCCGACGAGCGTCGCCCCGTGGAACGGCGCATAGCCCTCGGCGCTGACGGAGAGCCGGTACTCCCCCTCCGGCACGGCCGCCGTGAACCCGCCGTACGGGTCGGTCTCGCCGCTGACGATGCGCCGGCCTATCGGATCGGTGACCTCGAACCTCGCCTGCCGGACCGGCTGGTGGACCGTGTCGAGCACGCGGCAGCTGAGAAGGCGTGCCGCATGAGGCAGCGTCAGTGTGGCAGTGGAATTCGGGCCGGCACTTCCGGCCGTCTCCAACCCCCGTCGGCGACCGAACATGGTTGATGCACCCCCGTGCTGTGTGGACTTGTACCGCTCTGGCGAAAACGCATTCGATCATGCTGTCGGGTCGGGGGCAAACAGAACGGGGCCGCCCCCTCCGCCCGTGTCGCCTGCGCCGCCGGCCGGACGGGAACGCCCGCAGGGACGGGCCGCTCCCGCTCACCGCGATCGAGCCGTCGGTGTCCGTGCGCAGGACCGTCGCCCCCTTCGACCGCAGCCGTGCGAGCGTGCCCGCCGCGGGATGTCTGTAGCGGTTGCCCTCACCGACCGGGACGAGCGCCAGCCGGGGCCGGATCCGATCCTGCAGGCCCGGATCCTGGTGGGCGGAGCCGTGGTGGGCGACCTTCAGGACATCGACCGGCCCCAGGTCCGGACGACCCATCAACAGCGCCTGCTGCGAGGGGGGTTCGAGGTCACCGAGCAGCAGCAGGGTGAGGCCGGCGCTGCGCACCAGCAGGGCCACGCTCGCGTCGTTGGGCCCCTCGGGCGGCGGGCCTTCCGGCGGTGGCCACAGCACCTCCCACTCCAGGGCGGCGATCCTGCGCCGCTCGCCCGCCTTCGCCGGTACGACGGGCACCCGGGCGGCGGCCGCGGTCCGGCGGACGAACCCGGCCTGCCCGGCGGGTTCTTCCAGTGTGGTGGTCTGGATCACCCCCACCACCCTGCCCCGCAGCACCCCGGCCAGGCCGCCGACGTGATCGGCGTGGAAGTGCGTCAGCAACAGCAGCGGCACCCGGTGCACCCCCAGGGCGCGCAGGCACCCGTCCACCAGGCCCGGTTCCGGACCGGTGTCCACCACGACGGCCGCGCCCGCCCCCGCGGCGAGCACGGCGGCGTCCCCCTGGCCCACCGCGCACTGCACGTAACTCCAGTCGGGCGGGGGCCAGCCGGTGAGCGTACGGGTCAGCTGCGGCGGCCGCAGCAGGGCGAGGAGCAGCAGCACCGCCAGGCCCGAGCACACCCACGGCCGACGCACCAGGCGGGCCCCCAGCACCACGACGGCCAGGGTGGCCCCGGCCAGCAGCAGCCCCCCGGCCACACCGCCGGGCCAGGCGAACTCGGCTCCGGGCAGCCGGGCCCCGGTCCGGGCGACGCCCGCGATCCAGCCGGCGGGCACCCCCGCGCACCGCGCGAGCAGCTCGGCGGCGGGCATGCACAGCGGAGCGGCGGCCAGTGCCGCGAAGCCGAGCACGGTCGCGGGCCCCGCTGCGAGCTCGGCCAGCAGGTTGCATGGCACCGCCACGAGGCTCACCCGCGCCGACAGCACGACGACCACCGGTGCACACACCGCCTGCGCCGCGGCGGCGGCCCCCAGCGCCTCCGCGAAGCGCGGCCGCATCCCCCGCCGCCGCAGGGCTCCGCTCCACCGCGGACCGAGCGTCAGCAGGGCCCCCGTGGCCAGGACCGAGAGCAGGAAGCCGGGACTGCGGGCCATCCACGGGTCCCAGAGCACCAGCAGCAGCACGGCCGCGGCCAGGGCGGGCACCAGGGATCTACGCCGCCCGGTGGCGAGGGCCAGCAGGGTCACCGTCCCGCAGGCCGCGGCCCGCAGCACGCTCGGCTCCGCCCGGCACACCACCACGAACCCCAGCGTCAGCGCCGTCCCGCACAGGGCGGTCCCCCGCAGCGAGAGCCCGAGGCGGGGCGCGAGCCCGCTCCGCTCGGCCCGCTGGGCACGGGCCGGCGGGCCGATCAGCAGGAACAGGACCACCGTCAGGTTGGACCCGGACACCGCCAGCAGATGCAGCAGGTCGGTGGCCCGGAACGCCTCGTCCAGGTCGGGCGGCACCCGCGAGGTGTCCCCCACCACCAGCCCGGGCAGCAGGGCCCTGGCATCGGGCGCGAGTCCCCCGGTGGCTTCGCGCAGTCCGGCCCGCAGCCTCCCGGCGGCGCGCTGGAGGGCGTCGGGCCCGCCGGTCACCCGCGGCGGGGTGTCCGCGGCGGGGCGCAGCAGCGCCACGGCCCGCTCCCCCGCCCGGCCTGGAGCCAGCCGGCCGACCACCTCCACCCGCGTCGAGGGCAGCAGCCGAGCCCACTGCGGATGCCCGGCCACGACCCGTACGGGGGTCTCGACGCGGCTCTGCCGGCCGTCGGGCCCGGTCACCCGGGTCAGCACGGCGTCCAGCACCACCGCGGGCGGCCCGCTCCCGCTCCGGGCGGTCCGCGGATCGGAGCCGACGGTGAGCTCGGCCAGCACCCTGGCCCGCTCCCCGGCCAGCCCCACGACCGGCCCGGCCCGGGCCCCGGCCTGCTGGAGGGCCGCCACCCCGGCCCCGGCCGAGGCGGCGAGGAGGGCCAGGGCCGCGGCCGTACCGAGCCTCCACAGCCGCTCCGGGCGCCGGCACCCGGCCAGCACCAGCAGTCCGGCGCCGATGAGGCCGAGCCCCGCCCCGATGGCGGTCCGGCCGACCGGCGCACCGAGCGCGAGGGCGGCCCCCGCCCACGCGGCCAGCGCCGGCAGCGCGAGCCGCAGATCCACCGGGCCCGGCCCCTCGGGGCGGTTCACGGCCGCACCAGCTTGCGCAGGTCGGAGAACCGCCGCTCCCCGATGCCGTCCACCTGGCGGAGCTCCTCCACCGACCGGAAGCCGCCGCGGGCGGTCCGGAAGTCGACGATGTGCTGCGCCAGCACCGGCCCGACCCCGGGCAGGCCGTCCAACTGTTCGACGGTGGCCGTGCCCAGGCTCAGCGGGCCGGGAGCCGGGCCCGCAGCGGCCCCGCCCGGGAGGGGCTGCGCGGTGGCTCCCACCAGCACCTGTTCGCCGTCCACCAGCACCCGGGCCCGGTTGAGCCCGGTGGTGTCGGTGCCCGGCCGCACGCCCCCGGCGGCGGCCAGGGCGTCCTCCACCCGCGAACCGGCGGGCAGCCTGCGCACCCCTGGGTCACGCACCTTGCCGCTGACATCCACCACCACGCCCGCGCCCCCGGCACCGCCCGGCGGTCCCGCAGAACCCTCGGGTCCTGCCGCCGGGGCCGGCCCCGCCGCCGGCGCGACCACCGCCGGGGCGGTCACCGGCTCCGGCCGGCCCGACCAGTACTGCTGGACCCCGAACGCGACCGCGGCGGCCAGCACCACCGCCACCGCCGCCACGGCACGCGGCTCCACCCCGCACCGGGCCTGCACCCACATCGGCAGCCGCTCGCGCACGGCGAGCCATCGCAAGGCCGCCCCGGACCCCCCTCGCGGCGGCTCCGGCCCGGGCCCGGCCACCCTCTCCGGCTCGGGATCCGCCGCGACCGGGGCCGGGACCGGATCGGGCGGGGGCGCAGGCACGGGCACCTGCGGCGGGCCGCTGCCCCCGAGGAGGGCCTCCGCCCGGCGGCGTAGCGCCGCGGCCCCCGGGTCGTGGGGCGGGACCGGCCGACGACCACGGCGGTGTCGGAGCCGGCCGTCGGAGAGACGGGGGCGACCGGGGCCACTGGTGGCGCCGGAGGGATGCGAACGTCGTGTGCGAAGAGTCATGCCACGAAGGTAGGGGCCCCCTCCCCACCCCGCTCGGACCCCCTAATTCCGGTGGACAACCCCGCCGTTGTGGACAACTCCGCCACCCGTTCCGGTGCACGGGAACGGGAAGGGACGGGCACGGGCACCGGCACGGGCACGGGCACGGGCACGGGAAGAAACGGGGACAGAGACAGGAACGGGCACGGGACGGGAACGGGCGAACTCAGTGCGGCGAGACGACCGCCGCCAGCAGCCCCGGGCCGGTGTGCGCGCCGATCACCGCGCCGACCTCGCTGACGTGCAGTTCGACCAGGCCGGGAATGCGCTCGCGCAGCCGCTCGGCGAGCTTCTCGGCCCGCTCCGGCGCCGCCAGGTGGTGCACGGCCACGTCGACGCTGCCCGTTCCGGCCCGTTCGACCGCCAGCTCTTCCAGCCTCGCGATGGCCTTGGAGGCCGTACGCACCTTCTCCAGCATCTCGATGCGCCCGCCGTCCAGCGTGAGCAGCGGCTTGACCGCGAGGGCGGAGCCGAGGAGCGCCTGCGCGGCGCCGATGCGGCCGCCCCGGCGCAGGTAGTCCAGGGTGTCGACGTAGAAGTAGGCCGACATGTCGGCGGCCCGCTTCTCGGCGGCGGCCACGGCCTCGTCCAGGGTCCCCCCGGCGTCGGCCGTCTCCGCGGCGGCGAGGGCGCAGAAGCCGAGGGCCATCGCGACCATGCCGGTGTCGACCACGCGGACGGGGACCCGCGCGGTCTTGGCGGCGAGCACCGCGGCGTCGTAGGTGCCGGAGAACTCGGCGGACAGGTGCAGGCTGACGATCCCGGTCGCACCGGCCTCCGCGGCCGCCTCGTAGGCCCGGGCGAACTCCTCGGGGCTGGGCCGCGACGTCGTGACCGAGCGACGCTTCTGGAGCGCCTGGGCGAGGCTTCGGGCCGAGATTTCGGTGCCCTCTTCGAGGGCCTCCCCGCCGAGGACCACGGTCAGCGGGACGGAGGTGATTCCGTGCCGCGCCAGGGCCTGTGGGGGCAGGTAGGCCGTGGAATCGGTGACGATCGCGACATGGCGGGACATGAGCCGGAGGTTACCGCCAGTGGGGGCGGGACGGCACCCTGTGCCCGAGACCCGGAACATGCCTCACCGGCCCGCACCATCGGGACGGCGCCCCAACTCGGCGCGCCCACACGGCGACCCGGCCACCGCCACGGCCCGGCGGCCCGTTCCCCACAACCGAATCCAGCGGCCGATCCCGCACCCCGAACCCCGGCGGCCCGTTCCCCACAACCGAATCCAGCGGCCGATCCCGCACCGCGCCCCCGCCGACCGCCCACGCACCCCGACCCCGCCGACCGCCCGCGCGCACCCCGCGCACCCCGATCCCGACCCCGCCCGCCGACCGCGGCGGCCGGACCGGCACCGCCGACGCACCGGGCAAGAGGTCGGCAGCGGCTCAGGTCGTCGATTCCGGGCGCGGGGCCTTCTGCCACGGGTGGCGTGCGGGCGGCGCCGCGGGGTCCAGGGCCTGGGGCCGGTTCCCCGGGGCGGCCTGTCCCTGCCCCTCGGACGGCTGCCGGCCGCCCTGCCCCGGCGCCTGCGTCGCGTCCCAGGCCGCTGCTGCCGCCGCCAGGTCGTCCACCGGCTCACGGGACCAGTCCCGCAGTGCGCCGGACTCCATCTTGATCTGCTCCGACAGCGCCGACAGGTCGTCCTCCGCGAAACGGCGGGCGCGGTCCCTGGCGGCCCACCGCAGCGAGTCCGCCGCCTGCGTGATCTTCCCCACCCGTTCCCGCAGGTCAGGCAGGGCTTCGGCGGTGCGCTTGCGGTCCGGCTCCTGCTCCAGCCGCTTCAGCTCGTCGTCCAGCTCCTGCCCGTGCGCACTGAGCCGCTCGAACAGCCCGATCGACTCCTTAAGCGAGGCATCCGTCCGCACCCCCTGGTGCAAGGCCTGCTGCGTGGCCCGCATCGACGTCCGCAGGTCCAGCCGCAGCTGGGCCAGGGCGCCCGCGACGCCGACCTGGCCGAGGCTCCTCGCCTTCAAGGTGGTGTCCTCCACCGTCCGCCGGGCCTGGTGGATCGTGCGGTCCACGCCCCGCTTCGCCGCGCCGACCACCTTCACGGTGGCCCACACTCCCAGGCCCAGGAAGGCGAACAGCACCAACAGGGCCATGATGATGACCAACGCGCCCGCCTCCATGAGGTTCCCTTCCCCTGCTGCTTGCCGTCCCCTCCACCGTAAACGCCACGGGCAGGCCGGGGGTTCCAAACGAACCCCCAACCTGCCCGTACGGGAAGACCCCTAGCCCGGCCCGACCGGTCGGGCGCTTCAGACGACGATGTTCACCAGCTTCGGCGCCCGCACGATCACCTTGCGGATCTCTGCGCCGCCCAGCGCCGCCACGACCGCCTCGTCGGTCAGCGCCAGCTGCTCCAGGTCACCCTCGGAGATCGCCGGCGGAACCTCCAGCCGGGCCTTGACCTTGCCCTTGATCTGGACCACGCAGGTCACGCTCTCGTCCACGACGTACGCCGGGTCGGCGACCGGGAAGTCCTGGTGAACGACCGACTCGGTGTGCCCCAGGCGGTGCCACAGCTCCTCCGCGATGTGCGGGGCCAGCGGGGCGATCAGCAGGACCAGGCGCTCGGCGACCGAGCGCTCCAGCGGGCGCCCCGCCTTGGTCAGGAAGTTGTTCAGCTCGGTGATCTTGGCGATGGCGGTGTTGAACCGCAGGCCCGCCATGTCCGAGCCGGCTCCGTCGATCGCCTTGTGCAGCGCGCGCAGCGTCTCCTCGCCCGGCTCGGCGTCGACGACGGTGACCTGGCCGGTCTCCTCGTCGACGACGTTGCGCCACAGGCGCTGCAGCAGCCGGTACTGGCCCACCACGGCCCGGGTGTCCCACGGACGCGAGACGTCCAGCGGACCCATCGCCATCTCGTACAGGCGCAGGGTGTCCGCGCCGTACTCCTCGCAGATCTCGTCCGGCGTGACGGCGTTCTTCAGGGACTTGCCCATCTTGCCGTGCTCGCGCTTGACCGGCTTGTCCTGGTGGAAGTAGCCGCCGTCGCGCTCCTCGACCTCGGCCGCCGGGACGTACACACCGCGCTCGTCGGTGTAGGCGTACGCCTGGATCATGCCCTGGTTGAACAGCTTGTGGAACGGCTCGGCCGAGGAGACGTGGCCGAGGTCGAACAGCACCTTCGACCAGAAGCGCGCGTACAGCAGGTGCAGCACCGCGTGCTCGGCGCCGCCGACGTACAGGTCGACGCCGCCGTGCGGGGCGCCGTCCCGCGGCCCCATCCAGTACTGCTCGATCTGCGGGTCCACCAGCGCCGAGGAGTTGTTCGGGTCCAGGTAGCGCAGCTCGTACCAGCAGGAACCGGCCCAGTTCGGCATGGTGTTGGTCTCGCGGCGGTACGGGCGCACGCCGCGGCCGTCGCCCAGGTCCAGCTCGACGTTGACCCAGTCGGACTTCCGCGACAGCGGGGTCTCCGGCTGCGAGGTCGCGTCGTCCGGCTCGAAGGTGCGCGGCGAGTAGTCCTCGACCTCCGGCAGCTCCAGGGGCAGCATCGACTCGGGCAGCGGGTGGGCGACGCCGTCCTCGTCGTAGACGATCGGGAAGGGCTCGCCCCAGTACCGCTGGCGGCTGAACAGCCAGTCGCGCAGGCGGAAGTTGACGGTGCCCTCGCCGATGCCCCGCTCGGCCAGCCACGCCGTGATGGCGGACTTGGCCTCGACGACGCCCAGTCCGTCCAGGGAGATGCCCTCGCCGGTCGAGTTCACGATGGTGCCGTCGTAGGAGGTGAACGCGTCGTCCCACTCCGCCGGGTCGGCGTCGCGGTCGTCGGAGGGCTCCACGACGCAGCGCATCGGCAGCTCGAAGGCCTGCGCGAAGGCGAAGTCGCGGGAGTCGTGCGCCGGGACGGCCATGATCGCGCCGGTGCCGTAACCCATCAGCACGTAGTCGGCGATGAAGACCGGGACCAGGTCGCCGCTGACCGGGTTGGTGGCGTAGGCGCCGGTGAAGACACCGGTCTTGTCCTTGGCCTCGGCCTGGCGCTCCACGTCCGACTTCTGGGCGGCCTGCTTGCGGTACGCGTCCACGGCCTCGCCCGGGGTCGCGGCGCCGCCGGTCCACACCTGGTGCGTGCCCTCGGGCCACTCGGCCGGGACGATCTTCTCGACGAGCTCGTGCTCGGGCGCCAGCACCATGTACGTGGCGCCGAACAGGGTGTCGGGGCGGGTGGTGAAGACGGTGATCGCACCGGCGTCGCCGACCTGGAAGTCGACGCGGGCGCCCTCGCTGCGGCCGATCCAGTTGCGCTGCTGCAGCTTGATGGCCTCGGGCCAGTCCAGTGCGTCCAGGTCGTCCAGCAGGCGGTCGGCGTAGGCGGTGATCCGCATGTTCCACTGGCTCAGCTTGGCCTTGAAGACCGGGAAGTTGCCGCGCTCGGAGCGGCCGTCCGCGGTGACCTCCTCGTTGGCCAGGACCGTGCCCAGCCCGGGGCACCAGTTCACCGGCGCGTCCGAGGCGTACGCCAGCCGGTGCTCGTTCAGTACGTCGGCCCGCTCGCCCGCGGTCAGCTCGGCCCACGCGCGCCCGCCCGGCAGCTCGCGGGAGCCGTTCTCGAAGGCGGTGACCAGCTCGGCGATGGGACGGGCCTTGCGCGCGTCGGCGTCGTACCAGGAGTTGTAGATCTGCAGGAAGATCCACTGGGTCCACTTGTAGTAGTCCGGGTCGATCGTCGCGAACGACCGGCGCTTGTCGTGGCCCAGGCCCAGCCGGCGCAGCTGGACCTTCATGTTCTCGATGTTCGCCTCGGTGGAGACGCGCGGGTGCGTGCCGGTCTGGACGGCGTACTGCTCGGCCGGCAGGCCGAAGGCGTCGAAGCCCAGGGTGTGCAGGACGTTGTGGCCGGTCATCCGCTGGTGGCGGGCGAAGACGTCCGTGGCGATGTAGCCGAGCGGGTGGCCGACGTGCAGGCCCGCACCCGAGGGGTACGGGAACATGTCCATGATGAACTTCTTGGGGCGGGCGACGACCGCCGGGTCCCCGGCCAGGTCACCGGTCGGGTTCGGGGCCTCGTAGGTGCCCTGCGCGTCCCATACGTCCTGCCAGCGTGCCTCGATGTCGGCGGCCAGGGCAGCCGTGTAACGGTGCGCCTCGGCCGCCTCGGGGGCCGGGGTGTTCGTCTCGCTCATGATTCCTGAAGCTCCATCGATCGTCTCTGCCGTCTCTGCCTGCCCAAACGAAAAAACCCCTCGCACAGGAGGGGGCGCCGCGCCGATGCCGACCGTCTCGAAGGGTCGGCACTGATCAGCGCGGCTCGGTAAGCAGAAGGCGTACGGCACGCATGGCGTCAGGGTACCGCAGCGGTCCCCGCGGCTGCTCGACCGTTCCGCACAACGAGAAGCGGACCACCCGATCCGGGTGGCCCGCTTCTTCACTGTGGAGCTAAGGAGAATTGAACTCCTGACCTCCTGCATGCCATGCAGGCGCTCTACCAACTGAGCTATAGCCCCTTGCTTCTCTGCCGCCGGACTCCTGCTCGGTTTCCCTTGCCGGTTCCCCCTGGCGACATCGAGAACATTACACGGTCATGGCCCAGGTCCAAAAATCGGTTTCCGGTCGAGAGGTTTTGCCCGATTCGCCCCGGTTGCGGCCTAGGCCCTGGCGAACTGGTAGAACCGCTTGAGCGTGCAGTGCTCGTCGAGCAGCCGGCCGTAGATCGGCTCGCCCTCCAGCTCGCGGTACGTCTCGATGGGGTCGCCTTTTATGATCAACGCCCGTGCGCATTCCTCGCACCAGTACTGGTAGTCGGGGTTGACCGGTTCCATGTCCCGCACGATCGGCGTGCCGTTGTTGCACCAGTCGCACCGCCGCCGGTGTGCACCCATCCGTCAGCGACTCCCTCCCACGTCGGGCCGTCGACTCCCCCTTCGGCCGTCCGATTCTGCCACGCGGGCGCGGGGCAGGTCAGCAAGCGCGGAGGACAGAAGGGACAAAGGGAAGGATCCCGCCCCCTGTTGGGGACGGGATCCTGATTGTGGAGCTAAGGAGAATTGAACTCCTGACCTCCTGCATGCCATGCAGGCGCTCTACCAACTGAGCTATAGCCCCGCTCTCCGCCGCGCTCCCCCCGTTTCCGGTGTTCCGCGCTGCGAACAAGAAGAACTCTAGCCTGTGACCAGCCGGAAAGTGAAATCCGGGTGGAAGCCGCCCCCGGACGCGCGTCGGCGTCCGTCAGTCGTCGTCGCCGAGCACCGGTTCCGGCAGCGTGCCGGCGTTGTGCTCCAGCAGGCGCCAGCCGCGCGCGCCCTCGCCGAGGACGGACCAGCAGCAGTTGGAGAGCCCGCCCAGGCCCTCCCAGTAGTGCGCCTCCAGGCCGAGCAGCCGCCCGATGGTCGTGCGGATGGTGCCGCCGTGGCTGACCACGACGAGCGTGCCGCCCTGCGGCAGCCGGTCGGCGTGCTCCAGCACCACCGGAGCCGCCCGGTCGGCGACCTCGGTCTCCAGCTCGCCGCCGCCCCGGCGGACGGGCTCGCCGCGCTTCCACGCCGCGTACTGCTCGCCGTACTTCCCGAGGATCTCCTCGTGCGTCAGGCCCTGCCACTCACCGGCGTACGTCTCGCGCAGCGCCGCGTCGTGCGCCACGGGCAGGCCCGTGACCGAGGCCAGCTCGGCCGCCGTGGCCGAGGCCCGCCGGAGGTCGGAGGCCACGATGGCGTCCGGCTTCAGCGAGGCGAGCAGCCGGGCGGCCCGGCGCGCCTGCGCGCGGCCCGTCTCGGTCAGCTCGATGTCCGTGGAGCCCTGGAAGCGGCGCTCCAGGTTCCACGCCGTCTGGCCGTGCCGCCACAGGACGATCTTGCGGCCGGTCTTAGAACCGCCGGCCGTACTGCCCGCGGCGCTCGTGCTGGTCGTGCCGGTCGTGCTCAGAACAGATCACCGTCCAGTTCGTCGCCGCCCGCCGCCTCCCGCAGCTTGGCGTGCTCCTCCGCCTTGCCCTTGGTCAGCTTGGCGTCCTCGGGCAGCTCGATCTCGGGGCAGTCCTTCCACAGGCGCTCCAGCGCGTAGAAGACGCGCTCCTCGCTGTGCTGCACGTGGACGACGATGTCGACGTAGTCGAGCAGGATCCAGCGGGCGTCGCGGTCGCCCTCCCGGCGCACCGGCTTGGCACCGAGCTCCTTCTGCAGGCGCTCCTCGATCTCGTCGACGATCGACTTGACCTGGCGGTCGTTGGGCGCCGAGGCGAGCAGGAAGGCGTCGGTGATCGACAGCACGTCGCTGACGTCGTACGCGATGATGTCGTGCGCGAGCCGGTCGGCCGCGGCCTGGGCGGCGGTCGTGATGAGCTCGATGGAGCGGTCCGTGGCGGTCACTGGCCATGCTTTCGGGTTGGCGGGCAGATCCCTACAAGGGTCTCATGTACCGCCGACACCGCCCGCGCGCAGCGTTCTGCGCGGGCGGCGGCACGGCCGGGAGCCGGCTCAGGACGGTTTGTAGTCCTTGCCCAGGGTGACCACGACGTCCGCGTTCACGGCGTTCTCGGCCTTCTTCACGACCGACTCCGGCAGGCCCAGCGTCTTGGCCACGTCGACCGCCCGGGCCCGCTGCGCGTCGTCCTGGTACGTGATCTGCGTGGTGGACTGCGTCTTGTCGGCCCTGCCGCCGTCCACGAAGGTGTAGCCGCCGTTCAGCAGGGCCGCCTTCGCCGCGATCTGCGTCTTCTCGTCGCCGGTGGCGTCCTTGAGTCCGACGCGGGGGGCGGTGCCCGCCTGGGCGGCCGTGAAGCTGCCGCCGAGCACCTCCTTGACGACGTTCTTGCTGCTGTCGTCGGTGAGCGTGCCGTCCGGCTTCACCGCGAGGACGTCGGTGCGGTACGCGCCCTCCTTGGCGTGCTCGCCGAGTTTGGCGAGCAGGGCGCCGAGGGTCTGGGCGTTCAGGGCCGGGTCGAGGATCTGGCCCATGCTCTCGACGGTGACCGTGGCCGACTTCGGGTCGCCGGGGACCTTGCGCAGCACGCCGTAGAGCACCTTGCCCAGCCGGTCCAGCTGCTTGGCCTCCGGCTCGGCCTGCGCGCGGTACGTGGCGTACGCGACGGCCATGGCCCCGCTGAGGTGCTGCTTCTGGCCCTGGGCGACGGCCGGGGCCTTGGCGGCCTCGTCGGCCGGGAGCGCGGTGTCGGTGTCGACCTCGATGCCGCCGACCAGCTCGACCAGGTTCTCCAGGAAGGGGGTGTCCAGGCGCCAGGTGCCGCCGATGTGGGTGCCGAGGACCGAGTCGAGGGACTCGCGCACGCCGAGACCGCCGTCCTCGACGGCCTTGCCGAGGGCCGTGCCCGTGCCGTCGTCCCTGGGGACGTTCAGGGTGTTCGGCACCAGGACGGTGGCGCCCTTCTGCGTGGTCACGTTGTCGACGAGCAGCGCCGTGGAGGTGCCGCCCTTCTTGGTGTTGTGCAGGTGGACGACGATCATGTCGCGCTTCTGCGGCCCGGAGGCGGCCGCGGGGTCCTTCTTCTGACCGGGGCCGTCGAGGAACGGCAGCTTGCCGTCGTACCAGAGGTAGCCGACACCGCCGACCAGCAGCAGGGCGAGGACGACGATCAGCGCGACGACCCGCTTGCGCCCGCGGCGGCGGGCCTCCTCGCGGCGCTCGGTGCGGCTCTCGGTGAACTTGAGCCAGTCGATGACGTCCTCGGAGTCCTCGTCCGGCTGGTCGATGAAGGCGAACTGCTCGGTGCGGTAGTCCGGGGCGTCCGGCGCGGAGTCGGCGCGGCGCGGCTCGGGGACCTGGGCCCGGCGCGGCCGGGGCTCCGGTTCCGCCAGGGGGCCGGGGGGCTCCGGGGCGCTCTGCTGCGGGATCCACTGCTGGGCCTGGCGGGTGTCGTAGCCGTAGGAGGGGGCCTGCCCGGCCTGGGCCTGCTGCGGCTCCTGGGCCCGGGGGTACTCCTGCTGCCCGTAGTCCGCTGCGGGCTGCTGGGGGTAGTACTGCTGCCCGTCGTAGCCCTGGTAGTCGTAGCCGTACTGCTGCTGGTCCTGCTGCTGTCCGTAGTGCTGCCCGTACTGGGGGTCAGGCGGGGCGGGCTGCGCGGGCACCTGGCCGTACACCGGCCGTCCGTACGCGTCGTAGCCGAGGAGCTGCTGTTCCTGGGCTGTGCGCGGATCGTACCGGTCGTACGAATCCTGTCGGTCGTTCACCGAGGGCCCCTCTCTCCGGAAGCTCAGGCTCCCCGGTACAGCTCACGCTTGTCGATGTAGCGCACCACACCGTCGGGCACCAGGTACCAGACCGGGTCCCCCTTGGCGACCCGTGCACGGCAGTCCGTGGACGAGATGGCCAGCGCGGGCACCTCGACCAGGGAGACCCCGCCCTCGGGCAGTCCGTCGTCGGTGAGGACGTGGCCCGGCCGGGTCACTCCGATGAAATGGGCGAGCGAGAACAGCTCTTCGGCGTTGCGCCAGGTCAGGATCTGGGCGAGGGCGTCGGCGCCGGTGATGAAGAACAGGTCGGCGTCCTGGTTGAGCGCGCTCAGGTCCCGCAGGGTGTCGATCGTGTACGTCGGCCCGCCGCGGTCGATGTCGATGCGGCTGACCGAGAACTGGGGGTTCGAGGCCGTCGCGATGACCGTCATGAGGTAGCGGTCCTCGGCCGGGGACACGGCCCGCTGCGACTTCTGCCACGGCTGGCCCGTCGGCACGAACACCACCTCGTCGAGGTGGAAAAGGGCGGCCACCTCACTGGCGGCCACCAGGTGTCCGTGGTGGATCGGGTCGAACGTCCCGCCCATCACGCCGAGCCGGCGCTTGACCGGGCCGGTAGGCATCTCCTGCTCTCCCATGAGCGCAGAGCCTACTGGCCCGGTGGAGCGAGCCGGACCGGCATCCTGGCTTGTGCGCGGCACGCGGGCGCGAGGGCGTCGGCCGGGCTCTAGCGGTCGCGGTTCAGGCGCGTGGTCACCCAGAGCATCAGCAGCAGGATGAACAGCGCGCCGCCGCCGGTCAGGTACGGGTTCAGGCTTTCGTGGTTGCCGCCGTGCTGCTCGGCACCCTCCGAGGCGAGAACGACCAGATTGTGGGCGGTGGAGGAGAGGCTCATCAGGCAGGTACCTATCGAGTCGGGGAGCGAGCGGAGACTTCGCTCACATCGTATGCGGGGGCCTGGGGCACGCTCACGCCGACTCAGGCGTTGGAGAGGATAGACGCACGTGCAGACTGGCCGATCGAGGGGGAGGGCGTCATGAGCGGGACGGTTTTCGAGAAGGCACCGGCACGGGACCGCAGGAGGTTCCCGGGGATTTCCTCACGGGCGTACGAGCACCCGGCGGACCGCTCGGCGCTGGTCGCGCTGCGCAGGCTGAGCGGGTTCGACACCGTCTTCAAGGCCCTGAGCGGGCTGCTTCCGGAGCGCAGCCTGCGGCTGCTGTTCCTCTCGGACTCGGTGCGGGTGGGCGAGACCCAGTTCCCGCACCTGTACGCGATGCTCCGCGACGCCTGCTACATCCTGGACCTGGAGAAGGTCCCGCAGATGTACGTGCAGCAGGACCCGAAGCCGAATGCCATGTGCATCGGACTGGACGAGCCGATCATCGTGGTGACCACGGCCCTGGTGGAGCTGCTGGACGAGGAGGAGATGCGGGCGGTGGTGGGCCACGAGGTGGGCCACGCGCTGTCGGGGCACTCCGTGTACCGCACCGTGCTGCTGTTCCTGACGGGCCTCGCGCTGAAGGTGGCGTGGATCCCGCTGGGCAATGTGGCGATCATGGCGATCGTGACGGCGCTGCGGGAGTGGTTCCGCAAGTCGGAGCTGTCCGCGGACCGGGCGGGGCTGCTCGTGGGCCAGGACGTGAACGCCTCGATGCGGGGCCTGATGAAGCTGGCGGGCGGCCACCACCTCCACGAGATGAATGTGGACGCCTTCCTGGCCCAGGCCGAGGAGTACGAGGAGAGCGGCGATCTGCGCGACTCCGTGCTGAAGATCCTCAATGTGCTGCCGCGGACGCATCCCTTCACGACCGTGCGGGCGGCGGAGCTGAAGAAGTGGTCGCAGAGCCGGGACCACCAGCGGATCATGGACGGGCACTACCCGCGGCGGGAGGAGGACCCGGACACCTCGGTGACGGACTCCTTCCGGGAGTCCGCCGCGCACTACGCCGACTCGGTGCGCACCAGCAAGGATCCGCTGATGAAGCTCGTGGGCGACATCGCCGGCGGCGCTGGCGACCTGGGCGGCCGGCTGCGCGACAGGTTCACGGGAGCCACCGGTGCGGGCGGCTCCCGTGCGTCCGGTCCGGACGCGGACGGCCAGGGCAAGGGGACTACGGGGCAGGGCTGACGGGCTGCGTCGGAGGCGCGCTCGCCGTCGGCGCCAGTACGCCGCAGAGCCCGGCGGTGCGGCGGGGGTGCCCGCTGGCGTACGGGTCGCTCGCGGGCGGGCCGACCGTGGTCGGGGCGGCTCCGGCCAGCAGCGGGCGGAAGCCTGCGGCGGGGTCGGTGGCGCAGTCGTGCGGCCCGGCCATCACGTAGGCGGTCACCAGCTCCGCCCGCCGGGCCGCGAGGTCTTCCCGGTCGAAGCGCAGCCGCAGCTCGCGCCGGACCGTGAAGAGCGAGGCTCCGTCGGCGGCGGCCGGGGCCCCGGTGGCGGGGCGCACCGCGTACACGAAGGTGTGGTCGGTGAACACCTCCAGCACGTCCGGGGACACCTCGTCGAAGGCGAGGGTGCCGCTCACCCGGACCCGGGAGTCGGCGAGGACGGCGGTGCCGGGGTCGAAGCGGACCAGCCAGCCGGTGGCCGCGTGGCGCCCGTCGCCGGACGGCGAGGTCAGGCTGCGGTCCAACTGGGCCACCTGGTCCGGGTCGAGCAGGACCCGTACGGGCCGGGAAGTGGCGCCGGCCAGCACGTCCGGGTCCATGGACGACTGCACCAGGTAGTCCTTGGCGACGGACAGCGCGGTGACGACCTGGGCGTCGCTGAAGTGGGGGGTGTGGCGTACGGCGGGCAGGGTGATCCCGGCCGCTCCGACCCGGTAGTCGGCCGCCGGGCCGGCCGCGTACAGGTCGATGGGGCGTCCGCCGGGCACGGGGGTGGTGGGTGCGAGGGGCACGACCGTGCTGGAGAGCGGCTCGGTACGGGCCTCGCCCTGCGGCACGGCCGGGTTGCGCAGGCCCATGTAGACGGCGGCGGCGAAGGCCACCGCGATCAGCAGCACGAGCAGCATGCCCTGCCGCGCCCCGCGGCCCGGGGTGCCCGTCCGGGACCGGGAGGGGCCGGCGCCCGACCAGATGGAGCGGCTGCGCACGGCCCGGGCGTGCTCGCCCATGCGTTCCTCGGCGGAGTACTCCTGGAGCCGCGCAGCGCGGACGAAGTCCTCGTCGAACACCACCGACCGGTACTCGTCCGACCGGAACTCCTCGTCGCCCCCGCCGATGCCCTCGGGGGTGCCGTCGGGTGGATCTCCTGGCACGGCCATTGCTTCTCCCCGCTGTCCCCGCTTCAGAGAAGCCCCCGGCTCCGCCGAGAAGAGGAGCGGGGTCGTATCTTCAGGGTTGGCGGCCGACGGGGTACATAAACGCTCCGGCGCCGGTGACTTCCGTCCGCGGGGTGCTGGCGGGCGCGGGGGCGGGCTCAGCCTCGCCCGAGGCGCTGCGGTAGACGGCGCTGAAGGCGAGGGCGACCATGCCCAGGCCCATCACGACGGCGAGGACCCAGGCGACGGGCCGGAGCCAGGGTGAGCGGCCGCGGTAGGGCCGCAGGCTGCCGCCGTAGGCCCCGTACGGTCCTTCTCCCCAGGCGCGGCCGTGCTCCCAGCCGTCGGGCTCGTCGAGGCCGTACCCGTCGGCGTGGCCGTAGCCGTACCGGTCGTGGTCCTCGTCGGTCGTCCAGCCGCCTGCCACGGCGCGGGCGGCTTCCGCCTCGGCGCGCGCCAGGTCGGCGGCGCGCTGGCGCTCCGCGGCACTCGGTTCATGGATCTCGGCGCTCCGGACGAAGTCCTCGTCGAACACCACGGAGGCGAAGTCCTGATCCGCGCCTCCGCGGTCGTCGTCGGGCTCCCCGTCGTCCGGGAATTTGCCCCCCACGTCGTCCGGCACAGCATCAGCGTAGACCCGGGGGGCTGCTTTGGGCAGGGCATGCGCGAAATCCGGCCACCCGGTGTGCGGGGCCCGGTTACCGGACGTGACCGTCGCCGGTGACGATGTACTTGGTGGAGGTCAGTTCCGGAAGGCCCATCGGGCCGCGGGCGTGCAGCTTCTGGGTGGAGATCCCGATTTCGGCGCCGAAGCCGAACTGTCCGCCGTCCGTGAACCGGGTGGAGGCGTTGACGGCCACGGTGGTCGAGTCGACCAGCTGGGTGAAGCGGCGCGCGGCGGCCTGCGAGGTGGTGACGATCGCCTCGGTGTGCCCGGAGGTCCAGCGCCGGATGTGGCCGACGGCGTCGTCGAGGGAGTCCACGACGGCGGCGGCGATGTCGTAGGAGAGGTACTCGGCGGCCCAGTCCTCGTCGGTGGCGGGCAGCGCGGTGGCCTTGGAGTCCTCGGCGGCCGCGAGCACGCGGGCGTCGCCGTGGACGGTGACTCCGGCCTCGGCGAGGGCGTCGAGGGCCCGCGGCAGGAAGGCGTCCGCGATGTCGCGGTGGACGAGGAGGGTCTCGGCGGAGTTGCAGACGGAGGGCCGCTGCGCCTTGGAGTTGACGAGGATGTCCACGGCCATGTCGAGGTCGGCCTGGGCGTCCACGTAGACGTGGCAGTTGCCGGTACCGGTCTCGATGACCGGAACGGTGGACTCCTCGACGACGGTCTTGATGAGGGAGGCGCCGCCGCGCGGGATGAGGACGTCGACGAGGCCGCGGGCCCGCATCAGCTCGCGGACGGAGTCGCGGGACTCGCCGGGCACGAGCTGGATCGCGTCGGCGGGGATGCCGGTGCTCTCGACGGCGTCGCGCAGGATCGCGACGAGCGCGGTGTTGGAGGCGTAGGCGGAGGAGCTGCCGCGCAGGAGGACCGCGTTGCCGGACTTCAGGCACAGGGCTGCCGCGTCGACGGTGACGTTGGGCCGGGCCTCGTAGATGATGCCGACCACGCCGAGGGGGACGCGGATCTGGCGCAGGTCGATGCCGTTGGGGAGGGTCGAGCCGCGGACGACCTCGCCGACGGGGTCGGGGAGCGCGACGACGTCGCGGACGTCGGAGGCGATGGCCGCGACGCGGTCGGGGGTGAGGGTGAGGCGGTCGATGACGGTCTCGCTGGTGCCGGCCGCGCGGGCCTTGGCGATGTCCTCGGCGTTGGCCTCGACGATCTCGGCCGTACGGGCCTCCAGCGCGTCCGCGATGGCCAGCAGGGCGGTGTCCTTGGCGGACCGCGGGAGCGGGGCGATGGCCGCGGCGGCGGTGCGGGCGCGGTGAGCGGTCGCGAGGACGGGGGAGGCGGTGGCGTCGAGCGAGGTCATGCGGCCAGGGTAGTCCCCGCGGCCGTGTGCCCCGCCGGGCTTTCCACCCCCCGAGACAGGCTCCCGCCGCGGGCGTGGCCCACCGCCCGGGCATGGCCCGCCGCGGGCGTACCGCGCCGGGCATGGCCTGCCACCGCCGCCCGGCGGGCCGCGGCCTCGTCGGCCGGGCGGGGCGGTGGCCCGGCCGCTGCGCGGCAGAGGTCCCCTACCCGCCCTTCCACCGTTCCCCGGGCTCTGCCCGGACCCCGCGCCTCAAACGCCGGCGGGGCCGGAGGCCCGGCCGGGCTGCGCCCGAACCCCCTGGGGCTCCGCCCCGGACCCCGGTCCTCAAACGCCGGACGGGCTGTGAGCGCGCGTGGCGAAGGCGCGGCTCCCGCCCCGCCCTCGCCGGACGGGGTCCGGCGCAGCGGACCGAAGCCGCTGAGGCCGCCCGCGGCCGAGGCGCGCGAGGGACGCGTCGAGGAGGCCAGCAACGCGTCGAGGAGGCCAGGGACGCATCAATAAGGGTGCACGCCTACCGGGTGGGCCGGGGGCGGGCCGTAGCCTTCGGCCACGCGGAGGTGGTAGGTGGCGCGGTCGATGACCTCCAGGCCGACGATCTCCCACGGCGGAAGCTGCGCCGAGGAGCGGTGTTCGCCCCAGAGCCGCAGCGCGACGGCCGCCGCGTCGTGGAGGTCGCGGGCCTCCTCCCAGTAGCGGATCTCCGCATGGTCGTCGGCGTACCGGCTCGTCAGCAGGAAGGGATGGTCGTGTGCCAGTTGCTCCAGCCCGCGGCGCACCTCCGACAGCGGCGCCGGCTTGCCGGAGACGCTCAGGGTGACGTGCCAGAGGCGGGAGGCTTCGTCCTGCTCGTCCCCGCCGCCACTGATGCTGGTCAGCGCTCGTCTCACCAGCCGCCTCCTGTCTGCGCCCACGCGTGTCCGCCCCTCACAGTTGACCAGTCCCCGGCCCTCCGCGCGGCGGTTTTGCCGAACCTCAGCCCTGCAGCAGGACCAGATCGTCCCGGTGGACGACCTCCCGTTCGTACTCGGGTCCGAGTTCCTGCGCCAGCTCGCGCGTGGAGCGCCCCAGCAGCTGCGGGAGTTCCCGGGCGTCGAAGTTGACGAGTCCGCGGGCGACGGCCCGGCCGTCGGGGGCGCGCAGTTCCACGGGGTCGCCGGCGGTGAACTCGCCCTCGACGGCCGCGATCCCGGCGGGCAGCAGCGAGCTGCCGCGCTCGGTGACCGCGCGGACGGCGCCCTCGTCGAGGACCAGGTGCCCCTGCGGGGTCGAGGCGTGCTGGAGCCACAGCAGGCGGTCCGCCGAGCGGCGGCCGGTGGCGTGGAAGAGGGTGCCCGTCGCACGGCCGGACAGCGCGTCGGCCGCCTGGCTGGCGGAGGTCAGGACGACGGGGATCCCGGCCGCCGCGGCGATCCGCGCCGCCTCGACCTTGGTGACCATGCCGCCGGTGCCGACCCCCGCTTTGCCGGCGCTGCCGATCGAGACGTGCGCGATGTCCTCGGGACCGCGCACCTCCTCGATACGGGTGGTGCCGGGCAGCGAGGGGTCGCCGTCGTAAAGGCCGTCGACGTCGGAGAGCAGGACGAGGAGGTCGGCGCGGACCAGGTGGGCGACGAGGGCGGCGAGCCGGTCGTTGTCGCCGAAGCGGATCTCGTCCGTGGCGACGGTGTCGTTCTCGTTGACGACCGGCAGTGCGCCCATGGCGAGGAGCTGGTCCAGCGTCCGGTACGCGTTGCGGTAGTGGGCGCGCCGGCTGGTGTCGTCGGTGGTCAGCAGGACCTGGCCGACGCGGACGCCGTAGCGGGCGAAGGAGGCGGTGTACCGGGCGACGAGCAGGCCCTGGCCGACGCTGGCGGCGGCCTGCTGCCGGGCCAGGTCCTTGGGACGGCGGCGCAGCCCGAGCGGGGAGAGTCCGGCGGCGATGGCTCCGCTGGAGACGAGGACGATCTCCTTCTCGCCGCCGCTGCGGGCCTTGGCCAGGACGTCGACCAGCGCGTCCACCCGGTCCGCGTCGAGCCCGCCGGCCGCGGTGGTCAGGGAGGAGGAGCCGACCTTGACCACGATCCTGCGGGCGTCCACGACACCCTGCCTAGCCGCTGACACGTCTGTCCCCTTGCCCCTTGCCGGTACGCCTTGCCGGTCCGTCTACGTCTGCCACCTCAATCTACGGGGTGGGCGCGGGCGCCTGCGCGGGGGTTTCAGACCGTGGACCGGGCCGACGGCGAGGGCTCCGGCTCCTCCGTCCGGGCGGCCCGGCCGGCCCCCGGCACCAGGATCCTTCGGGACAGCAGGTAGGTGAACGGGATGGCGACGACGGCCGCGACCAGCGGCGCGATCCGGGTGTCCATCCCGGCCCAGGTCACGAGCGCGTACAGGCCGGCGGACTGGATGACGTAGTTGGTGACGTTCGTCAGCGGGAAGAGCAGGAACTTCTTCCACGTCGGCTTCGTCCGGTAGGTGAAGTAGGTGTTCATGAAGAACGAGCCCACCATCGCCAGCAGGAAGGCCAGGGTGTAGGCGAGGAAGTACGGCATCCAGGGGTGCAGGAGCAGGTAGATGCCGAAGAAGGTGCCGGTGTTGACGCCTCCGACGAGGCCGAAGCGGAAGATCTGGCCGAGCTGTTCCCTCATCGTTCAGCGCCCGTCGCGCTCGGCGGTGACGGCCGGCCGGGCGGTCGCCAGACCGCCCCGTTCGCGTTCGGCCGCGGCCGGGTCGGGGGCGGTCCGGGTGCGGGGGTCCGCGCCGTGTGCCTCCTTGACCAGGAAGTGCGGGCGGCGCTTGGTCTCGTAGTAGATGCGTCCGATGTACTCGCCGATCAGACCCAGCATGATCATCTGAACGCCGCCGATGCCGACGATGATCGCGACGAGGGTGACGTAGCCGGGGGCGTCGACCCCGTGGGTCATGGCCATGACGGCGATCCACACCGCGTACAGGGCGGCCAGCCCCACCAGCGACACGCCCGCCCAGATGCCGATGCGCAGCGGTCGGTTGTTGAAGGAGATCAGCCCGTCCATGGCGTAGTTCAGCAGGGAGCCGAACTTCCACTTCGTCTCGCCGGCCTCGCGCTGGGCGTTGCGGTAGTCGAAGTGGACGGTGTCGAAACCGATCCAGGAGAAGAGTCCCTTGGAGAAGCGGTTGTACTCCGGCAGCGAGAGCAGGGCGTCGACGGCGGGCCGGGACAGCATGCGGAAGTCGCCGACCCCGTCGGTGAGTTCGACGTCGACCCAGCGGTTGACCCCGCGGTAGTAGAGGCTGCTGAGCGCCGAGCGGACCTTCTTGTCACCCTCGCGGGTGCGCCGGGCGATGATCTGGTCGTGGCCCTGCCGGTAGTAGTCGAGCATGGTCGCGATGAGCTCCGGCGGGTGCTGGAGGTCGGCGTCCATGATCACGACGGCGTCGCCGGTGGCCTCGCGCAGGCCGGCGAGCATGCCGGCCTCCTTGCCGAAATTGCGGCTGAAGGACACGTAGCGGGTACGGTCGCCGTGCTCGGCGGCGATCTTCCGGAGTTTGGCGAGGGTGGCGTCGCGGCTGCCGTCGTCGACGTAGCAGACCTCGTACTCGACGGGGAGGGAGTCCAGGACCCTGCGGATCTCGACGTCGAAGCTGTCGATGACGGCTTCTTCGTTGTAGCAAGGGACGACTACGGACAGCTTCGTCATGAACACTTCCTGCTGGGTCCGAACGGGTGATTGTCGGCGACCGGACCCGGCACTCACCTCTTCCTTAGAAGTATGCACGCCGAGGGTCGGCCTGCCCGAGGCGACTGCGGCACACGGTAGCTTTGACGGGATAAGCGGAATGGAACAAAGGGATCGAGGTGCACGTGCCTGACGTCTCCGTGGTCGTCATCGTCTACAACGACGCAGAGCGTCTGCCGACAGCCGTCCAGTCGGTTTTGGACCAGACCCTGCACGGGGTCGAAGTCGTGATCGTCGACGACTGCAGCAAGGACCGGTCATACTCGGTCGCCCAGGAGCTCGAAGCCGCCCACCCCGGCAGGGTGCGGGCCTTCCGGCTGCCGGAGAACAGCGGCGGCTGCGGGGCGCCCCGCAACCACGGCATCCAGCAGGCGACCGGCACGTACGTCATGTTCCTGGACAGCGACGACGTGCTGGAACGAAACGCCTGCCGCAACATGCTGGCGGCTGCCGAGCGGACCGGCTCCGACCTGGTCTCGGGCATGTGCGTGCGCGTGCACCTCGACAACCGGTGGGGCAAGACCACCGAGTGGTACCCGTGGATCTACTCCCGCACCCGCACGCTGGAGTCGATCACCGAGGACCCCGACCTGCTGGTCTACGACACCCTCTCCACGAACAAGTGCTACCGGCGCGCGTTCCTGCTGGAGCAGGGCCTGGAGTTCCCGGTCGGCATCCACTACGAGGACCTGCTCTTCTCCGCCCAGGCGTACGTGGCCGCCCGCCGCATCACCCTGATCCCGAACCACGTCTACTACTGGAACGTGGTCGAGAAGGCCGCGGCGAAGTCGATCAGCAACCGCCGCCACGAGATCGCGAACTTCGCGCACCGGATGGAGATCCACCGCCGCGTCGACGAGCTGCTGGCCGCCAAGGGCCACACCGGGATCCGGACCGCGAAGGACGCCAAGTTCCTCAAGCACGACCTGGTGCTGCACCTGCGCGACCTGCCCCTGCTGGGTGACGCCTACCGCCAGGAGTTCGCCCGCCTCGCCAACGGCTACCTGGCCGGCATCGACCCGGCCGCGTACGAGAACGTCACGTACCTCCAGGCGATCTGCGCCTACCTGCTGGGCAAGGAGGACTGGGACAACCTGCTCCCGGCCGCCGACGCGATGACCAACAAGGGCCGGCTCTCCTCGCCGCTCGCCGAGCGCGACGGGCGGATCTACTGGTGCGCGGAGCACGTCGACGACCCGGCCGACACCGAGGCCCGCCGGATACTGGACGTGACCGAGCAGGGCTTCCACACCGCCCCGCTCACCTCCCTGTGCCTCGGCAACCGCCTGACCTCCTACGAGGACGACGGGCGCGGCACCGTCACCCTGTCCGGCGCGGTCGTGAACCCGCTGGGCCGGATCGCCCCGGAAACGGAACTCAAGGCATCGCTGGAGTTCCGGGCCCGCAGGCAGATCGGCGTCCGCTCCTTCAGCTTCCCGGTGGCAACCGTGCGCCACGCCGGTGACACGATCGAGTGGACCGCCACCGCGGACATCGGCAGCACCGTCCGCCCCCTCGGCATCATCGACGCCGTCTGGGACGTCCGGCTGAAGCTGACGGCCGGCGAGGACCGCCTGACCACCCGCGTCTCGGTCGGCGGGGTGGACCTGGAGTCGGCGGCCCGGCTGCGCGTGCGGCCGCGGCTGACCCGGCTGGTCTCCGACCGCTTCGAGCCCGAGGTCACCAAGAAGGGCAACCTCTCCTACGTCCTGACCGCCGAGAACGCCGCCGCCGTACGCACCCAGACGCTGATCGGCAGCGCCATGCACGGGCGGACCGCGGGCCTGGTCAAGCGGAGCCTGCGCAGGGCCCTGCGGGCCCGCCGCAACCTCGGCTCGGGCGAGCAGAAGGTGAAGGTCTACCACGAGGTCTTCTCGAAGCTGCCGGTCAAGAAGGGCACGGTCGTCTTCGAGAGCCACATGGGCAAGCAGTACAGCGACAGCCCCAAGGCGATCTACGAGGAGATGGTCCGCCAGGGCGTCCCCTTCGAGGCGGTCTGGTCCTACGCCGGCGCCAAGCCCACCGGCTTCCCCAAGGACGCCACCCTGGTCAAGCGCTGGAGCTGGGCGTACCTGCGGGCGCTGGCGCAGGCCGAGTTCTGGGTCGACAACCAGGGCTTCCCGCTGGCGCTGGCCAAGCGCCCCGGCACCACGTACATCCAGACCTGGCACGGCTCCGCGCTCAAGCGGATGGGCTTCCACGAGCCCCGCACCAAGGCGCAGGGCAAGGCCGGCCAGGATCGCTTCCAGGCGGCCGTCGACCGCTTCGACCACTTCCTGATCCGCTCCGAGCACGACGCCCGCACCCTTGCGAAGGGCTTCCGGCTGCGCGACGAGGTGCTGCTGCGCACGGGCTACCCGCGCAACGACGCCCTGGTCGAGGCGCACCGCGCCGAGTCGCAGAGCGGGGAGCGGGTGCGCGGTCCGCTCGCCGCCGAGCTGGGCATCGACCCGGACAAGAAGGTGCTGCTGTACGCGCCGACCTTCCGGGCGGGCGCGGACGGCGCGGTGGAGGGCTTCGAGTTCCCCTTCGACGTGGAGGAGTTCGCGGACCGGCTCGGCGACCGCTTCACGCTGCTGGTGCGCACCCACTACCTCAACAGCGTCTCGCTGCCGCCGTCGGTCGCGGGCCGGGTCATCGACGTCTCCGGCCACCACGACATCACCCCGCTGCTGGCGCTCGCCGACGGGCTGATCACCGACTACTCCTCCGTGATGTTCGACTACGCGGTCCTGGACCGGCCGATGCTGTTCTTCGCGTACGACTACGAGGTGTACGCGAACGACATCCGCGGCACGTACTTCGACCTGAAGGAGAAGGCCCCGGGGCCCGTGGTGGCCACGGCGGACGAACTCCTCCAGGCCGTCGCCGCCTTCGAGGAGGCGGACGCCAAGTACGCGGAGGCCCGCCAGCGTTTCCTCGCCGAGTTCGGCGAGTACGACCGCGGGGACGCCGCCCGCCAGATCGTCGAGAAGTTCTTCACCGGGAGCGGCAAGTGAGCCAGCAGACCGCCACGTCCGCAGTGGCCGCCGAGCACCCCGGCGGCCGTGACATCTTCATCGTCTCCAACAGCGTCGACGAGCTCGGCGGCGTGACCACCTGGTCCCACCAGATGGCCCGGCTGTTCACCGACCGCGGACACCGGGTGCACCTCGTCGGCATCGCGCCCGTCGCCGAGGAGATCCGGCAGAAGCTGCCGGCGTACCTGCCGTACGAGATGACCACCCTGTACGACAGCCACCCGCCGAAGGCGCGCCGCCTGCGCGGCATCAAGGGCCGACTGAACGCCCCCGAGCGGCGCCGCCAGGCAGCCCGGCGGGCGCTGATGCGCACCAAGGCGGAGCAGCTGAGCGAGCTGCTGCGCCAGGCCCGCCCGGGCGGGGTGGTCATCGTCACACAGGTGTGGGCGATGGAGTGGGTGGCGCTGGCCGACACCAAGGGGCTCAGCGTCATCGGCATGAGCCACGAGTCCTTCGAGGCCAGTCAGAAGTCCACCCGCGGTGAGCGGGTGCGCCGCTTCTACCCCGAGGTCGACCGGCTGCTGGTGCTGACGCCCGAGGACGCGGACCTGTGGATCCGGGCGGGCATGGAGAACGTGGCCAGCATGCCGAACCCGCTGCCGTTCATGCCGGACTCCCCCGCGCCCCGCACCGGGAAGGTCGTCGCGAGCGTCGGCCGCCTCGCCTTCGAGAAGGGCGTGGACCTGCTGCTGGACGCCTGGGCGGACGCGGCCCCGCACCATCCCGACTGGGTCCTGCGGATCTACGGGGCGGGCGTCGAGGAGCAGGCGCTGCGGGCGCACTGCACCGCGCTCGGGCTGGACGACTCCGTGGAGTGGATGGGCAGCACGGACGACGTGCTGGGCGCCCTGCGCGATGCGTCGGTGTTCGCGCAGGCCTCCCGGGCCGAGGGCTTCCCGATCACGCTGCTGGAGGCGATGGCCGCGGGTGTGCCGGCGGCCGCGTTCGACTGCGCGCCCGGCGTACGGGAGATCGTGCGCGACGGCGAGGACGGGCTGCTGGCCCGGCTCGGCAACACGATGGAGCTGGCCGGGCACCTGCGCACCCTGATGGCCGACCGCGCGCTGCGCGACCGGCTCGGCGACAACGCCTTCCGGGCGGTGCAGCGCTATTCCAGCGCCGAGATCACCGACCGGTGGGAAGAGCTGTTCGCGTTCCTGGAGCGCTGAGCCTGCGGACCGCCGCAGAGCACAGACCGAAGCCGCCCACCCCGGACAGACCGGGGCGGGCGGCTTCGTACAGGCGACAGGGGTCTCAGCGCTCGGCGTGGTGCAGGGCGCCCTTGCGGTTGGCCTCCCAGCCCGCCCAGGCCGAGGTGATCATCTCGCGCACGTCGTGCTTGGCCTTCCAGCCCAGCTCGGCGGCGATCTTGTCGGCCGAGGCCACGACCTTCGCCGGGTCGCCGGGGCGGCGCGGGACGACCACCGGCTCGTGGGTGTGCCCGGTGCCCTCGTTCAGCAGCTGGGCCATCTCCCGTACGGAGACGCCTTCGCCGCGGCCGATGTTGACGGTGAGGTCGCGGTAGTCGCCGGTCGCCCCCCACTCGACGAGCTTGCGGGCCGCGACCACGTGGGCTTCGGCGAGGTCCTCGACGTGGATGTAGTCGCGGATGCAGGTGCCGTCCGGGGTCGGGTAGTCGTCGCCGAAGATCCGGGCGCCCTCGCCCTTGTCGAAGCGCTCGAAGACCATCGGGACCAGGTTGTAGACCCCGGTGTCCGCGAGCTCGGGGGTGGCGGCGCCCGCCACGTTGAAGTAGCGCAGGCAGGCGGTGGAGATGCCGTGCGCCTTGCCGGCCGCGCGCACCAGCCATTCACCGGCCAGCTTCGTCTCGCCGTACGGGCTCAGCGGCGCGCAGGGGGTCTCCTCGGTGACCAGGTCCACGTCGGGCATGCCGTACACCGAGGCGGAGGAGGAGAACAGGAAGTTGCGCACGCCCGCTGCCGCGACCGCGCCCAGCAGGACCTGAAGGCCCTCGACGTTCTCGTGGTAGTAGTACAGCGGCTTCTCGACGGACTCGCCGACCTGCTTCTTGCCCGCCAGGTGCACCACACCGGTGATCTTGTGCTCGGCCATCGCCTCGTCCAGGACCAGCCGGTCCAGGACCGAGCCGATCACCAGCGGGACGCCCTCCGGGACGCGGTCCTCGTTGCCCGTGGACAGGTCGTCGAGGACGACGACCTTCTCCCCTGCCAGCAGCATCGCGCGGACGACGTGCGAGCCGATGTAGCCGGCGCCACCGGTGATCAGAAAGGTCATGCGTACTCCCGAGTCATGTCTTGATCCTCGGCGATCGTGGCGATCACCGGCTTTCCTACTGCGCCCCGCGGCCGGCCTTGGCCCGGTGAAGGCGGCTGCGTACGAGGCTCAGCGCGCCCGCGGCACCCGGCGCGAGCCGCAGGGCCAGGGACCCTCCGCCCGTACGGAACGGCTGCGCCAGCAGAACACCGTACCTGCTGCTGGGCAGGGCCCGGCGGTGAAGCAGTCCCGGCAGGGGGCGCGGGGAGGTCACCAGGGAGCTCCCGTCGCGGCACTCCACGCCGATCTGCACGCCCCAGGCCTGCATCCCGCGGCGGCCCTGGCGCCGCCCGGCCGCGGCCACGGCGGTGAGGTGGAACGGCAGTTCGGCCGTCCACCCCTCGCCGTCCGCGGCCGGCCGCAGCTCCACGGGCCGACCGAGTACGGGCTCACCGCCCGACCGGGGCACGAAGCTCAGGCGGGCGGTCTGCGGACCGGCCGCGGCGAGGCGCCCGTACAGATCGCGTACGCGGATCCGCAGCGCGGCCGCACCGGCCGGCTCGGCGTCGATGGTGACGGGCAGTTCGTCCACCGCCAGCTCGGCCAGCCGGTCCAGGCCGACGGGGAGCTCCTCGCTCCACACGGGCCCGCCGTCGGGGCCGGTCGCGTACGGGGGCAGCAGGCGGGGCGGCTCGGCGGCGAAGCGGGTCAGCCGCTCGACGTCGGCGGGCGGGGCCTCGGTGGCCAGCAGCACCCTGACGATCCAGCGGGCGTGCGCGCCGGCGGCCTCGATGACGGCCTCGTCGAAACCGGCCAGGTACTCCCGGGTCAGGGCCCACCAGGCGGCCTGGTAGCCGGGGTCGCCGCCGAGCTCGCGCAGGTACATGCGCAGGTCGTACTCCAGGAACTTCACCTGGCAGGCGCGGCCCAGCTCCGGGGAGGACTCGGCGATGATCCGGGCGGCGGTGCGGTGGGCCTCGATGCGGGAGCGCCAGTTGCCCACGTCCTTGCGGTCCAGGGAGATCGACACCTGGGCGGCGCTGCGGCGCACGTGCCACACGTAGACGAGTTCGCCGATGACGGCGATGCGCGGCTCGGCGGCCAGGACGCGCGCGGTGAAGACGAAGTCCTCGTAGACGAACCGGCCGTCGGGAAAGCGGATCGCATGCTTTTCCAGGAAGGACCGGTCGTACAGCTTGTTGACGCAGAGGGTGTCGCGGACCAGCTCGGGCCGGTCCGCGGGCCGCTCGATCACGTCCCCCGGGGTGTAGAGGCCCGGCACCCACGGCACGTCGTGGTACTGCGGCAGCTCACGGCGTACGCACGCACCGACCGTGACGGGCGCGCGGTGCTCCTGCGCGGCGCGCACCAGCGCGTCGACCGCCCCCGGCGGCAGGACGTCGTCGCTGTCGAGGAACAGGACGTACGGGGAGGTGGCGACCGCGATCCCGTCGTTGCGCGGGGTGCCGCAGCCGCCGCTGTTCTCCGCGCGGTGCACCACCTTGAGGCGGGGATGGACGGCCGCCAGCTCGTCCAGCACCCGCCCGGTGCCGTCGGCCGAGGCGTCGTTGACGGCGATCACCTCGGCGACGGCCGGGCCCTGGGCGAGAGCCGAGGCAATGGCCTCGCCCACGAGCACGGCGTCGTTGTACGCGATCACCACGACGGAAACGCTGGGAGGAATGGTGCTGCTCACCCGTGGATCCTAGGCGACCGGGGTAAACATCACTTCAACACCGCCTCCTGCACCGCAAGAACGCCAGAATCGCAGGTCAGAAGGGCCGGAATTCGTCGTACTCCTGCTGCGCGACGTCCCCGCGGCGCGCTTCCTTCTCCTTGCGGCGCTGGGTGGCCGGGCGCGGGGCCTCCATGCGGTGGTCCTCGCCGCGGCGGCCCAGCATCTCGGCGCCGGCCATCATGGTCGGCTCCCAGTCGAAGACGACCGCGTTCTCCTCGGAGCCGATGGCGACGCCGTCGCCCGCGCGGGCACCGGCCTTCTTCAGCGCGTCCTCGACGCCGAGGCGGTTGAGGCGGTCGGCCAGGTAGCCCACGGCCTCGTCGTTGTTGAAGTCGGTCTGGCGCACCCAGCGCTCCGGCTTCTCGCCGCGCACGCGGTAGACCTCCTCGGCCTCGTCGTAGGTGACGGTGAAGCCGGCGTCGTCCACGGCCTTCGGCCGGATGACGATGCGGGTCGCCTCCTGCTTGGGCTTGCGGGCGCGCGCCTTGGCGACGACCTCGGCGAGGAAGTAGGAGAGCTCCTTCAGGCCGGTACGGGCCACGGCCGAGACCTCGAAGACCTTGTAGCCGCGGGCCTCCAGGTCGGGGCGGATCATGTCGGCCAGGTCCTGCCCGTCCGGGATGTCCACCTTGTTGAGGACCACCAGGCGCGGGCGGTTCTCCAGGCCCCCGCCGTACTGCTTGAGCTCCTCCTCGATGACGTCGAGGTCGGAGACGGGGTCGCGGTCGGACTCCAGGGTCGCGGTGTCCAGGACGTGTACCAGGACCGAGCAGCGCTCGACGTGGCGCAGGAACTCCAGGCCGAGGCCCTTGCCCTGGCTGGCGCCCGGGATCAGGCCGGGGACGTCGGCGATCGTGTAGACGGTCGAACCGGCGGTGACCACACCGAGGTTGGGGACCAGGGTGGTGAACGGGTAGTCCGCGATCTTCGGCTTGGCGGCGGAGAGCACCGAGATCAGCGAGGACTTGCCGGCGCTCGGGAAGCCCACGAGGGCCACGTCGGCGACGGTCTTGAGCTCCAGGACGATGTCGCCGGCGGTACCGGGGACGCCGAGCAGCGCGAAACCGGGGGCCTTGCGGCGGGCGGAGGCCAGCGCCGCGTTGCCGAGACCGCCGCGGCCGCCCTCGGCGGCGACGTAGGTGGTGCCCTGGCCGACGAGGTCGGCGAGGACGTTGCCCTGCTTGTCGAGGACGACGGTGCCGTCCGGCACGGGCAGGACCAGGTCCTGGCCGTCCTTGCCGGAGCGGTTGCCGCCCTCGCCGGGCTTGCCGTTGGTGGCCTTGCGGTGCGGGCTGTGGTGGTAGTCCAGCAGGGTGGTCACGGACTGCTCGACCACCAGGATCACGTCACCGCCACGGCCGCCGTTGCCGCCGTCGGGGCCGCCGAGCGGCTTGAACTTCTCCCGGTGTACGGAGGCGCAGCCGTGGCCTCCGTTACCCGCGGCGACATGCAGCTCGACGCGGTCCACGAAGGTGGTCATGGTTGTTCCTCCAGATACATGCGGGAATGTCCCGGGGCAGACCTTGCTGCCCTCATTGAACGTGTGTACGTGCAAACGCGCCGAGGGCGGACCTCTCTTCCCGGCTTGCGCCGGGAAGAGACGGGATCCGCCCTCGAAAAGTTACGAACGCCCAGATCGGAAGATCAGGCGGCCGGAACGATGTTCACGACCTTGCGGCCACGGTGCGTGCCGAACTGCACGGCACCGGCCTGCAGCGCGAACAGCGTGTCGTCGCCACCACGGCCGACACCCGAACCCGGGTGGAAGTGGGTGCCGCGCTGGCGGACGAGGATCTCGCCGGCGGAGACGACCTGACCGCCGAAGCGCTTCACGCCGAGCCGCTGGGCATTGGAGTCGCGCCCGTTCCGGGTGGACGATGCGCCCTTCTTGTGTGCCATGTCTCAGTCCCTCTTACTTCGCAGCCGTGGGGATACCGGTGACCTTGATCGCCGTGTACTGCTGACGGTGACCCTGGCGACGGCGGTAGCCGGTCTTGTTCTTGTAGCGCAGGATGTCGATCTTGGCGCCCTTGTGGTGGTCCACGACCTCGGCCTGGACCTTGATGCCGGCCAGGACCCACGGGTCGGAGGTCACGGCGTCGCCGTCGACAACGAGCAGGGTCGAGAGCTCGACCGTGTCGCCAACCTTGGCAGTGGAAATCTTGTCAACCTCAACGATGTCGCCGACAGCAACCTTGTGCTGGCGACCACCGCTGCGCACGATGGCGTACACGCGGATCTCTCTCTCACTCGGGACGGATGCTCCTGAAGCCAGCCGCTCAGGCAGGGCCGGGGGCCCGCACTGATCCGGATTGGACGAGCGGCCTCTCCCGCAGGTGGTGCTCAGCGGGAGGAAGGTGCTCAGGAGCGCGACGCGCACTAGACGTAACCATCTAGGACATGCCGACGGTCTAGGTTACGGGGCCGGTTCCGGAGGGTCAAACCGGGCCCCCGGGGCCCCGTGCGGCCGTGGGCCCGCCCCTCGGCGGGCC
>NZ_JBEXRC010000048.1:0-53242 GCF_040612915.1 Streptomyces sp. NPDC006326 | reverse complement strand
GCTCTCTTCGTTCGCGTCGCTTCGCGATGGCCTTCGGCCACCCTTGACCGCCCGGCCCGCCCCGGAAAGACAACAGACTGCCGGGAAGCCCCCGAGGAATGGCCGGGGGGTACGCGTTCCGGGACGGGCCCATCAGCGATGCCCGGGCCGTCTCCCGGTGTCACCACGGTCTCAACGTGCCCACCTGTACGGCGCCGAGGTCGAGGACGGACGCCTCCGCCCGGAACTCCTCGGGCCGCTACGGGGTGACCGCGAAGTGTGCCAGGATCGCGTCGGCCAGTCCGGCGTCGCCCTCGACCTTGACCCGGTCGGCCACCGCCTGGTGCCTGACCCGGCCCGCCGCCAGGCGGACGTACGTCTCCCAGTCCATGGCCAGCGTCACCGCCGGACCGAGCGAAGGCGACTTGTCGACCGTGCCGCGGCCCTCCGCGTCCACCCGTACCGTCCGCATGAACTCCAGCGGTCCGTGCACGTCCAGGACCACCGCCGAGTTGGCCGGGGCCCCGGCCTCCTTCGCGACCACCTTCGGCAGCCCGGCGAGCAGGAGGTCCCGCGCCACGTACGCGCCCGGGGAGTCCCAGTTGCCCGGCACGCCCAGCGCCGTCCGCAGGTCCTGTTCGTGGATCCACACGTCGAACGCCCGCAGCCGCAGCGCGAGCTCCAGCGTCACCTGCTCGCCCAGCGGTCCCCGCACCATCGTGGCCGGATCCCGCTTCTCGTTCCGCAGCTGCCGCGAGCGGCGGATGATCGTGTACTCCAGCTCGGAGGTCATCTCGGGCGCGGTGTGGTGGCGCCGGACGTCGACCTGCACCTCCATGTACCGGCTGAACTCGTCGACCACGTGCCGCAGGTCGCGCGCCACGGTGTGGATCGGCCGCGGGTCCCCGAGCATCTCGCACTCGATGCCGATGATGTGTGACACCACATCACGCACGGACCAGCCCGGGCACGGCGTCGCCCGGTTCCACTCACCTTCCGTCAGGGGGAGGACCAGCTCGGATATCGCCTCGACGGAGTGTGTCCACGCGTCGGCATAGGGCTGGAGGCTGGGATGCGGCTGGACGGTCAACGGGACCCCTCGCGGTGCTGTTCAGTGGCGCGTGGCGCGTTTTTTCGGAAGCGTGTGGACTGGTTCCAAAACTACGCTGCCGGTGAGCACCCCGGCAGTGCTTTCGTGTGACGATCGTAGGCCCGAGTCGAGGGCCTGAACGCCAGGACGGTGGTAGTGTGCGCGCCTCTCTGATCCAAATCGCGGTCCACGACGGGGAGTCGGTGGCCGCCCGCCGGTCCCGGGCGGCCGGTCTCGTCCGCGACCAGGCCGGTTCGGACCTCGTCGTCCTGCCCGAACTGTGGACGGTGGGCGCCTTCGCCTACGAACTCTTCGAGACCGAGGCCGAGCCGCTCGACGGACCCACCTTCGAGGCCATGTCCAATGCCGCCCGCGACGCCGGGGTCTGGCTGCACGCGGGCTCGGTCGTGGAGCGCGCGGGCGACGGCTCCCTCTACAACACCGCCCTCGTGCTCTCCCCGGCGGGCGAGCTGGCCGCCAGTTATCGCAAGATCCACCGCTTCGGTTTCGACCAGGGCGAGGCGGTGCTGATGTCCGCCGGGGACACCCTGACCACCGTCGCCCTGCCGGAGCAGACCCTCGGTATCGCCACCTGCTACGACCTGCGCTTCCCCGAGCTGTTCCGCGGCCTCGTCGACGCCGGTGCCACCACCATGGTCGTGGCGGCCGGCTGGCCGGCCCGCCGCCGGTCCCACTGGACCCTGCTGAACCGGGCGCGCGCCGTGGAGGACCAGGCGTACGTCCTGGCCTGCGGGCTGGCCGGCACGCACGCGGGCGTCGAACAGGCCGGCCACAGCCTGGTCGTCGACCCGTGGGGCGAGGTGCTGGCCGAGGCGGGCCCCGGCGAGGACGTCCTCACCGTGGACCTCGACCCGGCGAAGGTCGCGCAGACCCGCGAGCAGTTCCCGGCGCTGAAGGACCGCCGGCTCGGCCGCTGAGCGCACGGTTTGGAAACCGCCGCAGCGGGTACACCGCGGCGGGAAACGGGAACGGGAAGCCGAGCAGGGGGGACGGGGTCGTGTCCGAGCAGACCGAGGAAGCCGAGGCCGCGATCGAGGCGGCCCTGGAGCCGCACGAGCCCACCCCCGGTGAGATCGCGGCCCGGGACCGGGTGCGGGCCGAGGCCACCGGCATGACGCACCACCAGGCGGCGGCCGCGCTGGAGAAGGCCCTGGAGGCCGCCGGCGACTGGTCGCGGGCGGATGCGTCCGTCCGCGCCGCCCTCGCCGAATGGCAGCGCGTCACCGACCTGACCCTCGACCACGGCGGTCCCTACACCCCGGACACCGACGCCTACGTCCAGGGGCAGCTCGCCGCCCGCAGCCGCCACCGCGGCCGCCGCTGAGCAGCCGGCCGCCCGGCCGCCGCCGCGAGCCGCCTGCGGGGCCCGCGATAGGTTTCGGCCATGGCCCTCCTCTACGTGACCGACCTGGCGTACCCGGCGCGCGGCCGCCGCTACGGCGACGAGGACGTCCTCCTCACCGCCCGGCTGCGCGAGTCCTTCGACCTGGCCCTGTGCCATCCGCGGGACGCCGAGGCCCTCATACCCCTGGGCTTCGACGCGGTCGTCGTCCGCAACAGCGGGCCGGTCCTGCACTACCAGGAGGCGTACGACTCCTTCCGCGCGGCGGCGCTCGCCGCCGGGACCCGCGTCTACAACCCCCTCACCGGCCGTGGCGACATGGCGGGCAAGCAGTACCTCCTGGACCTCACCGAAGCCGGCTACCCGGTGATCCCCACCATCGACGACCCGGCCCGGCTCGCCCTCCTGCCCGACGTCCCCTCGTACGCGGTCAAACCCAAGCAGGGCGCCGACTCCATCGGCCTGACCTTCACCCCGCACCCGGCCGGCCCGGCGGGGGAGCACCTCATCCAGCCGCGGATCGACTTCGCGTACGAGGTGTCCTTCTACTTCGTCGACGACGCCTTCCAGTACGCCCTGTACGCCCCGGACCCGGAGCGCCGCTGGGAGCTGCGCCCGTACGAGGCGACGCCGGCGGACCTGGACTTCGCGCGGACCTTCATCGCGTGGAACACCCTCAGCCACGGCATCCAGCGCGTGGACGCCTGCCGGGCGCCGTCCGGGGAGCTCCTCCTGGTCGAGCTGGAGGACCTCAACCCGTACCTCTCCCTGGACCTGGTGCCCCCGCAGACCCGGGACGCCTTCGTCACCGCACTCACCGCATCCCTCCACTCCTTCCTCACCCTCTGATGTCAGAGGGGGGTGCCAGGCTTCCCCCATGGACACGCAGACGTTCTGGAAGCTGATCGAGACCGCCCGCGCGGAGGCCGGACCGGACCATGTGGCCCCGTGCGCCGCGCAGTTGCTGGCGCGCCGCCCGGCGGCCGAGATAGCCGCCGCCCAGCAGGTGCTGTGGGACCTGCTGGCGCAGTCCTACCGCAGTCCCCTCTGGGCGGCGGCGTACGTGATCAACGGAGGCTGTTCGGACGACGGCTTCGACTACTTCCGCGGCTGGCTCCTGACGCAGGGCGAGGCGGTCTTCACCCGGGCGCTGGCCGACCCGGACTCCCTCGCGGAGCACCCCGCGGTCCGCGAGGCCGCGGCGGAGGGTCTGGAACTGTGGGACGAGGCCGCCCTGTCCATCGCCTGGACGGCGTACGAGTCCGCGACGGGCTGCACCCTGCCGGCGGACTCCTTCACGATCAGCTACCCGCCCCTGGACCCGGCCTGGGACTTCGACTTCGACGACACCGCCGAGACCGGAGCCCGCCTCCCCCGCCTGAGCGCTCTCTTCGCCGCTTCCTAGCGTCCTAGAGCCCGCTGGTGTCGAGGTCGATCCCGAAGGGCTCCGGCAGCCGGACCGTCTCCCCGAACGGGTGCGGCCCGTCGACCTCGGTGTAGCCGAGCCGACCGGGCCCGGAGAACAGGGTGACGGTCTTGTCCAGCCGGTCGACGAGCAGGTACAGCGGTGCGCCGTACTCGGCGTACCGCTTGCGCTTGACGACGCGGTCGGTCTCGGCGTCCGACTCCGAGGTCACCTCGACGATCAGGAGGGTCTGGTCGGGCAACAAGGCCCCGCCGCCCTTCGCCGGCTCTTTCGGAGCCACGGCAAGGTCCGGTACGTACCAGTTCGCCGAGCCCGGGAGGTCGAGGTTGCCGGAGCCGGTCACGCAGCCGAGTTCCCTGACCCGCGGCTTGATCTGATCGCGGATCTCCTCGGCGGCGTTCTCGTGATCCCAGCTCGGCGTCACGTGGTTGAGCACCCCCTCGACGATCTCCGTGCGGTCCCCGAACCAGCGCTGGAGGGCGTACTTCATCGCGCGCTCGGGATCGATGCCCTCGCTGTAGTCCGGTGCGGTGGTCATGCCGGACGCCTCCTTCAGCTGCCTGCGCCCAGCGTCGCACGGCTGTGCGGGCCGCGTCCTCACCCCGGAGGGTGGACCTGCCCGGCGGGGGCCGCTTCGCACGGCCGTGACCGGGCGTTCATGCGCGGATGGCAAGCTTGAAGCATGAACGATGTCGCCCCGGCGCCCACCCCCGCGCCCGCGCCCCGCCGTGCCCGTGTCCGTGCCCCCGAGCTGATCGGCAAGGGCGGCTGGCTGAACACCGGAGGCAAAGACCTCACCCTCGCCGACCTGCGGGGGAAGATCACCATCGTCGACTTCTGGACCTTCTGCTGCGTCAACTGCCTCCACGTCCTCGACGAGCTGCGGGAGCTGGAGGAGAAGCACCGCGACACCGTGGTGATCATCGGCGTGCACTCGCCGAAGTTCGTGCACGAGGCCGAGCACGCCGCCGTCGTCGACGCCGTCGAGCGGTACGAGGTGCACCACCCCGTGCTGGACGATCCCGAGCTGGCCACCTGGAAGCAGTACGCCGTGCGCGCCTGGCCGACGCTGGTCGTGATCGACCCCGAGGGCTACATCGTCGCGCAGCACGCCGGTGAGGGGCATGCGCACGCCCTCGCACGCCTGGTGGAGGAGCTGGAGGCCGAGCACGAGGCCAAGGGCACCCTGCGGCGCGGGGACGGGCCCTACGTGGCGCCCGAGCCGGTGGCCGGCGACCTGCGGTTCCCCGGGAAGGCGCTCGTGCTGCCGTCCGGGAACCTGCTCGTGTCGGACACCACGCGGCACCAGCTGGTGGAGCTGGCCGCGGACGGCGAGAGCGTCGTGCGCCGCATCGGCAGCGGTGAGCGCGGCTTCGGGCCCGAGGCCTTCAGCGAGCCGCAGGGGCTCGCGCTGCTGCCCGACGGGCGGGTCGTCGTCGCCGACACCGTCAACCACGCGCTGCGCACCTTCGACCCCGCCACCGGCGCCGTCGAGACCGTCGCCGGGACCGGCCGGCAGTGGTGGCAGGGCTCCCCCACCTCCGGGCCGGCCCTGGAAGTGGACCTGTCCTCGCCCTGGGACGTGGCCTGGTGGCAGGGCAAGGTGTGGATCGCCATGGCCGGCGTGCACCAGTTGTGGACCTGGGACCCGCAGGCGGGCACCGTGGCCGTCTCCGCCGGCACCACCAACGAGGGGCTCCACGACGGGCCCGCTGCGGAGGCCTGGCTCGCGCAGCCGTCCGGGCTGGCCGCGGCCGGGGACCGGCTGTGGTTCGCCGACTCCGAGACCAGCGCCCTGCGGTACGTGGAACCCGAGGGCGAGGGGTACGCCGTACGGACCGCCGTGGGCACCGGCCTCTTCGACTTCGGGCACCGGGACGGCGACGCCGGGCAGGCCCTGCTCCAGCACCCGCTCGGCGTGACCGCGCTGCCCGACGGCTCGGTCGCGGTGTGCGACACGTACAACCACGCCCTGCGCCGCTTCGACCCGGCGACCGGGCAGGTCTCCACGCTGGCCACCGACCTGCGCGAGCCCAGCGACGCCGTCCTGGCCGGCGAGGACATCGTCGTGGTCGAGTCGGCCCGGCACCGGCTGACCCGGCTGCGGCTGCCCGAGGAGGCCGTACGGGTGGACGCGGTCGCCCACCGCACGCAGCGCGCCGCCACCGAGGTCGCCCCGGGCACGCTCCGCCTCGACGTGGTCTTCCAGGCGCCGGGCGGCCAGAAGCTCGACACCCGCTACGGACCGTCGACCCGCCTGCTGGTGTCCTCGACCCCGCCGGAGCTGCTGGCGGCGGGGGAGGGGGCGGGGACGGACCTGTTCCGGGAGCTGGTGCTGAACCCGGACGTCACCGAGGGCGTCCTGCACGTGTCCGCGATGGCGGCCTCCTGCGACGACGACCCGGAGAACGAGTACCCGGCCTGCCACGTGCACCAGCAGGACTGGGGAGTCCCGGTGACCGTCACCGCGGACGGCGCCACCAGGCTCCCGCTCGTCCTCGCCGGGCTCGACGCCTGACCGGGCCGGCCGCCTGACCCGCTGCCCGGGGCCGGCCGCCTAGCCGCGGTCGCCCCGGGCCCCGTGGCCGCCGCGGCCCGGCCCGTCCTTGGCGTGCTTGGCGTCCTTGCCGTCCTTCTCGGCGTCCGCGACGCGGGCGATCAGCAGGTTCGGGTCGGGCTGCTCGGTCGTGAAGGAGGCGCTGGGCACGTACACCGTGTGGCGGCGCACCGCGACCGACGTGGGGCCGGACAGCCCGTCCCGCGCCGTCAGCAGGACGGTGCGGGTGCCGTCGCGGCGTACCAGGACGAGCTCGTTGCCCGGGTTCAGGGCGGCGAGGACGGTCTCGCTGCGCCCGGCGAAGGCGAAGTCGTCGATTCCGTCGAGCCCGTCGGCACGAGTGGTGATCGCCCCGGCCGAGCCGTCCGCCCCGACCGGGATGCGCAGCAGCGTGCCCCGGTCGTAGTTGGACACCCACACCGCCTGGTGGTGGACCTTGATCCCGTTGGCGCCGATGAACGTGGTGGGTGCGAGGGCGGTGCCGGTGGCCCAGGCCGTGACGGAGGCGTCGCCCAGGGAGATCCGCCGTACCGCGCCGAGGACGGAGTCGGCGGCGTACAGCGCGCCGTGCTTCTCGTCGAGCGCGAGGCCGTTGGCGAAGCCGTCCGGCGGCAGGTCGGCGAACTTGGCGACGGTGCCGTCCGGGGTGATCCGGTAGACGCCCGTCTCGGTCGTGCCGGTGTTGTAGGCGACGTAGAGGGTCCCGTCGTGGGTGCGGACGATGCCGCTGACGACGGCGGCGCCGACGAGGGGCGTCTGCGGGTCGGCCACGGCGGGGAGCTCGGCGAGGACCCGGGTGTTCCCGTGGGGGTCGACCCGGGCCACCTGGCGCGCGAGGGCGAAGGTCAGGTCCGCGGAGCCGTCGGGTTCGAGGGCGATGTTCTCGGGCGTCTGCCCGGCGGCGAAGTCGAAGTGCGCGACGGTGCGCGGATCCTCCAGCGTGAGCGACTCCGAGGAGCCCTGCACCGACGGACCCTGCGTCCGCGGGCCCTGCGCCAAAGGCCCCTGCGCCGCGGCAGCGGGTACGGGAGCGGGCGCCGGCTCGGCGGTGGCGGAGGCCGGTGCGGGCGCCGAGGAGAGCAGGGCGAGGAGGAAGGCCACCACGCCGGAGGCGGCGACCCGCGGCATGCGGAGCCGGACGGGGAGCGGAAGCCGGAGACGCAGCCGGCGGACCGCTCGGTGCTCGCCTGCGGCGGGGGGCGTACGGAGCACGGGACTCTCCTTCTCGACCGGGCACTGCCTGCCGTGCGTGAGGAGAGTCCAGCAGATCATGACGCAGTGTCACGGTCGGTTCATCACACCGCAGTGCCGGCCGGGGATCGCCCGCCCGGCCGAGCCCCCGGGTCTCCCGGCGGGCTCCGGCCGTCGGTCGCGGACCGCCCCGTGCGTCGGCCGTGGGCCGTGGGCCCTCAGCCCTCCAGGAACGCCACCAGCGCGTTGGCCAGCAGGTACGGGTCGTCCGCACCGCACAGCTCGCGGGCGCTGTGCATCGACAGGATCGCGACGCCGATGTCGACCGTCTGGATGCCGTGGCGGGCGGCCGTGATCGGGCCGATCGTCGTACCGCACGGCATCGAGTTGTTGGAGACGAACGTCTGCCACGGCACGCCGGCCCGCTCGCAGGCCGCCGCGAACACCGCGCGCCCGCTGCCGTCCGTCGCGTACCGCTGGTTGACGTTGACCTTCAGGATCGGGCCGCCGTTGGCGCGCGGGTGGTGCGAGGGGTCGTGCCGCTCCGCGTAGTTGGGGTGGACGGCGTGGCCCGTGTCCGAGGACAGGCAGATGGTGCCCGCGAAGGCGCGCGCGCGGTCCTCGAACGAGCCCCCGCGGGCGAAGACTGAACGTTCCAGCACGTTCCCCAGCAGCGGTCCGTCCGCCCCCGTGTCCGACTGCGAGCCGTTCTCCTCGTGGTCGAACGCGGCGAGCACGGGAATGTGGTCCAGCCGCTCGGCGGTCGAGACGGCGGCCAGCGCCGCGACGCCCGCGTGCACCGAGAGCAGGTTGTCCATCCGGGGCCCGGCGAGGAGCTCCTGGTCGCGGCCCAGGTAGGCGGGCGGCTCGATCGAGTGGACCATCAGGTCCCACCCGGCCACCGAGCCCTGCTCCAGGCCCTCTTCCTCTTCCAGGAAGGCGATCAGATCGCCCTCCTGCACCTCGCCCAGGCCCCAGATCGGCTGCATGTGCCGCTGCTTGTCGAGCTTGAGCCCGTCGGAGTTGACCGACCGGTCCAGGTGCACCGCCAGCTGCGGGACGCGCAGCAGGGCGCGGTCCACGTTGACCAGCCGCTCGGAGCCGTCGCGCAGGGTGAGCCGCCCCGCCAGGCCGAGGTCCCGGTCGAGCCAGGTGTTGAGCAGGGTGCCGCCGTAGATCTCGACCGCGATCTGCCGCCAGCCCTGTGAACCCGTGTCAGGCATCGGCTTCACCCGCAGGTTCGGGGAGTCGGTGTGCGCGCCGATGATCCGGAACGGAGTGTGCGCGGCGGCTCCTTCCGGGACGAACCAGGCGACGAGTGCGCCGCCGCGGAGCACGAACCGGCCCCCGCTGCCCGCGTCCCAGGCGTCCGTTTCCGCCAACTGCCTGAAACCGGCCTTCTCCAGCCGCTCCGCCGCCTCGGCCACGGCGTGGTACGGCGACGGACTGGCCGCCAGAAAGGTCATCAGATCGTCGGTGTGTCCGCGGTCGAAGCGGGCGGGAGAGCTCATGTGGTTCACCTTAACGACGGTCGTGTTCGCCATGGCCGGACTGCGGCGGATAGCCGATGCGCCCGGGAGTGCGGGCTGTGTCTCCGCTGTTCCGGCGGCGGCTCAGCCCGGCGGTCGCTCGAATCGGCGCTGCAGCTGCCTGCGCTCGCCCCGGCGGATGCGCGGGAGCATCTCCGGGGTCGTCGCGGAGCGCTGCGCGCGTCTCTTGCGTCCGGCGCAGAAGATACAGGCCTCACCGGGCGGCGCGTCGGGGTCGATCGGCGCGCCGGGATGTTCGGAGCATCCCGAGGCGTTGCGCGGCCGGGACAGTTCGCGGGCCACGATGAACGCGCGGTGGAGATCGTCCGCGATGGCGACGAAGTCCTCGGCGGGCGAGGAGAAGCCCAGGTGGAACCGGCGGTCCTCCACGGTCCGCAGGTGGGCGCGCAGGGCGTGCAGGGTGTACGGGGGGTCCGGTACGGGATAGCCCAGCCGGCGCTGCTCCCCCGCGGGCGGGGCGGCGGCCGGGCGGGCGCCGCGCCCGCCCTGGGCGCGCAGGCCGAGCCGGCGCCGGTCGTTGCAGATCAGGCAGCGGCCCCAGCCGTCGGGCGCCTCGGGGTCGAGGGCGCCGTTGGGGTGCTCGGGGCAGCCGGTGTAGCTCTTGGCCGGGGCGAGCCCGGCGGCGGTCTGGAACGCGGTGTAGAGGGCGTCGGCCACGGCCTCGTACTCCGCGGGGTGGGAGCCGTCGTACAGCTCCCGCAGGTGGTCGCCGAGGCTGCCCAGGGCGGCTTGCAGCTCCCGGAGGGCGTACGGCCGCCCGGTCGGGACGGAGTACCCCCTGCTGTTGCCGTGCTGCTCCTGTGGGCTCATGCCCTCCAGCGTCGCACGGGGGACCGACAACGGGGGAATGCCGGTGCGCCGCGGGGGGCGCCGCAACGGCAGCGGCCGGACCTCCCGTACGGAGATCCGGCCGCTGCGTGTACGTACACCGCGCACAGATGTGGGGGCGAGCCCCGCAGCCTAGAAGGCGGCCTCGTCGAGCTCCATCAGGGAGTTGTCGACGGCCTCGGCCAGGCTGCGCTGGACCGAGACGCCCGGCAGGACCTCCGCGGCGAAGAACTTCGCCGCCGCGATCTTGCCCTGGTAGAAGGGGACGTCCTTGCTGGAGGCGCCGGCCAGCTTCTCGGCGGCCACGGCCGCGCCCTTGAGCAGCAGGTATCCGACGACCACGTCACCCGAGGCCATCAGCAGGCGGGTGGTGTTCTGGCCGACCTTGTAGATGTTCTTGACGTCCTCGCCGGTGGCGGTGAGGTCGACGATCATCTGGCCGACGATGGCCTCCAGGTCGACGGCGGCCTTGGCCAGCGCGTCGCGGGCGCCGGCCAGCTCCTCGCCGCCGACGGCCTCGGCCAGGAACTTCTTGATCGTCTCGGAGAGGACGTTCAGCGAGGCGCCCTGGTCGCGGACGATCTTCCGGAAGAAGAAGTCCTGGCCCTGGATGGCGGTGGTGCCCTCGTAGAGGGTGTCGATCTTGGCGTCCCGGATGTACTGCTCGACCGGGTACTCCTGCAGGTAGCCGGAGCCGCCGAAGGTCTGCAGGGACTGGGCGAGCTGCTCGTAGGACTTCTCGGAGCCGTAGCCCTTCACGATCGGCAGGAGCAGGTCGTTCAGGCCGACCAGCGCGGTGGTGTCCTCGCCCGCGGCCTGCTTGATCTGGATCTCGTCCTGGACGGACGCCGTGTAGAGGACGAGGGCGCGCATGCCCTCGGCGTACGCCTTCTGCGTCATCAGCGAGCGGCGCACGTCGGGGTGGTGCGTGATGGTGACCTTGGGCGCGGTCTTGTCCATGAAGTTCGCCAGGTCCGGGCCCTGCACGCGCTCCTTGGCGTACTCCAGCGCGTTCAGGTAGCCGGTGGAGAGCGTCGCGATGGCCTTCGTGCCGACCATCATGCGGGCGAACTCGATGATCATGAACATCTGGCGGATGCCGTCGTGCTTGTCGCCGATCAGCCAGCCCTTGGCGGGGTGCTGGTCGCCGAAGGTCATCTCGCAGGTGTTGGAGGCCTTCAGGCCCATCTTGTGCTCGACGTTGGTGGCGTAGACGCCGTTGCGCTCGCCCAGCTCGCCGGTCTCCCAGTCGAAGTGGAACTTCGGGACCAGGAAGAGGGACAGGCCCTTGGTGCCCGGGCCGTGGCCCTCGGGGCGCGCGAGGACGTAGTGGAGGATGTTCTCCTCCATGTCGTGCTCGCCGGACGTGATGAAGCGCTTCACGCCCTCGATGTGCCAGGAGCCGTCCTCCTGCTGGATCGCCTTGGTGCGGCCGGCGCCGACGTCGGAGCCGGCGTCCGGCTCGGTGAGGACCATGGTGGAGCCCCAGCGCTTCTCGACCGCGATCTGGGCGATCTTCTTCTGCGCCTCGTTGCCCTCCTCGAAGAGCACGCCGGCGAACGCCGGGCCCGAGGAGTACATCCAGACGGCCGGGTTGGAGCCGAGCAGCAGCTCCGCGTAGGCCCAGATCAGGGAGCGCGGCGAGGTGGTGCCGCCGATCTCCTCGGGCAGGCCCAGGCGCCAGTACTCGGAGTCCATGAAGGCCTGGTAGCTCTTCTTGAACGAGGCCGGGACCGGCGCGGTGTTGGTGGCCGGGTCGAAGACCGGCGGGTTGCGGTCGGCGTCCGCGAAGGACTCGGCCAGCTCGTTCTCCGCGAGCCGGGCGATCTCGGACAGCACGCTCTTGGCGGTCTCGGTGTCCATCTCGCCGAACGGGCCGGTGCCGTACAGCTTGTCGCGGCCGAGCACCTCGAAGAGGTTGAACTCGATGTCGCGGAGATTCGACTTGTAGTGCCCCATGGCGACGGCTCCGTTAAGGCTCGGGGAGACAGATTCCTCGTACATACCAATCGGTAACAACATGATGCTACCCGCGGGTAATAACGGCAACCCTCCGGTGACGACTGTGACCAGTGTCAAATCGCGCGCACGAGCTTCGGTCTCGGACCGGCGGAGAACCCCTGGAGCGCGCCCGGCGGCCCCGCGCCCTCGGTAGGCTGACCGCCATGTACGGCTACGACCAGAACCCGGGTGCCCAGCAGCAGTACGCCCCGCCGCAGCAGCAGATGCCCGGCGCCGGGTACGGCGAGCAGCCGCTGTACCCCGAGCCCTCGCCGCCGTCGCTCGCCGACGCGGTCCGGGCCTTCACGACCGGGTCGCTGTCGGCCGAGGACTTCCAGCAGATCTTCGCCACCTCGAAGGTGTACTGCCCGCGCGGCGAGACCCCGGGCTTCCTGGCGCTGCACAACACGCAGCAGCCGGTGATCCCGATGTTCACCACCCTCAAGGAGCTCCGCCGGTACGCGGGCAAGGAGTCCAAGTACTTCGTGATCACGGGGGCGGAGGTGATCGACCTGCTGCCGACCGGGTACGGCTTCGTCCTCGACATGGAGGGCGACCACCGCATGGTCTTCGACGCGAAGGCCGTCGAGCAGATGGTCGACTTCGCCATGCGCCGCATGTACGGCTGACCGCCCGGCCCCCGGCGTAAAGCCCGCCCCCTCCGCCCCGTGCGGCCGGGCGGGCCTTTCGCGTTCCGGGGACCTCAGGCGGTGCGGCGGGAGCGGCGCCACAGCACCGCCGCCGCCGCGCCGGCGGCCAGCGCCCCGGCCGCGTACGCCCACAGCGGCGTCAGCCCCGGCCGGTGGGCGAGCGAGAGCCGGATGCCCGCGAAGGCGAGGACGGCGACGACGTAGTCGGTGCCCTCGGCCCCGTCGCGGGCGGTCGCCCACCGCAGCAGCAGGCAGCCTGCCAGGCACAGCGCGCCCCAGGTGGCCAGGTACGGCCACGGGGAACCGGGCAGCGGGCTCATCGGCATTCCGGTGGCCGCCCACCGCCACGCCGCCCACCCGAGGGTGACGAGCGCCGCCGAGGTGCCGAGGGCTTTGCCCAGCGGCTTCAAGAAGGTGCCGAAACGCTTGGCCATGCCGTCTCCCCAGGCGGTCATCCGGACGCTTTCCCCTGGAAGGACGGCGTTTGCGGTCCCCGGGTTGACCGCGGGAATGACGGGGCGCGGGGCGCTGTTCTGCCGGGTGTGGCAGAAAGTTCGAGTTTCAACTAAACTCGGCGCAGAAGGAGGTTCCGACCATGCCTGCAGTGACTGTGGAAAACCCGTTGACGCTCCCGCGCGTCGCCGAGCCCACCGCGGAGACCGCCGCCCGCAAGGTGCTGGCCGTCACGACCGCCCCGGGTGGTTTCGAGGGCGAGGGATTCCCGGTGCGCCGCGCGTTCGCCGGGATCAACTACCAGTACCTCGACCCGTTCATCATGATGGACCAGATGGGCGAGGTGGAGTACGCCCCGGGCGAGCCGAAGGGCACCCCGTGGCACCCGCACCGCGGCTTCGAGACCGTGACCTACCTGATCGACGGAACCTTCGTCCACCAGGACAGCAACGGCGGCGGCGGAGTCATCAACGGCGGTGACACCCAGTGGATGACCGCAGGCTCCGGCCTCCTGCACATCGAGGCCCCGCCGGAGTCCCTCGTCGTCAGCGGCGGGCTCTTCCACGGCCTCCAGCTGTGGGTGAACCTCCCGGCGTCCGACAAGATGATGCCCCCGCGCTACCAGGACATCGGCGGCGGCAGCGTCCAGCTGCTGTCCACCCCCGACGGCGGCGCCCTGCTCCGCGTGATCGCCGGTGAACTCGACGGCCACGCCGGCCCGGGCATCACCCACACCCCGATCACGATGATCCACGCGACGATCACCCCGGGCGCGCAGCTCACCCTGCCGTGGCGGGAGGACTTCAACGCCCTCGCCTACGTCATGGCCGGCCGCGGCAGCGTCGGCACCGACCGCCGCCCGGTCCACACCGGCCAGACGGCCGTCTTCGGCGAAGGCGGCTCGCTGACGGTGCGGGCGGACGAGTCCCAGGACTCCAACGCCCCGGACCTGGAGGTCGTCCTGCTCGGCGGCCGCCCGATCCGCGAGCCGATGGCCCACTACGGCCCGTTCGTGATGAACACCCGCCACGAACTCCAGCAGGCCTTCGACGACTTCCAGGCCGGCCGCCTGGGCACCATCCCCACCACCCCCCGCTGACCCGCTCCCGCCTCCAGAGCCTGGAACCCCGGTGACCACCCGTCACCGGGGTTTTGCCGTCGCCCCCTGCGCCGGGCCGCCGTCGGCGGGGGGGCCGCGGAGTTCTGAGGCCACGCCGGAGGCGGCTGCCGTCAGGGGGACGGCGAGGAGCATGCCGAGGATGCCGGCGACGCTCGCGCCGGCCGTGATGGCCAGCATGACCACCGCCGGGTGCATCTGCACCGTCCGGCTCTGGATCAACGGCTGGAGGACGTGCCCCTCCAGCACCTGGACGGCGAGTACCACGCCCACCGCCCACAGCCCGATGACCCAGCCCCGGTCGGCGAAGGCGACCAGGACGGCGACGGTCCCGGAGATGAAGGCGCCGAGGTAGGGGATGTACGCGCCGACGAACACCAGCGCGCCGAGCCCGACCGCGCCGGGGACCCGGAGGATCAGCAGTCCGGCGGTGATGAAGACGGCGTCGATCAGGGCGATGAAGGTGGTTCCCCGCATGAACCCCTCGACCGCCCGGAAGGCGCGGCGGGCGATGGCCACGACGGTGTCACCGGTCGTGCGGGGCGCCAGCGAGCGCAGCGCGCCCGCCGCGCGGTGGGAGTCGCGCAGGAAGAAGAAGATCAGCAGCAGTGCGAGGACGGCGGTCGCGATCACCTCCGCGACGACGCTGATGCCGGTGATCACTCCCGAGGCGGCCGTGGCGCCGAACTTGCCCAGCAGCTCCTTGGCGTGCGAGGCCACGTCCTCCAGGGAGGTGCCGGCGGCACCGAAGTGGGCCGCGAGGTCGTGGCCCGCGCGCTTGAGGGAGCCGACGATCTGGTCACCGGTGCTGATCAGCGCGTGTACGACGACGTACGTGGCCCCGCCGGCCACCGCGAGCACGGCGAGGCAGGTGAGGGCGGCGGCGAGCGAGCGCTGCACCTTCATCCGGACCAGCCGGCGGTACAGCGGCCCGAGCAGGGCGGTTCCGAGCAGGGCGAGCAGGACGGGCGTGACGGCGGTGCGGAAGACGTAGCACAGCCAGATGCCGACCGCGAGCACACCGGTGACGAGCAGCACGACGACGCACCAGGCGGCGAGGCGGCGTACCGGCTCGGGCAGGAGGGTTGAGCTCAGCACGCGGTCATCCAACCACGGGGGTGCTTCTCCGCCCCGTACGTTGCGCGGCGCCGTGCCGGGTCAGGAGCGGCCGGGTCGGGAGCGGCCGGGTCAGGCAGGGCCGGGCTCGGGGTCCGGGTCCCGGTCGCGGTCCGCGTCCAGGAGGTCCAGCTCCTCGTCCAGGAGGTCCACCCCGTCCAGGCCGTCCAGGCCCTCCAGCCCGTCCAGCCCGTCCAAGTCCGCCAGGCCGTCCAGGCCCAGCGCCGCGGCCAGGTCCGCCCCGGCGGGGCGTGCGTCCGGGGCGCCGGAATCCGGTGGGGAGAGCTCCTGCAGCTCGAACCAGATCGACTTGCCCTCGCCCCGCGGGTCCACGCCCCAGGAGTCGGCCAGCATCTCCATCAGCAGGACGCCGCGGCCGCTCGACGCCATTTCCCCGGGCTGCCGCTTGTGCGGCAGTTCGTCGCTGCCGTCCGCCACCTCCACGCGCAGCCTCCGCCTCCCCAGCTCGCCCACCGCCTCCGCCACGAGGAGCGCGTCGCCGTCCGTGTGCATGAGGACGTTGGTCACCATCTCGGAGACCATCAGCACCGCCGAGTCCACCTGCTCCGGGTCCGCCCAGTCGTGCAGCAGCTCCTTGATCTGCTGCCGGGCACCCGCGATTCGCTCGGGCTCGGCCTGCGCCACGGTCAGCATCGTGCGGCGCCCCGGCCGCGCGGGGTGCGCGGCGTCGGTGCCGCAGCCGCAGCGGCCGCCCTCGCGGCACAGCAGGACCAGGGCTATGTCGTCCTCGCGCCGGTCGGCGAGCGGGCCGGTGGTGTGGTGGGAGGAGGGGCCGTGTACGGCCTGGACCAGCAGGTCGGCCAGTTTTTCGAGGTGTCCCCGAGCCTGCCCCCGCCCCTCGCGCCCCTGCGCCCCGGGTCCCCGCGCCCCGGGTCCCCGCGCCTCGTCGCCCCCGTGCAGGTCGGACTCCAGGATCGCCCGCAGCCGGGCCCAGCCCGTGTCCAGGTCGTGCCCGCCGGTCTCGATGAGCCCGTCGGTGCACAGCATCATCGTCTCGCCGGGCTCCAGGGTGAACCGCGTCGTCGGGTAGTCGGTGTCCGGGACGATGCCGAGCGGCAGGCCGCCGGAGGTGGGCCGCATCATCACCGTGCCGTCCGTCATCCGGACCACCGGATCGGGGTGGCCGGCCCGGGCCACCTCCAGCAGCCCGCTCTGCGGATCGCACTCCGCGTACAGGCAGGTCGCGAAGCGGGGGCTGTGGAAGTCGGAGTCCGGGTCGGCCTGGGCGGAGCACAGCCCGGCCAGGAAGCGGGAGGCCCGGGAGAGCACCGCATCGGGCCGGTGGCCCTCGGAGGCGTACGCGCGCACCGCTATCCGCAGCTGGCCCATCAGCCCGGCGGCCCGTACGTCGTGGCCTTGGACATCGCCGATGACCAGCGCGAACCGGCCCGACGGCAGCGGGATCACGTCGTACCAGTCGCCGCCGACCTGGAGGCCGCCGCCCGTGGGCACGTACCGGGCGGCGATGCGCATGCCCGGGATCTCCGGTCCGAGCGTCGGCATCATCGACCGCTGGAGGCCGGTCGTGAGTTCCCTTTCCGATTCGGCCACGCCCGCGCGCTGGAGCGCCTGGGCCAGCATCCGGGCCACGGTCGTCAGCACGGACCGCTCGTCCGGCGAGAAGGACACCGGGTGCTTGAACGCGGCCATCCAGGCGCCCATGGTGCGCCCGGCCACGATCAACGGGAGGAAGGCCCAGGAGATCCGGCCGAAGCGCTGAGCGAGGGGCCAGGTGGCTGGAAACCGGCGTTTGTAGTCCTCGGGGGAGGGGAGGTAGATCGCCCGGCCGGTCCGTACGACCTCTGCCGCGGGGTAGTCCGTGTCCAGCCGCATGTCGGTGAAGGGGCCCTCGTCCCCGGGGCCGTGCCCGTGGTGGCCGATGACCGACAGCCGTTCGCCGTCCACGCCGAAGACGGCCAGCCCGTCGGGGCTGAAGCCGGGCATGGACAGCGAGGCCGCCACGCGCAGCACCTCGGTGGTGGACCGGGCCTCGGCGAGGGCCCGGCCCGCGTCCAGCAGGAAGGCCTCGCGGGAGCGCCGCCAGTCGCCCGTGACGGTGGTGTGTGCAGCCGTGGCGCCGGGCTGGGGCTCGGCGATCTCCTGGATGGTGCCGATCAGCTGGTAGTCGACACGGCCGGTGGCGGAACGGTTCTCCACGGGTTTGGAGCGGCTGCGTACGGTCCTCAGGACCCGTCCGTCCTCGTCCATGATCCGCAGCCGGGCCTCGGCGAGGGTGCCCTCGGCGACCGCGAGGGTGACGATCCCGTTGATCTCGTTCCAGTCCACCGGGTGGAACCGGGACCGCACGGCGACCTCCGGCAGGACGGCCGGCTCGGCGGGCAGCCCGAGGAGCCGGGCGGCCTCGCTGTCGAGGCTGACCGTCCCGGAGGCGTTGTCCCAGCGCCACAGCCCCGTCGCGACGGCGGCGAGGACGTCCTCGGTGCGCACCCGGTCATCTTTACAGGTCATCCCCCCGGTGTGCCTGTTCGCGGGGGCCGCCGGGCGAGCCAGCGCGGTCCCCGGCCCGGACGGTAACCTTGTGAGGGTTGAATCCACCCTGGTATCGCGAAGAACTGGATGACTGATGCATCGGTACAGGTCCCACACCTGCGGCGAGCTCCGCGCCTCTGACGTCAACGCCGACGTCCGGCTGAGCGGCTGGCTGCACAACCGTCGAGACCTGGGCGGCATCCTCTTCATCGATCTGCGCGACCACTACGGCATCACGCAGCTCGTCGCCCGCCCCGGTACCGCCGCGAACGAGGCCCTGAGCCACCTGACCAAGGAGACCGTCGTCCGCGTCGACGGCAAGGTCGTCTCCCGCGGCGCCGAGAACATCAACCCCGAGCTGCCCACCGGCGAGATCGAGATCGAGGTCTCCGAGGTCGAGGTGCTCGGCTCGGCCGCCCCGCTGCCGTTCACGATCAACACGGACGACGGCGTCAACGAGGAGCGGCGCCTGGAGTACCGCTTCCTCGACCTGCGCCGCGAGCGCATGCACCGCAACATCATGCTGCGGTCGGCCGTCATCGCCTCCATCCGCTCCAAGATGGTGGCCCTCGGCTTCAACGAGATGGCGACCCCGATCCTCACCGCGACCTCTCCCGAGGGCGCCCGTGACTTCGTGGTGCCGTCCCGCCTGAACCCGGGCAAGTTCTACGCCCTGCCGCAGGCCCCGCAGCAGTTCAAGCAGCTGCTGATGATCTCGGGCTTCGACCGGTACTTCCAGATCGCCCCGTGCTTCCGCGACGAGGACGCCCGCGCCGACCGCTCGCCGGGCGAGTTCTACCAGCTCGACGTGGAGATGTCCTTCGTCGAGCAGGAGGACGTCTTCCAGCCGATCGAGCGCCTGATGACCGAGCTCTTCACCGAGTTCGGCAACGGCCGCGAGGTCACCTCGCCGTTCCCGCGGATCCCGTTCCGCGAGTCGATGCTGAAGTACGGCAACGACAAGCCCGACCTGCGGGCGAAGCTGGAGCTCGTCGACATCACCGACGTCTTCGAGAACTCCGAGTTCAAGGCCTTCGCCGGCAAGCACGTCCGCGCCCTGCCGGTGCCGGACACCGCCGCCCAGCCGCGCAAGTTCTTCGACGGGCTCGGCGACTTCGCCGTCTCCCTCGGCGCCAAGGGCCTGGCCTGGGTCCGCGTCGGCGAGGACGGCACGCTGTCCGGCCCGATCGCGAAGTTCCTCACCGAGGAGAACGTCAAGGTCCTCACCGAGCGCCTCGGCCTGGCCCCCGGCCACGCCGTGTTCTTCGGCGCGGGCGAGTTCGACGAGGTCTCCAAGATCATGGGCCCGGTCCGGGTCGAGGCCGCCAAGCGCGCCGGCCAGTTCGAGGAGAATGTCTTCCGCTTCTGCTGGATCGTCGACTTCCCGATGTACGAGAAGGACGAGGAGACGGGCCGGATCGACTTCTCGCACAACCCCTTCTCCATGCCGCAGGGCGGCATGAAGGACCTGGAGGAGAAGGACCCGCTCGACATCCTGGCCTGGCAGTACGACATCGTCTGCAACGGCATCGAGCTGTCCTCCGGCGCCATCCGCAACCACGAGCCCGAGGTCATGCTGAAGGCCTTCGAGATCGCGGGCTACGAGGCCGAGACCGTCGAGCGCGAGTTCGCGGGCATGCTGCGCGCCTTCCGCCTGGGTGCCCCGCCGCACGGTGGCATCGCCCCGGGCGTGGACCGCATCGTGATGCTGCTGGCCGATGAGCCGAACATCCGCGAGACCATCGCCTTCCCGCTGAACGGCAACGCGCAGGACCTGATGATGGGCGCGCCCACCGTCCTGGAGGAGTCCCGCCTGCGCGAGCTGAACATCGCCCTGCGCAAGCCGGTGGAGACGAAGACGCCGGACGCGAAGCCGGTCGCCGAGGCCGTCCACCCGGACGCGGCGCGCTGAGCGTACGAGGCTTGAGGCACGGGGAAGGGCCCGGGATCGAGGATCCCGGGCCCTTCCCGCGTAGTGCCGCCGTGTCGTCGACCGGGTCGGTGACGGGGCGGCGGGCCGCCGGCTAGAAGCGGTCGAGGATGCCCTTGAGCAGGGCCGCGGAGGTCAGCTCGGCGGGGGCGGGGCCGGCGTGGAAGAAGCCGGCGTTCTCGGCGTCCAGCTTGCGCAGGAAGTCGAAGGCCTTGGCGTCGTGGTCGCCGAAGGCGACGAACTGCCAGTGCACCTCGGGCGCGGAGGCGGCGGCGTCGGCCAGGGCCTGCTTGGCGGGCTGCCGGTTGTCGGGGGCGCCGTCGGTCTGGAAGACGACCAGCGCGGGGCCCTCGTTGCCGTCCTTCTGGTACCGCTCCAGCACCTGCTCCACGGCACGGTGGTAGCTGGTGCGGCCCATGTGGCCGAGTTCCGCGTGACGGGCCTCGACCCAGGCGGCGTCGTGGCCGTCGAGGCTCAGGTCGGCCGTGCCGTCCACGTCCGTGGAGAAGAACACGGTGTGGACGGTGGCCGCGTCGTCCAGGTGGGCGGCGAGGGCCAGGGCGTGATCGGCCAGGTGCTGCGCGCTGCCGTCCTTGTAGAACGGGCGCATGGAGCCGGACCGGTCCAGCACCAGGTAGACCTTGGCCCGGGCCCCGGCCTTCCCCTTGCCGCGCAGGACCTGCCCGGCAGCCTTGTACGCGCCCACGACACCGGGCGCCCGTCGCCGCACCACGGCCAAGGCGTGCGCGGGTCCCTCGACCGGCTCGACGGCGAGGGCCTCGGGCGCGGCGGCGGGCGCGGCCTCGGCGGCGGGCTCCTCGACGGCGGCGGTGACGGGCTCGGGCTCCGCCTCGGCCTCGGGCTCCTCGGCCTCGGCGGCGACCTCCGGCTCCGCGGCAACCTCGGCCTCGGGCTCGGCGGCCTCGGGCTCGGCCTCTACGGCGACCTCCGGCTCGGCTGCGGGCTCGGCCTCGGCGGTGGCCTCCGGCTCCGCGGCAACCTCGGCCTTGGGCGCTTCGGCCTCCGGCTCGGCGGCCTCGGGCGCTTCGGCCTCGGCGGCGACGGCCTCGGGCTCGGCGGCCTCGGGCTCGGCCTCTACGGCGACCTCCGGCTCGGCGGCGGGCTCGGCCTCGGCGGTGGCCTCCGGCTCCGCGGCAACCTCGGCCTTGGGCGCTTCGGCCTCCGGCTCGGCGGCCTCGGGCGCTTCGGCCTCGGCGGCGACGGCCTCGGGCTCGGCGGCTTCCTCGGCAGCGGGCTCCGCCTCGGCGGCGGGCTCCTCCACCTCGGTGGTGACGGCCTCGACGGCCTCCGGCTCGGCGGCGGGTTCCGGCGCCGGTGCCTCGGTGGCTTCCGCCGCGGGGGTCTCGACGGCCTTGGCCTCCGGCTCCGCGGCGGCCTCGGCGGTGGCCGGTTCCGGCTCGGCGGGAGCCGGGGCGGGGCGCGGCGTGGAACCGGAGCCCGGGGTCTGGGGGCGGCGGGCCTCCGGGACCGTCGGGTCCGTGACCGGCGTCGCCGGGGCGGTCATGACGGTGCCCGGTTCCCGGTCCCGCGGAGCGGACTGCGGCGGCACCGTCGGGTTGTCGAAGGACGCCGCGACCAGTTCGGCCGCCGCATCCAGGGGGGTGCGTTCCGCCTGGTTCGGGACGGCGGCAGCCGAAGTGCCGTCCGACGTCTCCGGAACCGGCTCGGCAGACCGTCCGAACACCTTGCGCAACAAGCTCCGAATACCCATGGGCCAGGCCTTTCGCATGAGTGCGTGCGTCATTTGTCCGTGCTGCGCGGTTGATCCCTGCCCAGAGTGGACACGTAAGGTTATCGGCCCCTCGGCTGGATCTTCGGCAGGGGCGCCCTTCGTGGCGCCTGCCCCGTACAGCACATCTCCCCGTCTGCCCAACTCCCTCACCGACGCGACCGGTTCACCCGACGTTCATCCCCGCGCCGCCGCTCCGGCGCAACCCGGGCCTACCGTCACGGCTGGATTCGACCGACACGCTTTCGGTGTCGGCGCCCGTGCATCTACGGAGGACACTCGTGCGCAAGCTCCTGCCGCTCATCGGCAACCCGCATGGGGGCGGCCGTTCCGCCCTCACCTGTCGTTACCGCTGCGGCGACGCCTGCTTCCACGAGGTGCCGAACACCAGCGACAACGAGTACGTCGGCGATGTCATAGCCCGCGCCTACTCCCGCCGCTCGATGCTGCGCTCGGCCGCCGTCGTCACCGTCGCCTCCGCCGCCGGCACCGCGCTCGCCCTCGGCGGTGACGGCTCCTCCGCCACCGCCGCGCCCGCCGTCGACGCGCAGGGAGCCGGTTCCGCCGACGCCGCGAACGCCCAGGGCGCCCGCGGCCTGCGTTTCAAGCCGGTCGCGCCGAACACCGACGACCGGGTCACCACCCCCGAGGGCTACGAGCAGAACGTGGTCATCCGCTGGGGCGACCCGATCGTCAAGGGCGCCCCCGGCTTCAACGCCGACAAGCAGACGGCCGCCGCCCAGGCCGGCCAGTTCGGCTACAACAACGACTTCCTTTCGCTGCTCCCGCTCGGCAGCGGCTACGAGCGCCGGCAGCTCCTCGTCGCGAACCACGAGTACACCGACGAGAACCTGATGTTCAAGGGTTACGACCCGGCGAACCCGACCCGCGAGCAGGTCGAGATCGCCTGGGCCGCGCACGGCCTCGGCGTGGTCGTCGTCCAGGAGGACCACCGCAGCGGCAAGCTGACCGCGGTGGGCCGCCACCAGCTGAACCGCCGCCTCACCGCCACCAGCGAGTTCCGGCTGTCCGGCCCCGTCGCGGGCAGCGCCCTGGTGAAGACCTCCGCGGACGCCACCGGCACCAAGGTGCTCGGCACGCTCAACAACTGCTCCGGCGGCACCACCCCGTGGGGCACCACCCTCCACGGCGAGGAGAACTTCAACCAGTACTTCGCCAACGCCGGCCAGGTCACCGACCCGGTCCAGGCCGCCCGCCTGAAGCGCTACGGCGTGACCGCCGGCGCCACCGAGCGCAAGTGGGAGCGCTTCGACAAGCGCTTCGACGTCCTCCAGGAGCCCAACGAGCCGCACCGCTTCGGCTGGGTCGTCGAGCTCGACCCGTACGACCCGAACTCCACCCCGCGCAAGCGCACCGCGCTCGGCCGCTTCAAGCACGAGGGCGCGCAGCCCCGCCTCACCGAGGACGGCCGTCCCGTCGTCTACATGGGCGACGACGAGCGTTTTGACTACTTCTACAAGTTCGTCTCGTCGAAGCAGATGAAGAAGGGCGACTCGCGCGCGGCGAAGGAGCACAACCTCACGCTGCTCGACGAGGGCACCCTCTACGTCGCCAAGCTGACCGGCGACTCCCCTGCCGCCGAGATCGACGGTTCCGGCAAGCTCCCCGCCGACGGTCAGTTCGACGGCTCCGGCGTGTGGATCAAGCTCGCCACCGCCTCCCCCTCCGGCAACGTCTCCCACGTCGAGGGCATGACCGCCGAGGAGGTGTACGTCTTCACGCGCCAGGCCGCCGACAAGGTGGGCGCCACGAAGATGGACCGCCCCGAGGACATCGAGCCCTCGCCGCGCACGGGTCGCGTCTACGTCGTGCTCACGAACAACACCGACCGCGGCAAGGCCGGCAAGGCGGGCGCGGACGAGGCCAACCCGCGCAACCTGAACAAGCACGGCCAGATCCTGGAGCTCGCCGAGAACTTCGACGACCCGGCGGGAGACGGCTTCGCCTGGCGGCTGTTCCTGGTCGCCGGCGACCCGAAGGACCCGGCCACCTTCTTCGCGGGCTTCCCGAAGGAGCAGGTCAGCCCGATCTCCTGCCCGGACAACGTGACCTTCGACCCGCACGGCAACCTGTGGATCTCCACGGACGGCAACCAGCTCGGCTCCCACGACGGCCTGTTCGGTGTCGCGACCGCCGGCGAGCGCCGCGGTGAGCTCAAGCAGTTCCTGACGGTTCCGCGCGGCGCCGAGACCTGTGGTCCGCTGGTGCAGGACAAGCGCGTCCTGGTCGCCGTCCAGCACCCGGGCGAGATCGACGGCGCGTCCGTCGAGAAGCCGGAGTCGGTGTGGCCCGACGGTCCGGGCAAGATCGTCCGCCCGGCGGTCGTGGCCGTCTGGCGCAAGGACGGCAAGAACATCGGTATCTGACCGGGCCGTTGAGGGGATGTTTCACGTGAAACATCCCCTCACGGGCTCAACCACCCTCGTCAACCGTCGCTCGTCACCCGCCCGACCGGGAGCCGGAGGGTGGTTTCCGCGCCGCCCTCGGGCGGGTTGCCGAAGGCCAGGGCGATGTCCAGTACCGCCGCCTGGCCGGCCACGATGGTCAGGCCCAGCCCGTGGCCCCGTCCCCGGCCGGGATCTCCGGTGCGGAAGCGCTGCGGTCCCTGTTCGATCAGCTCGGGCGGGTAGCCGGGCCCGTGGTCCCGGACGGTGATCAGGGGGCCCTCGACGCTCACCTCGATCGGCGGCCGCCCGTGCTTGTCGGAGTTGACCAGCAGATTGGTCAGGATCCGGTCCAGGCGCCGCCGGTCGGTGAAGACCACCGCGTCGCGGATCACCCGTACGGAAGCGGGCAGCCGAGTCGCTGAGACGGCCCGCTGCACCGCCCGCCCGAGTTCCACCCGGGCCAGGTCCGCGCGTTCGACGCCGGAGTCCAGCCGGGAGATCTCCAAGAGGTCCTCGGTCAGCAGGTGCAGCGCCTTGAGCCGGTCGTTGATCATCTCCTTGGGGCGGCCCTCCGGCAGCAGGGCAGCGGCGGCCAGGGAGCCGGTGAGCGGGGTGCGCAGCTCGTGCGCCACGTCCGCGGTGAAGCGCTTCTCCGCCTCCAGCCGCTTCTGCAGGGAGGCCGCCATCGAGTCGAGGGCCTGCGCCACGTCCCGTACCTCGTCGCGGTAGCGGGGCCGGCGCCGCGCCTCCGCGGCGCCGGAGCCGCCGTCCGTACCGCCACCGCCTGCGTCGCCGCCATCCCCGGCACCGCGGCCGTCCCCGGCGCCGCCCGCGTACGGGGGCCCGTCGTCATCGACCGGGTAGCCGACGCGGGCGTCCAGGTCGCCCGAGCTGATCCGGCGGGCCACGGCGGCCGTCATCGCCAGCCGCCGGCTGATCCGGTTGGCGAGGAACACGCCCGCCAGCGCCACCACCCCGGCCGCGAGCGCCGAGGAGGCGAGGATGGCGGTGTCGATGTCGCGCAGCCTGGCACGGGTGCTCTCGTACGGGATCCAGACGGCGAGGGGCTTGTCGTCGGCGGGGCCGGCCGCCCACATCACCGGCTTGCCGTCGTGCTCGCCGACCATGCTGCCGGTCATCCCGCGGGTGACGAGCCGCCGCAGCGGCTGCGGCAGCTCGGGCGGGTCGAGGAGCAGGTTCACGTCGCCGTGCGCGGTGCCGTACTGGTAGTGGCCGAAGGCGTGGTCCAGCTCCCGGCCCACGTCCTTGCGCACCTCCCCGACGATCTGCCGGGCGACCACGTTGTGCACCAGGATCCCGAGCGCCGCCGCGACCGCGCAGCACACCGCCGTGACGGTCAGGGCGATCTTCCAGCGCAGACTGCTCGTGATCCGCATCGCGGCCGCCCCTCAGCTGCTCGCGGGGCACGGGATGCCGCTGTCCTGCGCGCCCGCGCACTCGTCGAGGGTGAGCTGGGACAGGTTCATGACCCCGGCTTCCGGGTCCCACACGTAGTCGGAGACGGAGACCTTCTTCGGGTTGGACGTCGGCTCGCGCAGCGCCAGGTGCTTGCCGGCCACCTCCACCCCCTCCAGGATCCCGTGCCGGGACAGGATGCGGGCGATGGAGCCGTCGTCCTGGACGGTGTAGACGCGCAGTTCGCTGGACCGGCCGTCGATGTCGAGGGCGGTGATCAGCTCCTCCCGCCCGTTGCCCGTCACATCGGCCAGCACCGCGGGCCGCACCGGGCAGTCGGGACCGCCGTCCACAGCCTGTGTACAGAGCGCGAGCCGCTGCACGGCCCGCGGGTCGACCAGCCGCCCGCTCCCGCCGTCCTGGGCGGTGGCGGAGGTGACGTCGGCGCGTACGACCTCCAGCGCGTTCACCCCGCGCATGCTCAGGCCGGCGACCTTGGGCAGCCCGGGGACGACGGCGGCCGCGCCGGGTCTCTCGCCGGGCCCCGGCGGCTTCGGATGGATGTCCTTCCACAGTGTCCGGGGGGCGTGCACCGTGCCCAGGTCCCCTTCGCTCTTCACCCCTTCCACGTCGGCGCACCCGGCTGCGGCCGCGAGGACGACGGCGAGGACCGGGACGGCCGCGGTGCGGCGGCGGCCGCGCGGGAAGAGGGTCCGCATGCCCCGATGCTCTCCCGGGCGGCCCGTCCCGGCCCGGGAGCCTGGCCCGTTCGGGGGTGCGGGGCAGCCGGTCGCGGCCACGTCAGCGGTCGGTGGAGGCGATCGCCCGGGCCGCGGCGAGCTCACGGCGCACCGGGGCCAGGACGGAGGCCTCGTCCCCGGCCCGCGGGGGCGGCGGCTCCATCTGGGTCGGGGTGCGCGCGTGCCGGACCCCCTCCGCCAGGGCCCGGAGATCGGCCGTGACGCAGGCGACCTCGTCGGCGCGGGGCGCCGGCGCCCCGTGGTTGACCCGGACCCGGGCGGCGGTCGTGGCGTCCACGATCCTCTCGACGGCGACCACCAGCGGCCACCATGCGGCCGCCCGCGCCCCGGTCGGCGGCGGCTCGGTCAGGGCGCGCTGGAACTCGCTGCGTACGCCCGACAGGTCCCGGTAGATGCGCCGCCTCGCCTGGAGCCGGGCGGTCCGCGCCGCCCGCAGGGCCGCTTCCGTCGGCTCGTGGCCGCCGAAGGCGCGCTCCACGTACCGGGCGGCGTCGTCCACGGCGTCGGCGAGCCGGTCACCGATCCGGGCGTGCCAGCTCTCGGGCCACAGCAGATAGCCCGCGACCAGGGTGATGGCGCAGCCGATCAGGCTGTCCAGCAGCCGGGGCCGGATCAGGTCGAAGCCCTGGTGGTTGAGGAGGTCCGACAGCAGCAGGATCACGGGGGTGATCGCGGCGGTCTGGAAGGCGTACCCCTTGGCGGAGAAGGCCGGGATCAAGGCGGCCAGTACCGCCATCACCGGCACGTCCCACCAGCCGCGCGGCACCTCGGCGAGCACGGCCGCGGCGACGACCAGCCCCGCCGCGGTGCCCAGCGCGCGCAGCACGGCCCGGGAGAACACCGAGCCGAAGTCGGGTTTGAGGACGAAGGTGACGGTCAGCGCCACCCAGTACGACCGCTCGACCGGTACGAGGGAGACCAGGGACTGGGCGAGCCCGATGCACAGGGCGAGCCGCAGTCCGTACCGCCAGGACGACCCGGACAGCATCATGTCGCGGACGGCCCGCCGGGCCCGGACGGTCAGTGCGGCGGGGCGTCCCAGCCGGTCGTCCACGTTGTACCGGTCGGGCTCGTCCGAGTACACGGTCGCCGCCGCATGGCGCAGCGCCGAGTCGAGGGCCCGTTCGGCGGGGGTGTGCGGCTCGGGCAGGGCCGGTACGGGCGCCCCCGTGCGGTCCTCCTCGACGGCGCGTGCCAGCTCCCGTACGGCCGCCGGGAGCGCGGGCGGCAGCGGACGGCCCCGCAGGTGCACGGCGGGAGCGGCCTCGACCAGGCCGATCACCGCGTTCAGCTGGGCCAGCATCCGCACCAGCGAGGGATTGCGGCCGTGCACCCTGGCGCGCCGCCCCAGCACCAGGTCGTAGGCCTGGTTCAGGGCCTGCGTGACCTGCTGGCGCCGGTCCGTGTACGCGGGTCCGCCCGCGGCCTCCAACGCATCCGCGAGGGCGTGGTAGGTGGCGGCGACCGCGGCACGCTCCGGTCGGCGCCCGCGCAGCGGCCAGCCCAGCAGGGTCAGGGCGAGGACGAACAGCCCGCCCGTCGCGAGCAGGACCGGCGCCGTCCACCAGGGGCTGGGCAGCGGCAGGCCGGCGCCGACGACGGCGTTGAGCAGGAGGAGCAGGCCGGAGACGGAGGCGACCGTACCGATCGAGGAGATCATCCCGGAGACCAGGGCGATCAGGGTGAGCGCGCCGACGGCGAGCCAGCCGTGCCCGAAGACCAGGGTCCCCAGGGTGACTCCGGCCGCGCCGAAGAACTGCGGCACGGCGATGTTCAGGATGCGCATCCGGTAGGCGTCCGCGGTGTCGCCGATGACCCCGGACAGGGCGCCCATCGAGGCGAGCGCCCCGAACTCGGGTTCGTCCAGGGCGAAGCCGACGGCGAGCGGAACGGCCATGGCGATGCCCGCGCGGACGACCGCGGCCCAGGGGACGGGGGCGGCGGTGGGCCGCAGGCCCTTGAGCAGCCAGGCGGGTGGAGCCAGCGGACGGTGCCGGGTCCGCCCGGACGGTATGTCTTCGGTGCGTTCGGTGCTCATACCCGTTTCCGTGCGGCCGCTCGTGAATCGGTTCTGCTGCTGTGCCTACTGCGTCGACTGCGTCTTCTGCGTGGTTCCGTACATGTCGGTACCTTCCGAGCTTATGGGGTGCGGCGCACCCGGCCCATCACCCAGGCGGCCAGCGCGGCGGCGAGCCCGATGGCGAGCACCACCCAGGCGGTGGTCCGCAGGAACGCGGTGAGCGCGTCGTAGACCGCCGCCGCGGCCGGCCGGTCGATGTCGGCCGGCAGGTCGTCCAGGGTGAGGCGGCGGCACAGGCCCACCGCGATCCACAGCAGCACCGCCCCGGCGGCGACGCCCAGGCCGGTGGCCAGCACGGCGCGGCGGCGGTGTACCGCGAGGGCCACCGCCGCCGCGGCCAGCACCACGGTCAGTACGGGGAGCCAGACCCCGGCGATCTGGAGCATGCGGAAGCCTTTCCGGAGGGCGCCGAGGTTGTCGTACTCCATGACCTTCACGGAGACGTGCGTCACCGGGATGCGGTCGGCGAGCGGCACCCCGACGGCGATGAGGTCTTGCTTGACCTGGGCGATGACGGGTGCGAGGTCGACGGTGACGGCGTCGCCGTGGCCGGTGGTGAGCGCGTCGAGGAAGGCGGCGTGCGCGGCCCGGTTCGCCGCGTCCCACGCGGTGCGGTAGGCCGGGGTGCCCGCGAAGGAGCGCAGGGCCTCGCCGAGCAGGGCGTCGATCCCGCCCTGGAAGGGGCCCGCGTCGATCTGCCCGGCCAGGGCCCGGCCGGCCTGGGTGACGACGACGTTCTGTACGGCGGGGTCCCCCGCGAGCGGGGACATCGCCGCGGTGTAGCGGTCGGCGTTGCCCAGCTCGTGGTCCGCCCAGTACGCGACCGCGCTCGCCGGCACGAGCAGGGCCACGAGGACGATGAGGACCGCCGAGAGGAAGGTGCGCACGTCACCAGGGAATGCCGGGCCGGGCCGCCCCGCGAGCGGTACTGCTGCGGGCGGGTGGCGCAAGGAGTGCGGGCCGGGAGGCGGCGGGCGGGCCCGCTGATCCACTTGCCGGGCCGGGGCGGCGGGTGTGCTCTGGAGGATGGAAGAGAGGAGCCCTGTCATGGCACATGCGGCACCCACCGCCCAGAGGCGGCACTGGCATGCGACCGGCGCGCACGACGCGAGCAGGGACCAGATGAAGGGCCAGCTGACGCGCGCGCTGCTCCTCGGACTGGTCTACGGCGTCTACGCGGCCTTCATGAACCGCAACATGGGCCCGGTCGACGCGGGCAACGTCTTCTACGGGATCCTGTGCGGCGCGCTCTTCGCCGCCGTCATGTTCGGTCTCGCCCGCGTCGGTCCCCGGCTGAAGCGCGAAGTGCATGCCGCGGGCTACGGAGCCTTCGGCGGCATCGCCGTGGGCTACCTCTACAGCATGGCCGACCACTCGATCCTCCGCTCCTGCTGGGTGGGCCTGATCACCGGTGTCGGGGTGGGTCTGGTCGCGTACTACCGCTACCACACCCGGGAGCCCTGAGCCCGTCGACGACCCCCCGGCGTGACCGAGCCGGGACCGTGCCCCGCCTCGGGCGGCGTGCAGGGTCCCGGCTCGGTCCGTTCACTCGCCCGAGCGGTCCTCTCCCCGGACCGCGGCAGCGGTGTCGGCGGCCGGGGCCGCCTCCTCCGGATCGGGCTGACGGGCCGTCGGCGGGGTGGAGCGGACGGCTTCGGCGCGGAGCATGGCGTTCAGAGCGGCGTAGGGGTCGATGGGCATGCCGGAACCTCACGGTGTTCGGAGGAGTGCTGTGGGGGTGCGCTGCTGCTCGGTCCGCTCAGCAGCGCAGGACCACACTCCGTACCGTCCCCGTGGACGGCGTCGGCCCGGCCGGCCCGCAGGAGGCGCCGGTGCCCGGCTGATCGGCGTGTTTCACGTGAAACACGGGCTGCGGCAGCTGCCGTACGCCCGGGGCCCCGCGCACGGCCGGCCGGACCACTGGCCGTGCCTCGGGTTCCGCGGCCGGATCCGACTCGCCCTCGGCGGGGAAGCCCGGTTCGCCCGGCGCGGTCGAGGCGGGGCGCTCCGCCGCAGCCGCCGCGGTGGCCGGGCCGGCCCCCCACAGGCACAGCAGCACGACGCAGGCCACCGAGAGTGCCCTGACGAGTGCCATCCGCGCGTGCCGCGTCCCGCTCATGCGAGGGGTGTGCCCCGGCGCGCCCGCCCCCTCCCCGCCGGGCCGGTGAAAGCCCCCGACCGGCGGACGAAGTCACCCCCTCGGGATCACCCGCGTCACGCCCCGTGCCCGCGTCACGACCCGTGCCTGCGTCACGCCCCGTGCCCGGGATCAGCGCGTGCGGCGTGTGCCCGTCAGCCGGGCCAGCACGGTCGTCTCCCCGCTGATCAACCGCAGTTGGGCCCGCCCGGCCCGCTGTCCGCGCCGGGTGACCCCGGCGGGCGAGACCCGGTCGACGGTGAACACGGCGATGCGGTGGTCCGCCCGGGCGATCTCCACGGTCAGGCCGCGCCGCAGCTCGGCCAGGCGCAGGTCGTCGGCGGTGATCACCGAGATGCCGGCGGAGCCGGGGGCCGGGCTGTCGGTGTCCCAGGCGGCCTCCTCCCCGTCGTCGGTCAGCGGTACGTCGACCCCCAGGCTCGGGATGTGCAGCCGCAGCGGCCGCACCGCCCGCAGCGGTGCGAGGGCGGCGGCCCGCGCGGGCCGGGTTCCCTTGCCGGACGCCTGGTGCCCGGCATGCTCCAGCTGCGAGACGAGCCGCCGGTGCCCGGACAGGCCGAGAGCACGGGAGGGCAGCGCGTCGGCGGCGGTGGCCGCGCTGGGCCGCGCCCCCTCGGTGCCGCGCAACATCCCCACACCGCCGCAGAGCAGAGCCACCGTCAGCACGCCGACCACCACCTTGGCGCGGGCCATGGACGTCCCTCCTGGTCCGATTCACCGGCACCGGCGGCCGGCTCTCCTGAGAGCAGTGGACCCCCTCGCTGCCCGCCAGTACCGACTACAACGCCGGACACTGACGGCGCGTCACAGCCCCGGCGGCACCAAAATCCGGACGTCTTCGCAGCTGGCGCCGGGTGCACGGCCCGTATCCCGGGGCGGCTCGAACCCCCCACCGAACGGGTGAGCCACCCCTCACCCGGATGCTCAGCTGACCACGAACACCACCGCCGCCGCCCCCATGAGGGCGGCGGCGAGGTGGATGGCCGGGTGGCCGTAGTCACCGGACCAGAGGTGGCGGGCCAGCCCGCCGAGGGCGGCCAGCGCGGTGATGACACCGATCTGTGCCAGTAGCGGCACGGCGGTGAAGGGGGCCAGTGCCAGCAGGACGGAGTTCAGCCAGAACGGGACCGCGCCGGTCCAGCCGCGCCATTCCCAGATCGCCGTCTGCATGTACGAACCGGCCCCTCATCGTCAACTCGTGGGCTGGACAGCCTCCTTGGGTGCGGGGAGGGGCGCAAGGGAGCGTTCGGCTAGATATCCGAAGGCGAGGCCGAAACTCGTCCACAGCACGGTCTGGATGGCCAGGGTGCTGAGCCGGAACTGCCAGATGAGGGTGGCCGGGAAGTCCGCCGGGACCTCGTTGACGGCGGGCAGGGTCGCGTACGCGATGCCGACGGCCGCCACGAAGGCGAGACCGGCGACGACGGAGGCGTTCCAGTTGCCGAGCGAGGGGGCCAGGCGGCGGCCCAGGATGAGCGCGCCGGAGCCGAGCAGCACGCTCAGGGCGATCATCAGGATGAAGAGGGTGGTCCGCTTGACGACCGTGTCGGGGTCGCCGACCGCGGGCGGGTTGGCGGGGTACTTGAGGAACGGGACCAGGTTGACGGTGACGAACAGGCCTGCCGAGACCAGGACGGCGGTGGCCCGCGGCCCGAACCGCCCGATGCGGCCGAGGGCGTAGCAGAAGACGAGTGCGGCGATGCCGCCGAGCGCGACGCCGTAGAGCAGGGTTCCGGTGGCGAGACCGCCGGTGGCCTGGAGGGCCCGGCTGACCGGGGCCATCTCCTCGCCGTGGTCGTGGCCGGCCGAGGCCGCCTCCTCGATGGCGATGGCCGCGTCGACCTTGGACTCTCCGAGCAGGTACGCCACGAGGAAGGCGGCCACACCTGCGAACAGGCCGGCCAGCATGCCCCGCACCAGCAGGATGCGGGGTGAGATGGGGTTCATGTGAGGGCTGTCCTTGCCGCGGTGTCAGTGGCAGGGGAAGCCGAGGAGGTGGCGGCCGTCGTGCATCCACTCGTGGATGCCGTCGCCCTGGAAGATCGCGGTGGCGCCCTGCTCGGCGCCGACGAGGTAGAGCAGGACGAGCATGAGGACGCCGACGAACAGCGCCCAGGGGGCCAGCGCGGAGAGCGAGATGGGCGTGACGGCGGATGCGCCCGTCGACGGCACGGCGGAGTGGGCCATGGCAGTACCTCCAGAGGGAACACGCGTCCCGGTCAGTGGTGCTCACAACGACGGTGGCGGGTCTGACTTCCCGTCCCTCGGTCGGGGCGGGTCCACAGTGGCGCGACCGTGCCGGGTTCTCACCGGACTTCCGTCATACCGTCGTCTTATTTTGTGTTGTCGCGTGTGACCGTACCGCGTTTACGCTCCCCTTATGAAGAGGGCCGTTGTGCGAGTTCAGTTCGTGGTACACCCGTTCGACGACTCGGCGCGGCAGGCGCGATTCGGCCATGGAGCGGAATGCCCCGGTTACTCCGGCTTCCGCGGTCCGGACACCGGCGCCTGGGCGGGCCGCCCCCTGGACGAGGTCGCCGCGCAGGACCCGGCCGCCGTCCGGCTCTGGCTGACCGACCCGGCGTACGCCCCGCCCGGCGGGGAGTCCCTCGACGCGCTGATCGCCCGGGTCGGCGCCGAACTGGCGGGCCTGCCCGGCGGAACGCACCGGGTCCCGGTCGAGCAGGCCGTCGTACGGGCGGCGGCGGTGTACGCGCTGGAGCTGCCCCCGGCCGCCTTCTGGCGGCTCGACGTACGCCCGGACACGGTGACCACCCTCACCGGCCGGGCGGGCCGCTGGAACCTCCTGCTCGGCGCCCCGGCCGAAGGACGGGGCGGTGCGGAGGGCGGGGCCTAGGCGACGATCCAGTCGCTCGTCGCGATCACCGGCTGCACCCCGTCGCGGTGGACGGTGCCCTCGATCAGGCCGTACATCCGGTCCGCCGCGAAGTACACCTCGTTGTCGTTCTTGAGGCCGAAGGGCTCCAGGTCGACGAGGAAGTGGTGCTTGTTGGGCAGGTTGAGGCGCACCTCGTTGACCCGGGGGCAGTTGTCGAGCACCCGCTCGGCCATCTGGTTCAGGGTCTGCTGCAGCGAGTACGAGTACGTCTCCGCGAAGGCCTCCAGCATGTTCTTGCGGACCTTCTTGTACGACTGGTCCCAGTCGTACGCGGAGTCGTCGGCGGCCAGCGCCGAGTGCGCCCACCGCGCGGTGACCTTGGTCGCCAGGATGCGGTCGTACGCCTCCTGCAGCGTCGTGTACTTGTCCTTGATGTAGCCGTGGAACTCGGAGTTCGTCGAGTTCATCACCGTCAGGTCCTTCAGGCCCGAGATCACCTGGAGGCCGGTCGTCTCGCTGTAGGTGATCTGCGCGGTCCGGACCTCCTGGCCCTTGCGCACGAAGGAGTGCTGCTCCTTGCGCGTCGGGACCGGGATCCGCTCCCAGGCGAACTCCTCGATGCGGATCTGCGCCTCGCGGATCGGCGACTGCGAGGAGACGAAGTGCTTGGCGAGGAGGATGCCGAAGGCCTCGGGGGAGGCGATGCCGTGCTCCTTGCCGAAGGCGTACACCGTGTTCTTGGTGGTGTCGGTCGGCAGGCAGTTGGCGTTGTCGCCGGTGAGGTGGACGTCGCGGAACTCGCCGCGCAGTGCGACGGAGACGTTGAGGTCGCGGATCTCGTGCCAGGATCCGTCGTTGCCCTTGCGGGTCACCTTCACGATGCGGTTCTCGGCCTTGCCGTACTGGTTCTGGGCCAAGACGTGCTTGCTCATGCGCGGTCTTCCTTCGGGTACACGGAGTCCGGATGTCTGGATGTCTGGATCCCGTACGCCCGGCGTCCAGCGGTCTGCCCGCTCCCCGCCGTTCGGCCCCGGAGGACCGCCCCGGGACTGACGTGCATCCCGGTCCGTAGGTGCTCTGTCGGATTTCAGCACGTTCACGTGCTGTTCGGCAGGGCGCAGATCCTCCGAGACAGGCACCCACGGCTTGGGGGACTGCACGTCCGGGCAGGTCAGGCCGTGTGCGCGTCCGCCACCAGCAGGGCCTCGTCGAGGATGGCCAATCCCTTGGCCACGTCCTCGGGGGCGATGGTGCAGGGCGGGGCGACGTGGATGCGGTTGCCGGCGATCAGCGGCCACAGCCCGCCCTTCTTGCACGCCGCCCCGAACTCGGCCATCGGCGCGTTGTCCGCTCCCGAGGCGTTGTACGGCACGAGGGGCTCGCGCGTGGCGCGGTCCCGTACGAGCTCCAGCGCCCAGAAGGTGCCCAGGCCCCGGACCTCCCCGACCGAGGGGTGCCGCTCGGCCAGTGCCCGCAGGCCGGGCCCCAGCAGCTGCTCGCCGGTGCGGGCGGACCGCTCGACGACACCCTCCTCCTCCATGACGTTGATCGTCGCCACGGCGGCGGCGCAGGCCAGCACGTGCCCGGAGTACGTCAGCCCGCCCGGGTAGGGCGTGCGGGCGAAGGTCGCGGCGATGGCGCCCGAGATGGCGACCCCGCCGAGCGGGACGTAGCCGCTGGTCACGCCCTTGGCGAAGCACAGCAGGTCGGGGGTGACGTCCCAGTGCTCCGAGGCGAACCACTTCCCGGTGCGCCCGAAGCCGACCATGATCTCGTCGAGGATGAAGACGATGCCGTAGCGGTCGCAGAGCGCGCGTACGCCCGCGAGGTAGCCGTCGGGGTGCACGAGCACGCCCGGGGCGCCGCCGACGGTCTCCAGGATGATCGCGGCGATCGACCGGGGGCCCTCGAAGACGATCGTGTCCTCAAGGTGGCGCAGGGCGCGCTCGCACTCCTCGGCCTCGGTGGTCGCGTAGAACGGCGAGCGGTAGGCGAACGGGCCCCAGAAGTGCACGACGCCGGCGGTCGCGCTGTCGTTGCCGAAGCGGCGGGCGTCGCCCGTCAGATTGATCGCGGTGGACGTGGCCCCGTGGTAGGAGCGGTACGCGGACAGCACCTTGGGCCGGCCGGTGTGCAGCCGGGCCATCCGTACGGCGTTCTCGACGGCCTCGGCGCCGGCGTTGGTGAAGAAGATCTTGTCGAGGTCGCCGGGCGTCCGCTCGGCGATCAGCCGGGCGGCCTCGGACCGCACGTCGACGGCGAAGCCGGGCGCGACGGTGCACAGGCGGGCGGCCTGCTCCTGGATGGCCGCGGTCACCTTGGGGTGCTGGTAGCCGATGTTGGTGTAGACGAGGGCGCTGGAGAAGTCGAGGTAGCGGTTGCCCTGGTAGTCCCAGAAGTGGGAGCCTTCGGCCCCGGCCACGGCGAGCGGGTCGATGAGCTCCTGCGCGGACCAGGAATGGAAGACGTGCTTCCGGTCGGCGTCTTTGACGGCGGCGAGGGCGTCGGCGGCTTCTGCGTTCATGATATGAGCGTAGTTGTCCATGATGTGGTCGGTCCCGTCAGACGATGTGGCGGCCGCCGTCGACCGTGAGGACGTCGCCGGTCGTGTAGGCGGCGTTCACCAGGTGGAGCGTCGCCTCGGCGACGTCCTCCGGAGTGCCGACCCGGCGCAGCGGGGTGTGGGCCGTGATCCAGTCGCGCGAGCTCTCCCAGACCTGCTCCGCCCCGGCGTACCAGGGCGTCTCGATCAGGCCGGGCGCCACCGCGTTCACGCGGATGCCCGGGCCGAGCTGGGAGGCGAGCAGCCGCGTCATGTGGTTGACCGCCGCCTTGCTGACGGCGTACGGGACGGAGCTGCCGAGGGCCCGGGTCGCCGAGACGGACGAGACGTTGACGATGGAGGCGTCGCCCGACGCGCGCAGGTGCGGGGTGGCCGCGGTGATCATCTGCCAGGTGCCGATGACGTTCACGTCGAAGATCTCGCGCCAGGCGTCGGCGTCCGCGCCGTCCAGGTCGTCGAGCGGGACGAAGCGGGTGACGCCCGCGTTGTTCACGAGGATGTCGAGCCGTCCGAACGCCTCGACCGCGCTCCGGACGATGCGCCGCGCGTCGGCGGCGTCGGAGACGTCGCCCTGCACGTACACGGCCTGCGCCAGCTCCGCGGCCAGCGCCTTCCCGGCCTCCTCGCTCCGCGCGGAGTTGATCACCACGCGGATGCCTTCCGAGGCCAGCCGGCGGGCGATGGCGGCGCCGATTCCGGATGAGGAACCGGTGACCAGTGCGACGCGACTCTCGCTCATCTTTCCTCCTGTTGTGCGCTCGGGGCCACCGCATGGCGGAATTTGGTTTCCGAAGTGCGGAACTGTACGAAGGTACACCCCGACCGGGTACCCAGGTGCAATGTGCCGGGCTCCGGCGGACGGCATCGTCAACGGCGTCGTGGAGGACGGATCGCACGGGGGTACCGGGGATGGGCAGCAGCAAGGGCACGGCGGCGGGCGCGGCAGCAGCTTCGAGGGGCCGGACTGCCGCCCGGGCAGGGGTGTTCCTGGCGGTGGCGTTCCTGGCGTCCGGCCTGCTGGGCGGGATGCAGGCGGCGGCGGGGGTGCCCGCCGAGGTCCTGCAACTGACCCAGTTCGGTCCGGCCCTCGCCGTGGCGGCGGTGGCCCTGCTGTGGCCGGGGGAGGTCCGCGCGCTGCTCGCCGGGGCCCTGCGCGGCGCCGGCCGCGGCGGCGAAACCCGGGCCTCAGGGACCGGCGCCCGGGCCTCCCGGACCGGGCTCCGGGCCTCCTGGGCGTTGCCGGCCACCGCGCTGCTGGTCATCGGGGGCTCCGTGGCGGCGTACGGCCTGGTCACCGGTGACGTGCGGTTCACCGGCCCGGCCGAGGTGAGCGGCCACTCCTTCGCCCTGATCGTGGCGGCCCAGTTCCTCGGCGCGTGCGGTGAGGAGATCGGCTGGCGCTGCCTGCTGCAGCCGCTGCTGCGGACCCGGTGGGGCGTGTTCGCCTCGTCGGTGGTGGTGGGGCTGCTATGGGGGGCCTGGCACGTGCCGGTCTTCGCGCAGGCCCCGGCCTACGCGGGGGCGTTCCTCCTCGCGACGGTGGGGATGTCGGTGGTGCTGGGGCGGGCGCTGGACCGGGTGCGCTCGTACCGCCTGCCGCTCGCGGGCGGCTTCCACCTGTTGATCAACTTGGGCATGCTGCTGTTCATGGACGAGGAATCCGGGGCGGTGCTCCCCATGGCCCTGCTCGCCCTCGCCTCCCTGGCGGCGGGTGCGGTATGGACGGGTGCGGTGCGGACGGGTGCGGTGCGGACGTGCGGGCGGCGCCCGTGACGGCTGCCCGGCGGCCGTGGACCGCGCTGGCGCGCTGCCAGCTGCTGAGCCTGCACGCGCTCGCCGTCTCCGCGGTGGGCGGGCTCGTGGTGGGCTCCGTGCTCCTGCTGCCCGTCGGCGCCGGGTTCCCGCTGCTGCCCCGCGCCGCGCGGGCGCTGCGCGCGCTGTCGGACCGCTCGCGCCGGTGGGCCGCCGCCTGGTCGGGGGTGCGGGTCAGTGCGCCCGAGCCCCTGACCGCCGACCGGGCCGCGCGCGTCCTCGGCGACGAGGGCTTCTGGCGGGACCTGCGGTGGGCCTGGCTGGAGCCGCTGGGCGGCGGGCTGCTCGTCGCGGTCCCGCTGGCCCTGGTCGAGTACGGGGCCTTCGGCGCGCTGGTGCAGCCGTTCCTGTGGCGGCGGCTGGGCCCCGGCAACTGGTACGCGTTCATACCGGTGCACAGCACGGCGACCATGCTCGCCGCCCTGCTGCTGGGCCTGGTGTTCGCGGCCGGCGGCCTCGCCCTCGCGCCCGCCGTGCTGCGGTGGCACGGCGGCTGGGCCCGGCGGCTGCTGTCCGCGCCGCGCAGCACCGAACTCGCCCGCCGGGTCGAGCGCCTGACCGACACCCGCGCCGAGGCCCTCGACATCCAGGCCGCCGAACTGCGCCGGATCGAACGGGACCTGCACGACGGCGCCCAGGCCCGGCTCGTCGCCCTCGGCATGGCCCTCGACCGCGCCGCCGCCCTCCTCGCCGCCGACCGCCCCGACCCCGCAGCGGTCCGCGCGCTGCTGCTGGACGGCCGCGAGACCTCGGCCCGCGCCCTGCAGGACCTTCGGGAACTGGTCCGCGGCATCCACCCGCCGGTGCTCGCCGACCGGGGGCTCGGCGACGCGGTACGGGCGCTGGCGCTCGACAGCTTCCTCGACGTCCACGTCGACAGCCGGCTGCCCCAGGGCCGCCGCCTCCCGGCCCCGGTCGAGTCCGCCGCGTACTTCGCGGTCGGTGAGCTGCTGGCGAACGCGGCGAAGCACTCCGGCGCCCGGGAGGTCCGGATCCTCCTGGAGCACGCGTCGGACACCCTGCTGCGGATCACCGTCGCCGACGACGGACACGGCGGTGCCGATCCCGCGGGCGGCAGCGGACTGCGCGGTGTGCAGCGCCGGTTGGGTACCTTCGATGGCGTCCTCGCCCTGCACAGCCCGCAGGGCGGCCCGACCACCGCGACCCTGGAGATCCCGTGCGCGTTGTCCTCGCCGAAGACCTCTTCCTGCTGAGGGACGGGCTGGTGCGCACCCTCCAGGACCACGGCTGCGAGGTCGTCGCGGCGGTGGACAACGGCCCGGCCCTGCTGCGGGCGCTGCTGGATGAGGCGCCGGACGTGGCGGTGGTCGACGTACGCCTGCCGCCCACCTTCACCGACGAGGGTCTCCAGGCGGCGCTGGAGGCCCGCCGCAGGCGGCCCGGCCTGCCCGTGCTCGTGCTGTCCCAGTACGTCGAACAGCTCTACGCCAACGAACTGCTCGCCGACGGGGCGGGAGCCGTCGGCTACCTCCTCAAGGACCGGGTCACCGACACCGGCCAGTTCGTCGACGCGGTACGCCGCATCGCCGCGGGCGGTACGGTCATGGACCCGCAGGTCATCGCCAGGCTCCTGGCGCGCGGCAACGCCCGCGGGCTGACCGGGGAGTTGACCCCGCGCGAGCACGACGTACTGGAGCGGATGGCCGAGGGCCGCTCCAACGCGGCGATAGCGAACGGCCTGCACATCAGCGAGAGCGCGGTGGCCAAGCACACAGCGGCCATCTTCACGAAGCTCCGCATCCCTCCGTCCCCGGACGCCAACCGCCGCGTCCTGGCGGTCCTGGCCTACCTCAAACGCTGAGGGCACGGCCGGGCCCGGTCGGGGCTCGGGCGGGTTCCGTACGCGGGGCTCGTACGATGGCTGCGTGACCTCCGCCGCGCCGCCGACGAGCCGCCGCCCCGCCGGGCGCGGCTTCGTGCTGCTGGTGCTGGCGGTACTGGCCGGGGTCCTGGGCATGCACGGCCTGGCCCCCGGCGCCCCGCCCACCGCGCATCCGCACCGCGTGCACGCGGTCGTCCACGCGGCCCACGGTGTGGCGGAGGACTGCGCGCACCCCCCGGCCGGGGACGGATCCCGCCACCTGGAGCACGCGGACGGCACCTGCGCGGCCGCCGGCATCGGATCGCCCTACGCCCCGCCCGCCCTGACGGCGGCTCCGGCGCACACCCCGGCCGGGGCCGCGCCGCCCGCGGGCCCGCACCGGGCGACCGACCGCGGCCGGGCCCCTCCCGACCTCGCGGAACTGCAACTCCTGCGGATATAGGCCGCGCCGAGCTCCGGCGCGCCCTGATCCGTACACCAGAGGAGTTGCACACCATGACCACGACCACGTTCACCATCCGTACTCGCACCCGCACCCGCTCGCTCGTCGCGCTGGCCACGGCCACCACGGCCCTGGTCCTCACGCTGTCCGCCTGCGGCAGCGGCACCGACGGCCACCCGGCGGCGGGCCACGAGGGCCCCACGGCCTCCGCCCCCGCAGCCCCCGCGCAGTCCCCGGGCGCCGGTCACAACGCGGCGGACGTCGCCTTCGCCCAGGGGATGATCCCCCACCACCGCCAGGCGGTGGAGATGGCCGGACTGGCCGCGTCGCGCGCGGAGTCGGCGGAGGTGAAGAAGCTCGCCGACGAGATCAAGAAGGCCCAGGACCCGGAGATCAACGCGATGTCCGGATGGCTGACCTCCTGGGGTGAGCAGGTGCCCGCCCCGGGCGCCGCGGACCACTCGGCCCACGGCGGCGGCGGTACGCCCTCGGGGATGATGACCGCCGAGGACATGGCCCGCCTGGAGAAGGCCTCGGGCAAGGCGTTCGACACGGCCTTCCTGGAGCTGATGGTCAAGCACCACGAGGGCGCCGTCGCCATGGCCGACACGGAGCGCAAGACCGGCTCCCACGCCCCGGCGAAGACCATGGCCGAGGCGATCACCACGTCCCAGTCGGCGGAGATCACCCACATGCGCACCCTCCTCCGCCCCTGACCCCGAGCGCACCGGCCCCCACCGGGGGCCGGTGCGCCCCGACGGCTCCGAAGGTGCCCGCGGCGCAGTGGCCGCAGTCGCCGGCGCGGCCCGCGGGGCCCGCCTGAACGGAGCACGAACCGCCCACCCGGTCACCCTGACCGCTCCGCTCCGGCGGCGCGGTCACTTCCGGTTCGTCAGCCCTTCCGTACCGCCACGAGGATCTCCCTCTCCCGCAGGTAGGCGCTGTTGTCCGGACGACCGAGGAGTGAGGATTCGGCGCAGTGCCGTGGGGGTGTGGCCCAGGTACTGGCGCATGGTCCGGCAGAGGTGGGCCTGGTCCGAGAAGCCGAGGTCGGCGGCGAGGGCGGCGAGGCTGTCCTCGCCCTCGCCGAGACGGTCGAGGGCGCGGCCGACACGGACCCGGTTGCGGTAATGGGTCAGGGAGACCCCCAGCTCGCGCGTGAAGGAGCGGCTCAGCCGGTAGGGCGAGACGCCCAGGAGCTCCGCGAGCGGCAGCAGCCCCTCGGAGGCGGGATGGGCCTCGCCGATCGCCTGCCGCGCCGCGGCGACGAGCGTCGCCTCCTCCCGGCCGGAACGGACTCCGGGCGGTATTGCTCCGTCGCCGGCCTGGCCGATGGCGGTGGCGAGCAGTCCGAGGAGTTCCTCGGTCACCGCATGGTCCACGTCCCCGGTGCGGGTGGCGGCGAGGACGCGGCGGTGGGCCAGGTCGAGCCGGGCGTCCACGTACACGCTCTGCCGGGCGGGCCGGCCGTCCTCACCCGCCACGGCCTGCCACAGCGCGGGCGTCAGGCTGATGGAGGTGCACTCGTCGCCCCCGCCGGCCGGGTGCGCGAAGCGCTCCTCCTCGCCCGGCGCGCCCAGATAGGCCACGGTCGGGTCGACGTCGGCCGGGGCGCCGGCCGCCCGCCTGCGGAACCGGCCGCGCCGCACGAGTACCACCCGGTAGTCCTCGCGTACCTCCGCCTGCGACCAGCGGGTGTGGTCGTCCCGGCAGCTGACCGCGGTGATGCGGAAGCCGGGCCGGCCGGCGAGGACGGTGGAGGTGAGCACTCTCGAACGCTACGCCGGGGGTCTGACATCGCCCCCCCCCGCAAGAATCTTCAAGACCGGGACCGGGTGCGACGAGCACGCTGGGCGCTGTCGTACTTCATCCCGTACCGCAACCGAGGAGTAGTCGTCATGTCCGCTCTCGCGAAGATCAGCACCGTCGTCATCGAGTGCGGTGACCCGGTTCGGCTCGCCGAGTTCTACAGCAAGGTCACCGGCCACGAGATCACTTACAGCGCCGAGGAGTACGCCTCCCTGGACGGTGGGGAGTACCCCGGCCTGGCTTTCGTACGCATCGAGGGCTACCGGGCCCCCCACTGGCCCGACGACCGCCGGCCCGCCCACCTCGACTTCACGGTCGCCGACCTGGAGGAGGCGGCCGGCCGGATCCTCGCCCTCGGAGCCTCGAAGCCCGAATTCCAGCCCGGCAAGGACCAGTGGGTGGTCCTCACCGATCCCGAGGGGCACCCGTTCTGCCTCACCACCGGCGCCTGACCGGTCACGCGACAGGAGGAGGACACATGGCTCACATCCACAAGGAATTCCTGATCGACAACGCTCCGGAGAGGGTCTGGGAGGCCCTGCGCGACGTCGGAGCCGTGCACCGGCGGCTGGTTCCGGGCTTCGTCACGGACACCCGTATGGAGACCGACACCAGGACCGTGACCTTCGCGAACGGTGTCGTCGTGCACGAGCTGATCGTCGACATCGACGACGCGGCCCGACGCGTGGCCTACGCAGTGATCGGCGGCTCCATGACGCCGAAGCACCACCACGCCTCGATGCAGGTGCTCGCCGCCGGCGAGGGGCGCAGCCGGTTCGTCTGGACGATCGACGTGGCGCCCGACGAACTCGCCGGTCCCATCGACGCAATGGCCGAACAGGGCGCGCACGTCATGCAGGAGACGCTGAAGCACCACCCCGGCCCCCACGGACCCGTGGACACCTCACCCCAGGCCGCCCCGCCGGCATCCCGCGGGCCTGCCCGGGCATCCGGACCGGTCGGCCAACAGCACCGCTGATGACCGCCGTTCGCCGCCGCCCTGCACGGCGCGGCTGGGGCACGGGCCAGGCCTGCGCCGCGGCGAGGGACTCCACCTCAGGGCGAGGCCGGCGGCCCGGCTGATTCGGCGGCGCGGCGGTACTCCTCGTTGATGCGCTGGGCTTCTTCGAGCTGGTCTTCGAGGATGATGATCCGGCAGGCGGCCTCGATCGGGGTGCCCTGGTCGACGAGTTCGCGGGCGCGGGCGGCGATGCGCAGCTGGTAGCGGGAGTAGCGTCGGTGGCCGCCGGCGGAGCGGAGCGGGGTGATCAGACGTGCCTCGCCGAGGGCACGGAGGAAGCCCTGGCTCGTGCCGAGCATTTCGGCGGCCCGGCCCATCGTGTAGGCGGGGTAGTCGTCGTCGTCGAGACGGCCGAACGAGTCGTCTGCTGTCATTGCACCTCTCTCATGGAACGCATGGAGGGGCCTTGGTGCCGTACGGCACCAAGGCCCCGAAGGAACTACTACACCATCTGTCGGCCCTGGAACTGCGCCGACCTCTTGTTTCCGCTGCCCCGACCGAGATGCTGCCGGGACTGCGGGGATCGCGGTTGCTTGACCGGAGACCACCTCACTATCGATGTCCTGCGGTACCCGGGCTCAGAACTTCCACCCGGGCGATCCTGATGGCGGCCGCTCCTCCGTTCTTCCCTCGTCGATCGACTGCTTGCCAAGCGGGTACTTCGTACTGCTGGTGGTACTGGTGGTACGCACTGCTCTGTGGCCTGTGACAGCGCCACTTCACTCTTCGGCAGCCGGCCCGTCGCCCATCCTGCGTCTGCTCGGGCGGCGAACCCCGCTGCCGACTCCCCGGTGCGCGCGCCTGCAGCCGACGCCTTCACCGAGTAGCTCACTGACTTCACTGCTGGGTACTGCGAACTGCACTTTCGGGTGCTGCTGCCCGGCAGTTCGTCTCTGCCGGGCCTGATATCTCTTGGCTACGAGAGAAACCATAACCATGCGACCACCCAATGTCTACCTCAGCCGACATAGATTTTCGCGTGTCCTGGATGGAGGTAGATGTCGACGGTGGTGCCAGGGCGGTGCAGGGCAGCCGGCACCGCCGTCCGCTCAGGCGCTCGGGGACGGCGGCAGTCGAAGCCGGGAGCTCGCGCAGAGAAGTGGTCGGGACGGGGGAGGGCCCGGCCGGCGCGTGCCGGTCGGGCCCTCTTGGCTGTTCGGATGCGTGCTGGCGCCGGCCCCGCCAATCAGACGGTCACCGGGGCGCCGAACATCGCGGAAGCCTGCTGGAGCGGGCTGAGGTCGCGCGTGGGCGCGGCGGCCCCGAGGCCACGGCAGGTGAAGCCGAGCTGGGTCATGGCCCGGATGACTTCTCGGACGCTGAAGTCGCGCCGGTCCTGGCGGGTGATGACCTGGCCGACCTGCTTGGCGGGGTAAGTGCGGCGGCCGATGATCACGGATTCACCGATGACCTGCTCGGGCTTGACACCCTTCATCGATTCCAGGACGCCGCTGTGGGTCAGGTCGAACGGGAAGCGGGCGATGACACAGCGCATGATGCCTCACAGAAGAGAAGGAAGAAGGGGACGGTTGTGCCGCGGGTGAGGCGGTTCAGCCTGCAAGGGCGAGGACACCCGCGCCCCGTTCGGCGACGACGGGCTCGGCATCGACTCGGTGGTGGTGCATCTCTTGCTCCGTCTCGGCCGTCGCGGTCAAGGGCGAGGTGAACGGGAACGGCTCACGGTCGCCGAGGACGTCGCGCAGCCGGACCCGGTCCGTGTACGTGTCGCCCGCACGGAAAGCGGCGAGCCGGGCCTGGGTGACCAGCCCCGTGCGGCCGCCCTCGTCGCAGACGAGCAGGTGCCCCGTGCGAGCACTGGCCATGACCGCCAGGGCCACTTCGACCGTCATGTCGTCACAGACCTGCGGATCGGCCGCCTCCGGGGCATCGACCGCCATCCGGTGCACCGGGCCGGCACCCGCCGAGCGGGACTCCATCTGGACCAGCGTCACCATGTGCCTCCTGCAGAGATGGGTCAGTTGCCTGATCACGTGGCTCTCACGCCGCCGCACCGAAGGTGGAGTGCCGTTCGCTCCCGCGCCGGGCAGCAGACGCAGGCCTGCGCCGGCCGCGGGAGGCGCCGCTGCGCGGGGGTCGCTCGGATACCGGCGCGGCGATGATGACGGGAACCCCGGAGGGGGACTGGGCACCGGTGATGCGGTTCAGAGCCTCTTCGCCCGGGCGGACCGGGGTGGTCTGCGGGGTGATCCCGGCGGCGGCCATCAGCCGGGTCATGTCGCGGCGCTGGTTCGGGGTGACCAGGGTGACGACGCTGCCGGATTCGCCGGCGCGGGCGGTGCGTCCGCCGCGGTGGAGGTAGTCCTTGTGGTCGGTCGGCGGGTCGATGTTCACGACGAGGTCGAGGTTGTCGACGTGGATGCCGCGCGCCGCGACGTTCGTCGCGACCAGGACGGTGACGTGGCCGGTCTTGAACTGGGCAAGGGTCCGCGTGCGCTGGGGCTGGGACTTGCCCCCGTGCAGCGCGGCGGCCCGTACTCCGCTGCCGAGCAGGTGTTCGGCCAGGCGGTCGACGGCGTCCTTGGTGTCCAGGAACATCATCACCCGGCCTTCGCGCGCCGCGATCTGCGTCGTCACCCGCTGCTTGTCGGCGCCGTGGACGTGCAGCACATGGTGCTCCATCGTGGTCACCGCACCGGCCGAGGGGTCCACCGAGTGGACGACCGGGTCGGTCAGGTAGCGACGCACCAGCAGATCGACATTGCGGTCCAGGGTGGCGGAGAACAGCATCCGCTGGCCTTCGGGGCGCACCTGGTTCAGGAGGGCGGTGACCTGGGGCATGAAGCCCATGTCCGCCATCTGGTCGGCTTCGTCGAGGACGGTGATCGCGACCTGGTTCAGGCGGCAGTCGCCACGGTCGATGAGGTCCTTCAGCCGGCCCGGCGTGGCCACGACGACCTCGGCGCCCCCGCGCAGCGCGCCTGCCTGCCTGCCGATCGACATGCCGCCGACGACCGTGGTCAGCCGCAGCTTCACGGAGCGGGCGTACGGGGCGAGGGCGTCGGTCACCTGCTGGGCCAGCTCGCGGGTGGGGACGAGGACGAGAGCGAGCGGCTGGCGGGGCTCGGCGCGCTGCCCGGCGGTGCGGGCCAGCACCGCCAGTCCGAACGCCAGGGTCTTGCCGGAGCCGGTGCGGCCGCGGCCGAGGACGTCACGGCCCGCGAGGGTGTTGGGCAGGGTCGCGCCCTGGATCGGGAAGGGCACGGTCACGCCCTGCGCGCCGAGGGCGGACAGCAGCTCCCGAGGCATGTCGAGATCGGCGAAGGCCAGGGCGGGGGGCAGCGCGGGAGTGATCGTCTTCGGCAGGGCGAACTCGCCCTGGACCGCGGCGGGCCGGCGGCCGTAGCCGCCCGAGCGGCTCGGACTTCCGGAACGGCTCGGGGTGGACGCGCCGAAGCGGCTGCCCCGAGGCGAAGCAGCGCCCGTGCCGAAAACGGGGCCGCCGGTGCGGCTGCGGGTGCGAGAAGAGCGCTCGTTCTTACGGGTGGGGTTCATCAGAACCTTCCTTGATACGGCGCGCAGCAAGGAACTCCCGCAGCAAAAGGGCAGCGCAGGGAATCACGAGAACGGGCCGAATGAAAATGCGAATCGGGCCTGCAGGGAATCTGTACGGACGCAGGCGATGAAATGGGCGACGCCGGTGGATGTGAAATCCAGGGACGTCGCAACCCTGAAAACTCCGTCCCGCAGACGAGACCACTGCGGGAAATGCATGCAGCTGGGGCCCGCACCCCGAGGGATGCGGGCCCCAGCTGCACCATGCGCGTCAGCGTCAGACGGGAACGATGTTCTCGGCCGTCGGGCCCTTCTGGCCCTGCGCGACCTCGAAGGTGACCTTCTGGCCTTCGAGCAGCTCGCGGAATCCTGTGGAGGCGATGTTCGAGAAGTGGGCGAACACGTCGGGGCCGCCGCCGTCCTGCTCGATGAAGCCGAAGCCCTTTGCCGCGTTGAACCACTTCACGGTGCCACTAGCCATGCGATATCTCCTTAGGGGCAGTACACCGGAATCCGCCCTGTGCGGACACCGTGTCGCTGCGATGATGCCCCGCCCGGAAATGACCGGAAATAGCGAGTGCTTCGACCGGCGTGGAAGCCGGCCTGCACTCGAAGTTTTTGGGTACCACAACTGCAACCGAGATTTACGGTAGCACGCCGCAGGGGTTTGTGTACGTTGAATAATCACACCCTGTGCGCCGTGGCAAACACTCTCCCTGCGGCACCCGTCAAACTCTCAGACCGCGGGCACAGATATTGATTCACGGTGTCAGTGGCCGCCGGCTCGCAGGCTCCATGGGATCTCCCCGGTACACGCGGGGCACACCTGTACGGTTTCCGGCGCGTCGAGGCCAGGCTCCTGGAGCGCGAGCCGGACGAGTTCATCCGGACCAGGTAGGCGGGAAGATCCTTTCCGTCATCCGAGCCATTCGAACAGGACGAGCGTCGCGTCGTCCGAGGTGGTTTCGCCGCGTGCCCGCATGAGGGTGTGGGACAGGTCCCGGGCCACCGCGCGGATCCCCTGGTCAGCCTGCTCCAGCTGATTCACCCAGTCGATCAGCTGCTCCTCGCCGAACTGTTCCTGGCCGCTTTGGTGTTCTTCGATCAGGCCGTCGGTGAAGCAGAGGACGCGGTCGCCCGGCTCCAGTGCCACCGCGCTGACCTGTGGCTGGGCCCCTCCGAAGCCGACGGGGAGGGTCGTGGGGCTGTCCAGGCGGCGTACGACGCGGTGCGCGCGGATCAGCATCGGCGCAGGATGCCCCGCGTTGACCCACTGGAGGCGTCCCGTGTCCGTGTCCAGGCGCATCATCTGGGCGGTCACGAAGTGGTCCGGGTCGAACTGCTCGGCGACGGCCCGGTCCATGAAGAGGTAGATCTCGGACAGTTCGATGCTGATCCGCCGGGCGTGGCGGTACGCGCCAATGGCCACCGTGGCCATCGTGGCCGCGTCCAGGCCGTGCCCCATGGCGTCGACCATGGCGAGGTGCAAGACGTCGCCGTTCAGGGCGTAGTCGAAGCTGTCCCCCGCCACGGCGTAGGCGGGCTCCAGGACTCCGGCGACCGCGACGCGCGGCATCACCATCGACAGCGGGGGCAACAGGGACCACTGGATCTCCGCGGCCACGCTCATCGGTTCGCTGCGGCGGGTGCGGAAGAAGAGGTCGGTGTAGCCGTTCTTAGTCTCCAGCAGGCCGGCCACCAGGCCCGCGACCCTGCGCAGGAGCCGGCGGGCGTCGTCGTCGATCCCGTCCAGGGTGACCGCGAGGACCCCCACCTGGTCGCCGCCGTCCAGCAGGGGCAGGTGGACCCGTATGCCGTCGGGGGTCAGGACTTCGACGGGGCGTGACTCCAGGAAGCACCGGCCGGCCTCGGACCGGTCGATGGGCTGCGGATCACCTGCGGTCAAACCGCCGACGGGGAGGGGGGCCAGCCGTTGCTGCCCGTAGTCCTGGAGCAGGATCTGTGGTTCGCGGCCTCCCAGCCGGGCCACCGTCTCGGCGACGAGCGGGCCGACCATGTGCGGCGCCAGCTCGGGCGCCCGGTCCAGCAACACCCCGAGCAGTTCCTCCCCGAAGCTCTCCGAGCGGTCCCGGTCCCCGCGCCCTCCGACGGTCATCCTCTTGCCTCCAACCGGCCGGCGGGCCGGCGTCCGGCTGCACGGGCGGCCTGGCCTCCAGGATGCTCCCCCGCGACCGGCCCCGCCACACGGCTTCCGTGCCCGACGGCCTCCAGCACCCGGATGCCCCGGTGGCCGGTTCACGCAGGGTTTCCACGGTCGGGTCCCGGCGCGCGCCGACGGGTCCTGACCGGGTGCTACCAGGCCTTTTCCGGTTCGCCCGGCGTTCGCGTCCGTACACATCGGCCGAAGCTGAACGCTCGTGATCAATACATCAGGGCGTGCCCTTCGGATCAGGCCGGGCCCTGGCCGTCCCTTCCTCCTCGGCCTCCATGCGCCGGATTCCCTCGTGGGTGAGGGTGACCATCGCGGGGGTGTTGCCCGGATCCCAGTCGACGGTGATCAGCCCTTCGGCCGCCAGGTAGGTGCAGGCGGCGGCCAGATCCTGTTCCGGCACGTGCAGTTCGCGCCGCAGCTGCGCTCCGGTGATGCCGAGGAGGCGGTTGCCCTCGACGGCTTCGTACAGGACCCGGAGCACCTGTTCGCGGTAGGTCTTGCGTTCGCGCAGTGTGGCCATGACCGCGTCCCTTCGTGTGTGGGGTCGGCTCCGAGGCCGGTGGGGGCTTGTCAGGTCTCGTCGGAGTGGGCGCCGGTGCCGGCGGGGGGCCTGCTGGCGGCCAGCCACGAGCGGGCGGGGCCGACGGGTGTCGTCGTGTCCACGGTGAGGTGGAGGCGGGTGTCGCCGTCGAGGCCGGGGTAGCTGCGCTGTTCCGCTCCGGCGAAGCACCCGCGGAGGGCTTCCGCGACCGCGCGGGCGGCTTCGGGTGTGTGGGCGATGATCCGTACCTCCGCGTGCCCGAGCGATGGCAGTGTCTGGCTCTCGATGTACTTCACGTGGGTGTGTTCCCTTCAGGGGGGTGAGAGGCAGACGGGTCGGGGCGCCGTGGCGCCCCGACCGCTGCCCCCGGTCGGAGGAAGGCCTGTTCCTCAGGTCGGAGGAAGGCCTGTTCCTCACCGGTCGGCATCCGTGCGGTGGGCTCGACGACCGGTGCCGTCCGGCAGACCGGGAGGTCTCGGCAGGGGGTCGCTGAAGTGGTAGGCGGCGATCCGCGCGTCGTGCTGGGCGTTCAGCAGGTGGATCCAGCGCATTCCGATGGCGATCGCGAGGATGATCACCGCGATGAGGGCGACGGTCTCCACGAGGCTCACCTCCAGCCGTTTCCGGGCAGTGGGAAGGTGCTTCGGTCCATCGGGGCTCCCGAAGGGGACATGCATGCCCCGCCTTCGCACTCCCAGGTGTCTTCCCCGCGACGGGCGTCGCGGATGCCGCGCCCGATGGCGGCTTCGTTGGCCATCAGTACGCCCGAGGTGCGGACGCTGCCCGGTATCGCCGCGGCGGCCATCAGCCGGGCCGCAGCTGCGGGCTCGGTCTCGGGCGGGACGACGAGGAGATCCCAGCGGCCGACGTTGTAGGAGAGCAGGATCAGCTTGTCGGGGTCCTGTTCGGTGAACCAGCCCACGTGCAGCGTGCGCCCGTCCATGGGCACGGTGCGCGGTACGACGGGCCAGCGGGTGGGGTTCACGGTGACGCGGGTGATGCGGCCCCAGGGCTCGTCCAGGGCAGCCAACAGCACCGGGAGCTCGGCTTCGAGGTCTCGGGAGTAGGGAAACCAGGCACCGTCCAGCTGGCCGGCGAGAGTGCTCTTCGGGGTGAGGGACAAACGAGCCGGAAGCTCTGCGGCGAGGTCGCGGGGCGCGGTCCGTTCGAGGGTCGTGGTCATGATGTGGACCTGCCCCCGAACTGCCCGTCGGCAGCCCGGTTTGTAGGCGATCGCCGGAAATGACACCCGCATGAAAGCCGGTGTGCGAAGTACTTCCGGTTCCTTCACTGTACGCCTGCTCGACGGACTTTGACCCACCTGAGCAGGCATTTTGCGGCGGGCCATGGACAGGGCGGCGGGAGTACCGTGAAAAGGACGGCAGGCCCGCGCACGTCGCCCGACGGCACTGGTGCCGACCTGCGACGCAGTACGGCCGCACCCCGTAGACGGGCGGACCCACATGGCTGACTCCGACACCCCCCACACGCCCCCACTGCTCCTGCCGGATGCGGTCCACCAGGCGATCAAACCGGGCACGGCACTGCTGCGGCTGGAGACCACGCGGTCCCGGGAAGGACTCCTGGACGGCGCGTGGTGGCCGCGCACCCGCGCCATCGAAACCGAGCTGCCCGCGCTGATCAGCGTGTTGACCGGGCATCTCGGCCCGATTACTCGCGTGGGCGTGGACGCGTCCGCCTGGAACGGCCTCCCGACCCGTCTGGTCATCGACGACCAGGTCGTGCACGTCGACGCCGACCCCGTCGGCGACGACACCGTCCTCGTCACGCGCGGCCCCAACGACCACTTCGCCCTGCTGGTGGTCCCCCCGGACACCACCGCCGACGCCGCCCGCGAAGCCATGGCCCGCGCCGTCCGCGCCGACAACATCACGCAGGCCGCTCAGATCCTCATCGCCACCACACCCGAACCTGAGGACAGCGCTGCCGATGCGGCAGGCTGACCACGAATCCTCAGCGGCCGAGCCGAGAGCGCGGCGCCACCGAGGCGGACGGCCCGCTCTCCTCCGGCGTCGGGCGGGATGCCACAGAGCCCGGCCGGAATGACTGCGGACCGGCCGGGCTCTGGGCGGTGTGGGCGAGTCGTGCGCTGGTCAGAGTCCCTCGTCGTGCAGGTCCTCTTCGCGCAGCAGGTCGTCCTCACGGCGGCGCGAGGTCTCTTTCGGGCCGGGCTTCTGTCCCTTCTCGCGGGACGACTTGCCTGCCTGGGGCTGCGCGGGGTCTCCGGGGCGATGGTGCTCCTGCGCCTCGCGGCCCCTGCCCGGCTCCTGACGCTTGCCCTGCCTACCGTCCATGACGGCAACTCCTCTTGATGAGTGGGGTATGGATTCCTCTCGGATCACGCTGACACGCACAGAGGCGGCCCGCATCATGTCGACTGCGAAGCGAGGCACACGGATGAGGCGCCTCCCCAGTGGGCAGCGCCGAAAGGCCGGCCATCCCTCCAGCGCCGAGGAGGACGCGATCCGCACCCCGCCCGTCGGCCTCAGCGTAAAGGCGCCTGACCGGACGGCAGTCACTCGACATCGAGTAGCGCCCGGGGCCCAACCTGACGCCTCCGGGGGCACTTGTGGCACGCGAATGGCATGAGAGCCCAGGGGGATCCGGACAACAAAAGCAAGCCCCAGGTCTGTGACCTGGGGCTTTGTCATGGAGCGGATGACGGGAATCGAACCCGCGCTATAAGCTTGGGAAGCTCATGTTCTACCATTAAACTACATCCGCGCAGGGTGCCAGTCGCCTGGATCCCTATCGTTGGACACTCTACCCCAAGATCGACCCCCGGTGAATCAGCCGCGGGGTCGTTGTCGTGTGTGGGGGGCACGGGGGTTCGTGGGGACGGGAGTTGGGGCGTAACGTACCGGTGCGCGGGGCGGTGGAGTGGCGGCTGGAGCGGGTCCTGCTCATCCCCTAATGTGGCGATTCGTCGCAGTACAGCTGGTTGGGGAAAGGGACTCGATGGAGCACACCGTCGTCCGTTGTGCCGAAGGGCACGTTTTCAGCACCGCCTCGTTCCCGCTGCAGCACCTCGGTGCCGGCCGGATCGGTCCGGGGCGGCTGCTGCGGTGTCCGCGGTGCGCGCGGCTGAGGCATGCCGTGCCCGTGGGCGGGGCGGCCAAGCGCTAGGGAGGCCGGGGCGCGCGGGCCTCCGCTCCCGATTGGGGGTGGCCCGCGCGCCTGCGTATCCTCGGGACGTGCTTCTCTCAGACAAAGACATCCGGGCCGAGATCGACAGCGGACGGGTTCGCATCGACCCGTTCGAGGAATCGATGGTGCAGCCCTCCAGCATCGATGTGCGCCTCGACCGGTTCTTCCGTGTGTTCGAGAACCACCGCTACGCCCACATCGACCCCGCCATCGAGCAGCCCGACCTGACCCGGCTCGTCGAGCCGGAGGGCGACGAGGCGTTCATCCTGCATCCGGGCGAGTTCGTCCTCGCCTCCACGTACGAGGTCATCTCGCTGCCCGAGGACATCGCCTCCAGACTGGAGGGGAAGTCCAGTCTGGGCCGTCTCGGCCTGGTGACGCATTCGACCGCCGGCTTCATCGACCCCGGCTTCTCCGGGCACGTGACCCTGGAGCTGTCGAACCTCGCCACGCTGCCGATCAAGCTCTGGCCGGGCATGAAGATCGGGCAGCTGTGCATGTTCCGGCTCAGCTCGCCCGCCGAGTTCCCGTACGGGAGCGAGCGGTACGGATCGCGGTACCAGGGCCAGCGCGGGCCCACGGCCTCGCGTTCGTTCCAGAACTTCCACCGCACCCAGGTAAGGCACGAGGCATGAGTGACGTACGCGAGAGCCTGGACTACGAGGGCTTCGGGCGCGCCGTGCGCGAGCTGGCGCAGACCATCGCCGACGACGGCTACGAGCCCGACATCATCCTGAGCATCGCCCGGGGCGGGGTCTTCGTCGCGGGCGGGCTGGCGTATGCGCTGGACTGCAAGAACATCCACCTGGTGAACGTCGAGTTCTACACGGGCGTCGGCACCACGCTGGAGATGCCGGTCATGCTGGCGCCGGTGCCGGACGCGATCGACTTCTCCGACAAGAAGGTCCTCATCGCCGATGACGTGGCCGACACGGGCAAGACGCTGAAGCTCGTCCACGACTTCTGCCTGGGGACGGTCGCCGACGTCCGGTCCGCGGTGATCTACGAGAAGGCGCACTCGCTGGTGAAGTGCGAGTACGTCTGGAAGCGCACCGACGACTGGATCGAGTTCCCCTGGTCGGTGGAGCCGCCCGTCGTGAAGCGCGAGGGCCAGGTCCTCGACGCCTGACGAGGGCGTGGACGACGCACCACACGGACGAGGGGCCCGCGCCACCGGCGCGGG
>NZ_JBEXRC010000047.1:0-57337 GCF_040612915.1 Streptomyces sp. NPDC006326 | reverse complement strand
CGAAGGCCATCGCGAAGCGACGCGAACGAAGAGAGCGCCCTTGACGGCCCGGCACGACACGGAAGGACAGTGGACTGACGGGACGCCCCCGAACCCCCACCGACCCCGCCCGCGGGCATCCCGCCCATGTGACCCCCTTGACCCCCTTGACCCCGTTAACGGCGTTAACGGCGTTAACGCCACCCCGCGCCCCGGTGGCACCGCCTACGCCGGTCGTAACGCCGTTAACGGCGTTAACGCCGTTAACGACCCTTCCTGAAAAAATACTTGTCGACTGGTTTTCTTCGGCGCCATCCCACAAGATGGAGCCCGACACCCCTCAGGCAGCAGCAGGAGACACGCACGTGGCAAGGGCCCGGCAGGAACGTGCCGAGATCACCAGGCAGGCGATCCTCGACGGCGCAGCCATCGCCTTCGACCGGTGCGGCTTCGGCGGCACGAGCCTGAGCGACGTGGTCAGGTACGCCGGAGTCACCAAGGGCGCGCTGTACTTCCACTTCCCCTCCAAGGAAGCCCTCGCCCGCACCCTGATGGAGGAGCAGTTCCAGGTCTCCGAGGGCGTTCCCGCCATCGAGCAGCCCGGCCTGCAGACGGTCATCGACCTCACGCACCAGATGGCGTACGGGCTGCGCACCAACGTCCGCATCCGCGCCGCGATCCGCCTGGTCATCGAGTTCGGCTCGTTCACCAACCCCGACCCGGCCCCGTACAACACCTGGATCGACACCTGCCACGCCTGCCTGACGCCGGCCCAGGAGCGCGGTGACGTCCTCCCGTCGCTCGACGTGTACGACCTCTCCACCTTCCTCGTCGGCTCGTTCACCGGCATCCAGGTCACCTCCCACGTCCGCACCGGTCGTGAGGACCTGCACTCCCGGGTCATCGACCTGTGGAACCTGGTGCTCCCCGGAATCGTGCCCGCGCACCGCATCCCCGGCTTCGACCCGGCCGGCTCGCCCGAGTGCCGGGCCGAGCTCGGTCTGGCACTGCCCGACTCCTCGGCGGTCCCGGTCGGCTGACGGCGTAACCAGGGCGGCCTCGCACACGCCGTGGCGAACCACGGGGGTGCTCGCTACGGCGTGTGCGAGGCCGCCCTGTCGCGTATCCAGGCCATTCGTTAGCAAAACTCAGGCGTGGTGCCCACGCGCGGCCACGAACGTTAGTAAAGTCCCTCTCATGACTTCGCCCTCGTCCCAGAGCGACCGTGAGAAGGTCGTCTCCAAACTCGCCCCGTGGCTCCGCCAAGAGTTGAAGGTCCGCACCGCCCAACTGGGCGTGGACATCCAGGACGCCGTCCACCAGGGCATCGCCGACTGGCGTGCGCTCGCCTCGGGCCCCTCCCCCGTCGACACCTCGGGCGCCGAATCCTTCTCCACCTGGCTGCCCGCCGGCCAGTGGGACTCCTTCCGCACCGACTGCAAGGACCGCGGCGTCTCCCTCATCCAGGGACTCGCCCAAGCCGTCCGCCTCTGGCTGGAGATGAACCCGGCCCCCACCGTCAAGCGGCCCTCCGTCGTACGCCGCATCGTCGTGTGCAACCAGAAGGGCGGCGTCGGCAAGACCGCCATCACCGCCGGCACCGCCGAGGCCCTCGCCGAGGACCCGGAGACCCTCCACCCGGTCCGCGTCGCCCGCCGGCCCGCCCGCCCCTCCGCGGCCGAGGAAGGCGACCAGCACCCCGCGGAGCCCACCCCCCTGGACCTGGAGGACCTGCCGGGCCTCGGCATGCGCGTCCTGCTGGTCGACTTCGACCCGCAGGGCCACCTCACCAAGCAGCTCGGCCAGCAGCCCCTGCCCATCGGCGGCGACAGCCTCACCTGCCACATGGCCGGCGAGGCCAAGGGGCCCCTCGCCGACCTGGTCGTCCCCATCCCGGACGCGCGCTTCGGGGACCGCCTCCACCTCCTCCCCGCCTGCACGGACGCCTTCCTCCTCGACGTGCGCCTGTCCACCGTCCGCGCCCGCGAGGCCGCCCTCGAACGCGCCCTGGCACCCGTCGAGTCCGACTACGACGTCATCCTCATCGACTGCCCGCCGAGCCTCGGCCTCAGCATGGACGCCGCCATCTACTACGGCCGGCGCCGCGACACCGAACAGCCCGGCGCCTCCGGCGCGCTGATCGTCGTCCAGGCGGAGGACTCCTCGGCCGACGCGTACGACCTCCTCACCTCCCAGATCAACGACCTGCGCGACGACCTCGCCCTCGACATCGACTACCTCGGCCTGGTCGTGAACCTCTACGACGGCCGCCGCGGCTACATCGCCACCTCCTCCCTCCAGGCCTGGAGGGACATAAAGGATCCCCGCGTCGTCGCCGTGGTACCCGACCTCAAGGAACAGCGCGAGGCCGTCCGCGTGAAGCAGCCGCTGTTCGTCTACGCACCCAAGGGCGACCAGGCGGTCGCGCTGCGGGCCCTCGCAAGGGAGATCTCATGAGCAAGGCCGACAAGCTCGCCGTCTCGGCATCCTTCGCCCGCGCCCAGCCCGTCGGCGTCAGCTCCCGCCGCGCGGCCATCGCCGAGGCGACCGGCGCTCCCACTTCCGGGGTGGTCCCGCCGTCCGAGGTTCCCATCGAGGCGCTCGCGCACAACCCGTTCAACCTCCGCGAGGACCTCACCGAACTCGACGAGCTGGCCCAGTCCCTGCTCTCCCGGGGCCAGCTCCAGCCGCTCGCGGTCGCCACGCGCATGGCGTTCATGGAGGCCCACCCCGGCCAGACCGACGGCCTCGGGCGCGCCCCGTACGTGGTCATCGACGGCAACCGGCGCCTCGCGGCCGCCCAGCTGGCGGGCCTGAAGACCATGCACATCCACGTGAACGACGCCCTGTCGGCGTCGGCCGCGGACATCCTCGAATCGGCGCTCATCGCCAACATCCACCGGGTGGACGTGGCCCCGATGGACCAGGCCCGGGCCCTCCAGGAGCTCGTCGACGTCCACGGCTCCCAGGCCCAGGTCGCCAAGCGGCTGGGCAAGACGGCCGCCTGGGTCTCGCAGAGGCTGGCCCTCCTGAACCTCACCCCGAGCCTCCAGGAAAAGGTCGACACGGGCGAGCTCAAGGTGGAACCGGCCCGCCGCATCGGGCGCCTGCCGCAGGAGGAGCAGGAAGCGGCTGCAACCGGGACGATCGGCGCCGTGAACCCCCCGCGCCAGCGCACCCACCCCGCCCCGACCGTTAACGGCGTTAATGCCCCCGGCCAGGAGCCCACCGTCAACGCTCCCACGCCCGCACCGACCATTAACGGCGTTAACGCCGCCAGCGCCTCCGCGGCGCCCCGGATCACGATCGCCACGGACTCCCCGGAAACGATCGCGGACGCCCTGACCGCCCACCTCACCCCGGACGACCTCAAGGCCGTCACCGAGCTGCTGCTCGCCCGCATCTGAACGCGCACCCCCGCCGGACCTTCGCCCGGCCGCGGTCGAAGGCGTTAACGGCGTTAACGCCGTTAACGCCCACGTGCGTTTCACGTGCGTTCAACCGTGCGCTTCACATAGGCTGCCCCCGGAGGTACGCACGCACCATGCCCGACGAACAAGAGAGCCTCTTCGCTGCGGTCGACGCCCTGCTCGAAGAAGCGGCCGCCCAGGACCCGCTCCCGCACCCGGACGAGCGCAAGCGCCTGCGCGAAGCCGCCGGCCTGAGCCAGGACCAGATCGCCAAGGCCCTCTCCGTACGCCGCGAAACGGTCACCTCCTGGGAAACGGGCCGCACGGCCCCCCGGCCCCCCAAGCGCGCCGCGTACGCACGCCTCCTGGAGGGCCTGGCCGCCCTCCATCCCGTTAACGGCGTTAACGCCGTTAACACCCCGGAGCCGAAGGCCGCCCCGGAGCCCGCGACCGTGCCGAGCCCCGGGCCGGAGCCCGAGCCCCAGTCCCAGCCCGAGCCCCAGCCCCGTACCCCGCATCAGCCCCAGGAAGAGCCGCCCCGCGCAACACCGCCCCGCCCCCGCACCACCACCCGCCGACCGGCGAACCCCCGTACCCCCGCCTCCACTCCGACCACCCCCCTGGAAGGCAACGGCCCCCTCCTCGTCCTGGACGGCACCGCCCGCGCCCACGCCGCCCGCGGTCTCCTCCTCGACCTGCCCCCCAAGGCCCGCACCGACCTCCCCACCCTCATCGCCTGGGCCCTCGGCCCCGACGCCGACCTGCGCTCCCCCCGCCTCCACCGCAACGGCAAGGACGGCGACCCGCTCCTCGTCCTCACCGCCGCCGCCACCGAGGCCCTCGGCCTGCCCGCCGTCCTTGAGGACCGGCGCGCCCTGCGCCTGCCCGACCACCACCCCGTCCTCAAGCAGCTCGCCCGGAGCAAGTGGCAGCTCACCCGCCGCGGTTTCGGCCCCTGGCCCCGCATCTACCGCCCCGCCACCGCCGCCACCGGCCGCCAGTGCGTCCAGCTGGCGGTCCTGCCCTGGGGCGCCCTGGACCCCCGCGCCTGGGGCGAGCACACCGCCGGGCTCCCCGCCCCGGAGCTCGCCGAGGTGCTCACCACGTACGCCACCCGCGTGCTCACCCCGCGCGGCTCCACGGCGGTGACCGGCCTGGAGCTCATGACGGCGCTGCGCCCGCCCACCCGCGCCGCCCGCAACCCCGAGACCAACACCTGGGAGTCCGCGCCCGTCCCCGGCTCCCTCACCCGCCCCGTCGACCCGGCCCCCCCGGAGGCCCCCGACGAGCACCCGGTCGTCGCCGCCCTGTACCCCCGCGCCCACCAGCGCACCCCGGACCAGGTGCTCGACGAGGAGGCGTACGACTGGTTCCGCGACCCGGAGCTGCTCACCGACGCCGAGTGCGCCCGCACCCACGCCGTCGGCATCGACGTGAACATGGCCTTCGCCGCCGCCGCGAACCGCCTCACCGTCGGCCTCGGCCCGGCCGTCCACACCACCGGCCCCCGCTTCGACCCGAAGGTCCCGGGCTGCTGGCTGGCGGACCTGTCCGCGCTCACCCTCGACCCGCGCCTGCCCAGTCCCTTCACCCCGCACGGCAGGCCCCCCGCCGGCCCCGCCTGGTACGCGACCCCGACCCTCGCCTACGCGCAGGAGCTCGGCTTCACCGTCCACCCCACCGAGGCCTGGCTCCGCCCTGACCACGGCTCCTACCTCGACGCCTGGTACACCCGCCTGCGCGACGCCTACATGGCCACCATGGCCGACCTCGGCATCACCCCGGCCCTGTCGGAGACCGAGTTCCTCACCGCGATGGCCACCGCATCCCGGCACCCGGCCACCCCCACCGTCAAGCCGGTCCTGTCGGCGATCAAGTCCACGGTCAAGGGCGGCATCGGCAAGCTCCGCGAACGCCCCCAGGGCGCCGGATACCGCCCGGGCGAGCCCTGGCCCGCGCTCGAACGCCCCACCTGGCGCCCGGACATCCGTGCGGCCGTCATCTCGACCGCCCGCGTCAACATGCACCGCAAGATGAACAAGCTCGCCACCGCCGCCGGCCAGTACCCGGTCGCCGTCCTCTCCGACTGCGCGGTCTACCTCTCCGACGGCCCGAGCCCCCTCGACTTCCTCCCCCGCACCCCCGAAGGCAAGCCCCTCCCCGGCGGCTTCCGCCTCGGCGTCAGCCCCGGCATGGTCAAGCACGAGGGCACCCAGCCGCTCCTGTGGGCCGTCCAGATGCTGGACGAGGGTCTCAATCCCGCCCGCCACATCAAGGGCCACGACGCCGCCGCCGACGGAGAGTAAGAAGCAGACATGGCCAGCATCGACGACAGCCTCAGCCGCGCCGACGAACTGAACTTCACCCGGCCCGTCCCCAAGTCAGCGGGCGCGCAGATGCGCTTCCTGGTCAAGCAGCTCAAGTCCACCCGGGAGGCGGCCCGCCTCCTCGGCATCTCCCAGCGCACCGTCGAGCGCTACGTCAGGGACCAGCTCAGGCAGCCCAAGCCGGCTCTCGCCGCCCGCCTTGCCGCCGAGGTCCGCCGCCGCTGGCAGCCCCTGGTCCGCAAACGGGCCCGGGAGCAGGCCGCACGGCAGACCGGCCTGGTGATCGAAACCCGGGCCCGCTTCGGTTTCACCGCCGCCCCCGGCACCACCGACGACGGCCGCATGCGCCGTATCACCCAGCACCTGCCGCCGCAGTACGCAAGCCGCCTGTTCGCCGCCCAGGAAGCCGGCGCCCCCGAGGCCGAGCTCCGCGCCATCGCCGCGGAAGGCCTCCAGGAGATCTACTTCAAGGACAACGGCGCCCGCGCCGCCAGCCTCCTGGTCGAGTTCACCGACATCGACTACGTCGACTTCGCCTTCTGACCCTCCTCCGAGGGACCGAAGGGATCGGCTCAGGCCACCGTCGGCGCGGACAGTCCCCGCTGCGAGCGTTCCGTCTTCCGGCCGACCTGCCGCGGCTGGATCGTACGGGGGTCCACGGCCTCACCCGGTGCCCCTTCCCGGTACAGGCCGTCGGGTTCGGCGTCCCGGTCGTGCGGGAGCAGGTAGAAGACGCGCCGTTTCTGCAGTCCGCTGTCGGGGTCGGCCTCCGCCGTGTCGCCGAGCTCGGTGAAGCCGATCATCCGCCCGTCGCGGTGGTAGCGGGGCTTGCCCCGGCGGCGGGGGGTCTTGTCGAGGGCCTGGCGGACGTAGTCGAGGTCTTCGGGGTTCTCCAGCCACACCACTTTGTCCTCGTGGGCGAGATCGCTTGCTGACAGTAGCGAGCTCATGGCGTGGGTCCCTCCTCATGCACGTCGGCCCCGCGGGGCCCCTGATTCCTCCACGCCGCGAACGGCGCCGGTGTCGTTATGCAGCAGCCGCCTGTGCGGCGCGACCGGGTGGTGGATTCGTTCATCTTCCTCGTCCATCGTAGGCGTGCCCGTCCCGGGGCGGTCGCACGCACCGGCCCGTCACCTCGTGGTTGCCCTGTTCGCCTCGCGCGGCGCCTGGTCCTCGTCGGCCAGAAGGGCCAGCCCGGGATAGAACTTCTGCCCGTTCGAGCGGAGCATCTCGTTCGGCGACGCCACCCCCACCTCGGCACGGATCCGGGTGGCGAAGGCACGCGTCGTCGCGGGCCGCAGGCCCTCCCCGTCGTTGCACCAGGCGCTGTAGGCGCGGTACAGGGCGCCCTGCTCGACCTTGAGGTCCCGCGGGTCGGCCAGGTCGGCTCCGGTGGTGCAGCACTCGGCCAGGAACCGCCCGATGTGGTCCTCGGTGGTGGCGTACGCCTGGGTGGCCGTCCGCACGACGCTGGGACCGGTCAGGGACGGCTTGGTCGCGAGGTAGGCCTTGGCGCCCTGGATCATCCAGTGCAGGATGCCCGGGCCCTCGTCGTGGACGAGCTCCTCGGCCAGATTGTCGATCTTGCGGTGGTCGGGGACGACCCGCTCGAAGGGGATGAGCCGGATCCGCCGCCAGAAGGCGTGGCCGCCCGTGCCGACCTCCGGCCGGTGGTTGCCCAGCAGCCACAGTTTGTGCGTCGGCTCGAAGCTGAAGAAGTCCTGCCGCATCCGGCGCGCCTTGAGCCGGTCGCCGCCCGTCAGCAGCTTGACGCGGGCCTCGTCGAACTTGTCGTGCGGCTTGAGCTCGCTGCAGACGAACAGCCGCCGGCCGTGCAGCTCCGTCAGCTCGGTGGAGTGCTCGTTGAACTTGCCGCGCTCCATCAGGAATCCGGGCGGCGCCACATCCGCGTAGTCGCCGAGGATCTTGATCACGACGTCGAGCAGCGCGGACTTCCCGTTCGCGCCGACCCCGTACAGGAACGGCAGGACCTGCCCGCCCACGTCGCCGGTGATGCTGTAGCCGAGCAGGAGATGAAGGAAGTTGATCATCTCCTTGCCCTTGTCGTCCTCGCCGAAGGTCTCGTCGAGGAACCGGTGGAACCGCGGCGTCGGCATGGCCTCGGGCGCCAGGTGCGTGGCGCGCGAGTGCAGGTCCCGGGTCGGGTCGGGCTTGTGCAGGTCGCCCGTCCGCAGGTCCACGACGCCTGCCGGGGTGCACAGGGCGTACTTGTCGCCGTCCAGCGTGTCGGGGTCGAGGGCGAGTTCGGGGGAGGCCTTGGCCTGGGTGAGCATGGCCTTGACGCCCGAGGTGGACATGGCCCGCTTGCGGTGCTGGGCCAGCTCCCGGTCGGTGAACACCCCGCGCGGGTCGTGGACGGGCAGTTCCTCCGCCATGTCGCCGGCCGCCCAGATCGCGGCCTTCTCGCCGCCCGTGCGCTTCCAGCGGTACTCGTCCCACACGTACCAGCCCAGTCCCTCGACGTGCCGGAACCGGTCGTGGTGCAGGTACGCGAACAGTTTGGCGTTCCCGCGGTCCGTCAGGTTGTTCAGCAGCCCGGCCTGGACGAAGTCCGCCGCGGCCGCGACGGGCGCCGCACTCTGCTGGGCGGGCAGCCGACCGGCCGCCGCGGTCTCGGCGGAGAACGCGGCGAGCTGTTCCGCCGCCGCCTGGGCGTTGAACCCCGTGCTTCCGGCGCTGCTCATGGGCGGTCCTTGGGCTGGATCGGTCGATCGCTTCCGGCACGCAGCCCCGCGTCGACGATGAGGGCGTTGCGCCGGGTCTGGTGGGGTCGTGCCAGGTCCGCGGCTTCCAGAAGCAGACGGCGGCACTCCGCCTCGCCGAGGTGCCCGGCCGCAGCCAGGCCGCCCGCGGTGAAGGCGGCCCGGTTGAGCTTCTCGCTGAACGCCGTCCCGGAGGGACTGGCCGCGCAGTCGCGCACCTCGTCGAGCAGCGAGTCGAGCACCCGCCGCCCTGCGCCCCGGCGCGGACGCGGCTGCGCCGGGATGGCCGCGGCCGTACGGGACTCCCCGGCGTGCCCGGTACGCACCAGCTCGGCCGAGAGCCACAGCGGCAGCGCCGCGGGCACCCGCGCCCCGGGCAGCGCCTCGTACACCCCGGCAGCGGTACGCGTGGTGGGCGCCACGATGTAGCCGCCGACCGCCCGGACATCGACCTGCCAGGCCAGCGCCACCCGGGAACTCGACCCGCTGGAGCACCGGAACCTCGGCCCGTCCTTGGGTGCCCGGTACCAGATGTGCATCCCGCCGGAGGGCGTGCGTACGCGCAGCGTGGAGGTGTCCTCGCACGGGTTGGGCCGGGACCTGTGAGCGGCCAGAAGCGCCAAGGTGTCGAATCCGCTCTGCAGACCGGTCAGGTCGACGCGGTCATCGATGGGGATGCCGGGCAGCAGCCGCTGCCGGTCGGGAAGGGACCCGGCGTGGGCGTCCACGTCGATCACGACGAGCCCGGCAGGCCCGGTGGCGACCCCGATCCCGAACCGGGGCTCCGCCTTCCACCAGGTGCGCACCGTACGGAGGTCCGTGGTCGCGGCGTGGAACCCGTGGCACCAACGACGCTCGGCATGACACGGGCAGGCCTCCGGCGCGTGCTCACTGCCCCGGCACTCCGGGCAGTTGGCGGCGGGCGTCTTGGTCCCCGGCGCCAGCGGATGCACGGGATACCCCCGCAAGGCCAACCAGCCGGCCACGTCCATCGCCGTCCCGCCGCTCACACCCTGCGGCGGCTTCTCGGGCTGGACCGGCACTGGCTCTTCCTCGACGCGGTGTAGGTCCCAGGGACCAGAGGGACTGAAGATTCACTATCGCGGAGATTACCGCAGAGATCACCAGAGCCCACCCCGGAATCGCTGCCGTATCGACATTTCAGTCCCTTCAGTCCCTCCGTTCCCGCTGTTCACCCTCCAGTGCCCCCACCGCGAACCGGCACCCACCCGGGCGTGTCGCCCGGCCCCTCCGCCCAGGGCCGAAACCTGCCATACCGTTCCATCCATCCTCAGTCCCTACCAAATCCTCCCTGCCTCAGGTACTGAACGCCCCAGACCCTCGTTCAGTCCCTCTCCTTTCAGTCCCTGAGAGAAAGCGCAGGTCACAGCGTTTTGATCAACGACAGAGGGACTGAAGGGACTCAGAGTGGGTACTTCCAGTCCTCACGTGTGCGTGTGTATGCGCGGGCGTATGTAAGGGGTGCCCTGTTCATATCTGGCTCATAACTGGAAAGTTGAGTCCCTTCGGTCCCTGCGAAACCGGCGGCACCCCCCTGACCTGCAGGTTTATGCAGTGACTGAAGGGACAGGGACCGAAGGGTCCGAACGCGGCTTCAGTACCTGGTCCGGGGGACCGGGTACCGAGGGAGGGGGCCGATGAAGCACCGAGGCCCCCACGGCCCGTCAGACCCTCCATCCCACCGGGGAAGGCCCCCAACCACTCCGGCCACCCAGCGCGCCCCAGAAGGGCTCCCTGAACCACTCCGGCGCCATACCCCACGAGGGACGGACATCGCTGAAGCCGTCCCGACGGTGCCGGAGCCGGCCACCGCCCGACATACCTGAACAAATGCCACACGTCAGGGCGCAGGCCACCCAGGGCGGACCCACCGAGGGGGAGACGGCAAAACCGCTAGCGCTGGCGGAGGGCTTCCTGAGAGGCGACGTACTTCAGCATGAGGCGGGCGAAGTCCAGGCGTTCCTGCTCGGGCCAGTCCGCGGTGATGTACTCGAAGGCCGAGCGCTGGTGCCGCCGGAAGCGGGCCATCAGTTCCCGGCCCTCGTCGCTGAGGTGGAGCACCGTGCGCCGGCCGTCCTCCTGCGAGGCGGCCCGGACGAGATAGCCGGCCTTGATGGAGTCGGACACCATCCGGCTGGCCACGGAGGGGTCCACGCCCAGGTGTTCGGCCACGGCGCCGACCGTGACCTCACCCGCATCGCGCTGCTCGGCCTCCATCACGACGTTGAGGACCAGCGTGCGCCCCAGGTCCTTCGGGGACATGGGGTCGGCGACCTCCAGGAGCGAGGAGCGGCGCAGCTTCCCGAACGCCGGGCCGACGGCGTTCAGCAGCTCGTCGCCCGTGACCGGCTCATGTGTCGTCATGGCCATGAGCGTACCTACATGACCCCACGAATACATGTGTTGACCTGAAAACGCATGCATGCGAGCATGCATATGCCTTCAACACTCAACACGCACGGGGACTGACGTTCATGACCACTCTCATCACCGGCGCCCGCGGCCAGATCGCCCAGGCCCTCATCAGCCGCCTGCACGCTCTCGGCCACCCCCTGCGCGCCGGCACCGCCCGCCCCGCCGAGCTGACCGTCCCGGACGGCGTCGAGACCGCCCAGCTCGTCCTCAGCCGCCCCGAGACCTTCGAGGCCGCGCTCCGCGACGTCCGCCAGGTCTTCCTCTACCCCGAGCCCTCCGGCATCGACGAGCTGATCAAGGCGGCCGAGGCCGCCGGCGTCGAGCACGTCGTCCTGCTCTCCTCGTCCTCCGTCCTCGGCCCGGACGCCGAGAACGACCCGCTCGCGAGCCACAGCCTTCGAGTCGAGCGCGCCCTCGCCTCCTCCGGCCTCACCTGCACCTTCCTGCGCCCGGACGCCTTCGCGAGCAACTCCCTCGGCTGGGCGTACGTCATCGGCCAGGCGCTCCCGGTCCAACTCCCCTATCCCGACGCTTGCGTCGCCCCCATCCACTCCGAGGACATCGCCGACATCGCCGTCGAAGCCCTGACCGGCACCACCCTCACCGGCCGCGCGGTCACCCTGACCGGCCCCGAGCCGCTCACCTTCCGCGAACAGCTCGCCCTGCTCGCCGACACCCTCGGCCGCGGCATCCCGGTCGAGCACATCACCCGAGCCGAGGCCGAACAGCAGATGGCGAACCACATGCCCCCGCCGATGGTGTCCTCACTGCTCAATTTCTGGGAGGCCGCCGACGGCATCCCCGCAGCCCTCCACGACACCACCCACACCCTCCTCGGCCGGCCCGCCCGCACCTACCGCCAATGGGCCGAGGAGAACGCCGCCGCCTTCGGCCGAAACTGACCGACGGCGCCGCTCCAGGCGCACGGTCACGGTCGGCCACGGTTCTTTGAGAAGATCTCGAAAGGGTGCCCGACCGGAGCGAAGAGGTGTTCCATGCCGAAACGACACGCCGTGGTGGCCGGCGCGGGTATCGGCGGCCTCACGGCCGCCCTCGCCCTGCACCGGCGCGGTTGGCACGTCACCGTCTGCGAACGCGCCCCCGAACTGCCCACCACCGGCGCCGGCATCGGCCTCGCCCCCAACGCCCTGCGCGCACTCGACGCCATCGGTACCGATGCCGCCCGCGCCGCCGGCAGCGCGATACCCGCGACGATGGGCGTGCGCCGCTCCGACGGCCGGTGGCTCACCCGGACCGGTACCGCGGACATGGCAGCCCGCTACGGCGCGCCCCCGATCGCCGTCCCGCGCCCGGCCTTCACCGCCGCCCTGGCCGCCGCCCTCCCGCCGGAGAGCATCCGCTACGGCACCGCCGTGACCGCCGTCGACGACGCCACCGGCCGCCCGACCGTCCGTACGGCAACCGGCCCCGACCTCCCCGCCGATCTGGTCGTCGCCGCCGACGGCATCCACAGCCCGCTGCGCCGCGCGCACTTCCCCGCCCACCCCGGCCTGCACTACCTCGGCGAGACCGCCTGGCGAACCCTCGTGGACGCCCCGGACCTCCGGATCCCGGCCATGAGCGAGACCTGGGGCCGAGGTGAGCGGTTCGGCGTCACCCCGCTGTCCGACGGCCGGTTCTACCTCTACGCCACCGCAATCGTCCCGCCCGGCACCCGGTCAGCCGACCCCCGGGCCGAACTCTGCCACCGCTTCGGCTCGTGGCACGACCCGATCCCGGCCCTGCTGGACCGCGTACGCCGCCTCGAACCCGCCGACGTCCTCCAGAACGACCTCTACGACCTGGCCGCCCCGCTCCCCCGCCTCCACCACGGCCGGATCGCCTGGGTCGGCGACGCAGCCCACGCGATGGCCCCCAACCTCGGCCAAGGCGGCTGCCAGGCCATCGAGGACGCGGTGATCCTCGCCCGCCTGCTCCCACCCGGACACACCACGGCCGACCCGGCCTCCGTCCCCGCAGCCCTCGCCGCCTACACCGCCACCCGCCGCGACCGCACCGACGCCATACGCGTCCGCGCCCGCCGGGCAGGCCGCCTGGGCGCCCTGCGCAACCCCCTGGCGACAGCCGCCCGCGACCTCACCCTCCGCGCCACACCCGCCCCCCTGGCCCTGCGCGCCATGGACGACCTCTTCACCGGCTTCCGCCTCCCGACGTAACCGCGTTCCCCACCGAACCGGCGAGGCGCAGCACGCCGATGCACGGCGACCGCAGCACTAGCCGGCAGCGCCCGTCCGGTGCCGGGCCCGGTCGCGGAACCAGGCGCCCGTTGCCACCAGCACCGCCACGGCCACCCCGTACACGGGCAGCCACGCGCTGCAGCAGGGGAGCGAGTGCGATCGCCACGCACAGGCCGACGACCCGCGCGTACGCGACCAGGCTGCGCAGGTATGCCGAGCGGATGCCCGGCCTCCACCCGGCCCGGCGCTGGAAGGCGAGCATCACCGCGAGGAGGGTCACGCCGATGAACGTGGCGAACCACTGCCACGAGCCCTGGGCGAGCACGAACGTCGGCACCGCGGCAAGTCCGATGCCGATGACACCAGGAGCGGGAACGTCACCGCTCTCCGTGGCGGATGCCGGCCGTGCGGTCTCTCGGGTGCTGGGTTCGCTCACGGGCTCCTCCTGCCGGGGGAAGCACCAACATCCACCTGCAGGACACCGCAGCACCGGCCGCCATGCCGCCCGGTCCGGCCTTCCCGCCCGGATGGACCGCCGACAGCGGCGCCCCATCCGGGCGAGGACCGGGACTAGGCCGTGAACGGGCCGTACAGGAAGCTGACGAAGGTGTAGCTGCCGCTGACGTACAGCTTGTACTGGTCGGAGACGAGGTACGCGGGCCCGCCTCCGTGGTCGAGGGTGCACGTGTCCCTGTACCAGCCGTTGGCCGGCGACTGGATGGCGCAGTTCCAGGAGTACCACCCTGCGGCCAGGTAGATGTGCCGGCCCGCGAACGTCTGGCCCCTGCCCTCAAGCGTCGAGGACCAGTCGTAGTAACCCGCGGCCAGGTAGATGCTCCGGCTCATGGGCGCGGACGCGCCGGCCGTCGGCGAAGCGGTCAGGTACAGCGTTCGCGACAGTTGCGCCGTACCGATGTCCGTGGCGCTCGACGGCGCGACGCTCATGGTGGATGCGGCGACCGCAGCGAGAAGGACCGCCGACGAGCGCGAGAGGAAGCGTCGCCGGAGCGAGGGCTTTCGAACGAGCCTGAACATGAGTTCCCCGAATTCTCTTGCGGGTATGGATCGTCGGTCGCGCACGAGGCCGGGCGTCACGCCCGAGTCCTGCCATCGGCAAGGCGACGCCGGACTGGTGTACGAGCCGCTCCCCGGACCGTACCCACAGACCCCCGGCGAGAGCGGTTATGCCCTGCACAGCCTGCACCGGTCCGAGGTTTCGAACCGCACGATCCGGCTCGCTCCCGCCCCGCGTCACCGCGAGCCGCGGCGAGAGCCGGGAGGCCCGGGAGGGGCCGGCCCTACACCGAGTCGGGAAGGAGGTGCTTCGCACCCCACTCCCCCAGGGACTCCAGGGCCCCGTTCAGCTCCTGGCCGAGCGGGGTCAGGGAGTACTCCACGCGAGGCGGGACCTCGTCGTAGACCTCGCGGTGGACTATGCCGTCCGACTCCAGCTCGCGCAGCTGCGCCGCGAGGACCTTCTCCGAGACGCCGGGGACCAGGCGGCGCAGTTCGCCGAAACGGCGGCCCGGGCGCTGCTCCAGCTCCCACAGGATCGACACCTTCCACTTGCCGTCGATCACCGACATCGCCGCGGCGATCCCGCAGTGGTCCGCGCCCGGCCTCCGTGTCAGCGCCATCCCGCCCACCCCTCCCACCTGCTCGCTCACCTCGAAGTAACCACCCACACCGAAGTACGTACTTGAGCACCCGTCAGCCTGCGACCAGGCTAAACGCCATGACCGACAACGACACCAAGCACCGCCCGCTCACCCTGCTCGGCCTCGGCGACATGGGCACCGCCCTCGCCCGTACCTGGCTCGCCGCCGGGCACCCCCTGACCGTCTGGAACCGCACCCCCGCCAAGGCTGAGGCCCTCGCCGCCGAAGGCGCGGCCGTCGCCGCGAGCCCCGCCGAAGCCGTCTCCGCGAACACCCTGATCGTGCTCTGCCTGCTGGACGACGCCAGCATCAGCGCGGTGCTGGACGGCGTCGACCTGACCGGCAAGGACCTGGTCAACCTCACCACCGGCACGCCCGCCGAGGGCCGGGCCCGGGCCGCCTGGGCCGAGGAGCGCGGCGCCCGCTTCGTGGACGCCGGGATCATGGCCACCCCGTCGATGATCGGCGTCCCGGAGGCCGGCGGCTACGTCTTCTACAGCGGCTCCCGCGCCCTCCTCGACACCCACCGGGCGACTCTGGAGATCCCGGCCGGCGCCCGCTTCGTCGGCGAGGACCCCGGTCACGCGGCCCTGCACGACGTGGCGCTGCTGAGCGCGATGTACGGGCTGTTCGCCGGGATCTCGCACGCCTACGCGCTGATCGAGGGCGAGGACATCGCGCCGAAGGACCTGGCCCCGCTGCTGTCGGAGTGGTTGGGCGCAATGGGGTTCTTCGTCGGGAACGCCGCCGAGCGGCTGACCTCCCGCGACTTCACCACGGGAGTGGTGTCCAACCTCGCCATGCAGGTCAAGGCGAGCGGCACGCTGCTGCGCACCGCCGCCGGCCAGGGGGTCAGCGCCGAGCTGATCGAGCCCTACCTGGACCTGATGAAGGAGCGCCTGGACGCCGACCCGGCCGCCCACGCGGGCGAGGACACGGTCGGAGCGATCACCCTGCTGCACCGCCGGCCCGGACGCTGAGGCACCCGCATGACGCCGGCCCGGTAGAGCGTGGTTTCTCGTTCCGTGACGGCTGTCATCGGGGTTCCCGGGGACCGGGCAGAGCTGGGCGGAGGTCACCCACGTCTCGTACCCGGCCGGCTCGACGCCGCCGCCGAGGGGGGGCGGTGCTGCTTGTCGGCCTGTTCGGGCGCGACGCCGACCGCCGGTCAGGGCCTGGAAGATCCTGGACGACCCCCCGGTGGGGGGACCGCCGTCAGTGCAGGATCCGGGTCAGGAACCCCTCCAGCCCCTGGACGATCCGGGCGATCCGCGCCTCCAGGTCGAGCGTCTCGTCCATCTGGCCCATCGGGGCCGCGATCTTCTTGCGGGCGTAGGCGGAACACGCCAGGTTCCGGCAGGCGTACAGGCCCACCGAGTTCCCCAGCCTGCCCTCCTTGCCGCCCTTGAGGGCGGAGAAGAGGGCCGTCCCGCCGGCCGGGTGCGAGGTGAAGCACAGCCCGCAGATGGACTTCCGGCGGAAGTCCGCGGTCCGGCGGGTGGCACGCAGCTCCACGCCGACCGGCCCGTCCGGCCGCTGCGCCACGAGGTAGGCGCGGCTGAGGTCGCGGCCGTCCGTCCACGCGTAGAAGTCGCGGTCCTCCCAGTCCACCTCGTCCAGGACCGGGACGGCCAGGGCCCGCGACCGGCTCTTCGACATGTTGACGAACGCCCGGCGTATCTCGTTCTGCGTGACGGGCTTCATCGGTTCCCCCCAGCCGTACGGGCCGTGCGGGCGCGGCGGACGATCCGGGGACCGTCGGCGGCGGAGTCCGCCACCGGGGCGGCGGCGACCGCTTCGACCGCGCGTGCCAGCCCGGCGACGGTCGGCTCCCGGAAGAACTGCTGGATCGTCAGGGCCACGCCGAACCGCGAACGGATGGCGTTCACGGCCCGGACCACCAGCAGCGAGTGGCCCCCCAGGGCGAAGAAGCTCTCTTCCCGGCCGACCTGCCCGACGCCGAGCAGCTCCTCCCAGATCGCGGCCACGGCCCGCTCCGTCGCCGACTCCGGAGCGGTGCCGGCACGTTTCGCCGCCCGGATGTCCGGGCTCGGCAGCGCCTTCCGGTCCAGCTTGCCGTTCGGTGTCATCGGCAGCACGTCCAGCATGCAGAACGCCGCGGGCACCATGTGCCCGGGCAGGACGGCCGCCGCGTGCCCGCGGAGCAGCTCCTCCGCCCCGGCCGCCCGCGAACCCGCCGCGGGGACGGCGTACGCGACCAGCGCGAGCCCCGCGGACGGCAGGTCGACCGCCAGGACGCGGACCTGCTCGACCGCCGGGTGGGCCGAGAGCACGGCCTCGATCTCGCCGAGCTCGATGCGGAACCCGCGGATCTTCACCTGGTCGTCGGTGCGGCCGATGAAGTCCAGCGTGCCGTCCCGCTGCCACCGCACCAGGTCCCCGGTGCGGTACATGCGCGCCCCCGGCTCCCCGTACGGGCAGGCCACGAAGCGTTCCGCGGTCAGCGCCGCGCGCCGCAGGTAGCCGCGGGCCAGGCCGGCGCCCGCCAGGTAGAGCTCGCCGGCGACCCCGGCGGGGACCGGGTTCAGGTCGCAGTCCAGGACATACGCGCGGACGTTGTCCATCGGGCAGCCGATCGGCGGGTTCCGGTCGTAGCTGCCCGTGCAGTCCATGACGGTGACGGCCACGGTGCTCTCGGTCGGGCCGTAGCTGTTGATGAACCGGCGGTCCTCGGTGGCCCAGGCGGCGACCAGGCCGGCCGGGCAGGCCTCGCCGCCCACCGACACGATCCGCAGGCAGGACAGCCGGTCCGGGTCCAGCAGCGGCACCAGGGCGGGGGGCAGGTCGGCGACCGTGACCCCCGCTTCCCGGATGAAGTCCGTCAGCAGCTCCGGGTCCCGGCGCTGGTCGGCGTCGGCGACCGCCAGGGTGGCTCCGGCCAGCAGCGGGCAGAAGATCTCCAGCACGGAGACGTCGAAGGTCGGCGTCGCGAAGTGCAGGACGGTGTCGGTGGCTGTCAGCTCGTAGTACTCGTTGGTCGTCTGCAGGAAGTTGACCACCGAACGGTGCTCCACCACCACCCCCTTGGGGCGGCCGGTGGAACCCGAGGTGTAGATGACGTACGCCGGGTGGCCGGGGGTCAGCGGCCGCACCCGGTCCGCGTCCACCGGGTTCGCGGGCCGTGCCGCGTCACCGGCCGGCTCCGCCCCCTCCAGCATCGCGGCGACGTCCGCGGCAGTGAGGACGACCGCCGGAGCGGCGTCCTCCAGCACGGTGGCGGTCCGCGCCTGCGGATGCGTGGGGTCCACCGGCAGATAGGCCGCGCCGGCCTTCAGCACCCCCAGCATCGCCGCGACCATCTCGGCCGACCGCGGCAGCACCAGTGCCACCAGGTCCTCCGGTCCGGCACCCCGGGCGATCAGCCGCCGGGCGATCCGGTTGGCCCGCGCGTTCAGCTCCGCGTAGCTCAGCACCAGCGATCCGGTGCGCAGCGCCACGGCCTGCGGGGAGGCTGCCGCCCGCTCCTCGAACCGCCGGACCACGGTGTCCGGTTCCACCGGGCGCCCGGCGCCGTTCCAGCCGGTGAGCAGGAGCTCCCGCTCCTGCGGCCCGAGCAGGCCGACGGCGGCCGTCCGCTGGTCCAGGTCCTCGCCGAAGGCGTCCAGCATGCGCACCAGCCGGGCCGCGAAGGACTGCGCGGTCTCCCGGTCGAAGAGGTCCTCGCTGTACTCGACGTAGCAGTCCATGCCGGCGGGCGCGCCGTCCTCGGCACGGCTCTCGGTCAGGTCGAAGTGCAGGTCGAACTGGGCGGCGTCGATCTCGACCGGCAGCGCCGAGGCGGCCACCCCCGGCAGGTCCGGCAGGTCCTCCGTGGTGTTGTGGAGGGCCAGCATCACCTGGAACAGCGGGTGCCGGGCCATGGAGCGGGCCGGGTTGAGCACCTCCACCAGCCGCTCGAAGGGTACGTCCTGGTTTTCGTACGCCGCGAGGTCGGCGGTGCGGACGCGGTGCAGCAGCTCGCGCGCCGTGGGATCGCCCGAGGTGTCCGTGCGCAGCGCCAGCGTGTTGACGAAGAAGCCGACGAGTTCGTCCAGGGCCTGGTCGGTGCGGCCTGCGATCGGGGTGCCGATCACGATGTCGGTGCTGCCGCCCAGCCGGGTGAGCAGCGCCGCCAGCGCGGCCTGTACGACCATGAACAGGCTGGAGTCGGTCTGCTCGGCGACCTCCAGCAGCCGCCGGTGCAGCGGCGCCGGCACCCGGAACGGTGCCATTCCGCCCCGGTGGGAGGAGACGGGCGGGCGCGGCCGGTCGACCGGCAGCACGGTCTCCTCCGCCACCCCGTCCAGGACCCGCCGCCAGTGGGCCAGCTGCCGGGAGACGGTGCTGTCCGGGGCGTCCTCGTCGCCGAGCAGCTCCCGGTGCCACAGGGCGTAGTCCGCGTACTGCACCGGGAGTTCCGGCCCGGTGTACGCGGAGCCGCCCAGCCGGGCGGCGTACGCCGCCGACAGGTCCCGCCACAGCGGTCCCATCGACCAGCCGTCGCCGGCGATGTGGTGGACGACCAGCAGGAACACGTACGCGTCGCGGCCGGTGGCGAACAGGTGGGCCCGGACCGGCAGGTCGGCGGTGACGTCGAAGCCCTCGGCTGCCGCGCGGGCCACGGCCGCAGCCACGTCCGCCTCGGCGACCTCCTCCGTGTGCAGGACCGGCCGGGCGTCCGCCGCGTCCAGCACCCGCTGGCGGGGTCCCTGCGGGGAGTCGGGGTAGACCGTGCGCAGGATCTCGTGCCGGGCGGTGAGGTCGCCGAGGGCGGCCTCCAGCGCCTGGACGTCCAGGGCACCGGACAGGCGTATCGCGGAGGGCATGTTGTACGCGGCCCGCTGGCCCTCGATCCGGTTGAGGAACCACAGCCGGCGCTGCCCGGGGGACAGCGGGACGGCCTCGGGGCGCGCGGCCCGGACCAGCGGCTTGCGCACCGCCTCCCCGCCCGCGCCCGCCAGCGCCTCGGCGACGGCCGCCACGGTCGGCGCCTCGAAGACGGTGCGGATGGGAAGTTCGGCGCCGAGTTCGGAGCGGATCCGGCTGATCAGCCGGGTGGCCAGCAGGGAGTGGCCGCCGAACGCGAAGAAGTTGTCGTCGATGCTGTTCCAGGGCCGGTCCAACACCTCCCCGAACAGGCCGCACAGCGCGTGCTCCAGAGCGGTGCGCGGGGCCCGGCCGGTCAGTTCGGCGTCGAGCGCCGGAGCGGGCAGGGCCCTGCGGTCCAGCTTGCCGTTCGGGGACAGCGGGAAGGCGTCCACGGCAACGAACGCCGTCGGCACCATGGCTTTGAGCAGGAACTCCTCCGCGTGCCGACGCAGTTCCTCCGGGTCCCAGCCGTGCTCGGCGGCCGGCACGGCGTAGGCGACCAGGTACTTCCCGCCGGGCCGGTCGTCCCGGGCCACGACCGCGACCTGGGCGACCGAGGGGTGCCGGGAGAGCACCGACTCGATCTCGCCCGGCTCGATCCGGATGCCCCGGATCTTCACCTGGTGGTCGGCGCGCCCCAGGAACTCCAGCTCGCCGCCGGGCAGGCGGCGGGCGAGGTCGCCGGAGCGGTAGACGCGGGTGCCGGGCGGGCCGTACGGGTCGGCGACGAACCGCTCGGCGGTGAGGCCGGGGCGGTCGGCGTAGCCGCGCGCGACGCCCTCGCCGCCGATGTAGATCTCGCCGGCGACGCCTGCGGGGACCGGGCGCAGCCGCTCGTCCAGGAGGTAGACGCGGGTGTTGGCGATGGGGCCGCCGATGGGGGCGGCGTCCGGCCAGCCGGCGCTGTCGCCGATCAGCGAGTACACCGTCGCCCCGTGGGCCTCGGCCGGGCCGTACAGGTTGTGCAGGCGGTGCGCGGGGTCCGCGTGGCGTGCCCGGGTCCGGCCGGTCAGGGTGAGCGCCTCACCGGCCTGCTGGACGTCGGTCAGGCAAGGCAGGGCCAGGCCCAGCTCGTCCGCCGCCTCGTACACCGCGTCGATGACCGGCGCGGGCGCGTACAGCTCGTTCACCTGGTGGTGGTCGAGCCAGCGGGCGAGCTGTTCGGCGCTGCGCCGGGTGTCCTCCGTGGGCACGACCAGGGTCTTGCCCGCGATGAGGCTGGCGAGGATCTCCTGCACCGACACGTCGAAGCCGACCGACGTGAACTGGGCCGTCCGCGCGCCCTTCATGCCCTGCATGGTGTCCCGCTGCCACAGCACCAGGTTCCGCGGCCCCGCGGCGGGCATCAGCACGCCCTTGGGGCGGCCGGTCGAGCCCGAGGTGTAGATGACGTACGCCGTGTGCAGGTCGTGCAGGGGAGCACTGCGGTCGGCGTCGGTGGGGTTCTCCGCGGACCGAGCCGCGACCTCGGAGGCCGTCGCGGCGTCGTCGAGCAGGAGGGTGGTGAGGCCGTCCGGCACCAGCTCCGCGGTCCGCGAGTGCGCCAGGACCAGGGCGGGAGCGGCGTCTTCCAGCAGGTAGGTGATGCGGTCCCGCGGGTAGTCGGGGTCGACGGGGACGTAGGCGGCGCCGCTCTTGAACACCGCGAGCAGCCCGACGACCATGTCCGGCGACCGGGGGACCAGCAGGGCGACCGAGCGCTCCGGTCCGGCGCCGCGTGCGATCAGGGAGCGGGCCAGCCGGTTGGCGCGGGCGTTGAGCTCCGCGTACGTCAGCGTCTCGTCCTCGAAGAGGACGGCCGGGGCGTCGGGCGTCCGCCCGACCTGCGCCTCGACCAGCTCCGGGAGCGTGTACGGGGACACCGGCGCCCCGGTGGCGTTCCAGCCGGCCAGTTCCTGCTCGCGTTCCGCCGGCGAGAGCACGTCGACGTCGTCCACCCGGGTGTCCGGCTGGGTCAGCACGGCCCGCAGTACGGCCAGGTAGTGGCCGGTCATCCGCTCGATGCGGTCCGCGTCGTAGAGGTCCCTGCTGTAGACGAAACGGCACACGGTGCCCTCCGCCTTCGCCTCGAAGTGCACTTCGAGGTCGAACCGGGTGACGTCCTCCTCCACCTCCAGGAGGCGGGTGGCCAGACCAGGGGCGGCGGGCTCCTCGGCGAGGTCGAGGTAGTTGCACAGCACCTGGAAGAGCGGGTTCAGCCCGAGGTCCCGGTCGGGGGCGAGCTCCTCCACCACGCGGGCGAACGGGGCCTCCTGGTTCGCGTGCGCGGCGAGTACCGTCTCCTGCGTGGCGCGCAGCACGTCGCCGAGGGTCGCGTCGCCGGACACCCGGCAGCGCAGGGCCACGGTGTTCACGAAGAACCCCATGACGCCCTCGAACTCGGGGCGGGTCCGGTTGGCGACCGGGGCACCGACGATGACGTCCTCCTCCCGCGTGTAGCGGTGGAGCAGTGCGTTGAACGCGGTGAGGAGTACGGCGAACGGGGACAGCCCGTCGCGGCGGCACAGGTCCCGCAGACGCTCCTCGAGATCCGCGGGCAGGGCGGCCAGGACGGTGCCGCCGGCGAAGGTGGGCCGCGCCGGGCGGGGGCGATCGGCGGGCAGGCGGGGGGTCGGCAGTTCGCCCGCGAGCCGTTCGAGCCAGTGGTCGAGCTGGCGGCGCAGGTCGCCGTCGGCCAGGGAGCCCCGCTCCCAGGCCGCGTAGTCGGCATAGTGGAGCGGCAGGGCGGGCAGGGCGGCGGGGGTGCCGGAGGCGTGGCCCTCGTAGAGCTGCCAGAGTTCCCGGGCGAAGACGCCCTCGGACCAGCCGTCGGTGACCGTGTGGTGGAAGTTGATGAAGAGGTAGTGCCGGGTGGCGGCCGTGCGGTAGACGGCGGCCCGGACCAGCGGGCCCTGCGTGAGCGAGAACGGAATGCGGGCCGCCGCGCCGATCTCGCGCAGGACCTCCTCCTCCGCCGCCTGTTCCGTCGGGGCGCTCACCTCGGTGCACGGGACGTCGAGCGGGAGCCGGTCGGCGATGCGCAGGACCAGCTCGCCGTCCTCTTCGGCGAAGGAGGAGCGCAGTACCTCGTGCCGGTCGACGAGGTCCTGGAGCGCGGCGCGCAGCGCGGGGACCCGGAGGTCGCCGTCGATGCGGACGGCGAACGGGACGCTGTACGCGGCGCTGCTGCCGTGCAGCCGGTCGAGGAACCAGAGCCGCTGCTGGGCGCTGGAGGCCGGGAGCAGCCCCTCGCGGGGGACCGGGCGGACGGTGTCGGGGGCGAACAGCTCCTTCTTGTTGTCCAGCAGCATGCCGAGCAGCTCGGCCTGCAGGTCCCGGGCGGTGGTGTCGGTGGTGGCGTCCGTGGGGGTGTCCGTGATGTCCCGGACGAGGTCGTGGGGAGTCATGTCAGCGGGTCCGGTCCTGGGTGAGTACGTCGCGGACGATGGAGACGGCCTTGTCGATGTCCGCCGCGGAGACGCCGTTGTGGGTCACGGCCCGCAGCCTGCCGTGCCCCAGCTCGGCCAGGGAGAGCCCGCGGTAGCCCGCGGCCTCGACGAACGTCTGCCAGGTGAAGCGGGGGTCGGTGACCCGGAACATCACGATGTTGGTCTGCACAGCGGCGGGGTCGGTCTCGATCCCGTCGATCCCGGCCAGGCCTTCGGCCAGCCGGCGGGCGTGGGCGTGGTCTTCCTCCAGCCGGTCCAGACCGTCCAGGGCGACGAGGCCGGCGGCCGCGATGATGCCGGCCTGCCGCATGCCGCCGCCGAGCATCTTGCGGGCGCGGCGGACCTCGGTGATGAAGTCCTCGCTGCCGGCCACCATCGAGCCGATGGGTGCGCCGAGGCCCTTGGAGAGGCAGAACTGCACGGAGTCGGCGTACTGGGCGATCTGCGCGGCCGGGATCCCGAGGGCGGTGGCGGCGTTGAACAGCCGGGCGCCGTCCAGGTGCAGGGCGACGTCGTGCTCGTGGGCGAACTCCCAGACCTCCTTCATGTAGCTCTGCGGGAGCACCACGCCGCCGCAGCGGTTCTGCGTGTTCTCCAGGCAGATCAGGGAGGGGAGGGCGAACTGCTCGTCCTCGGGGTCGTCGGGGAATCCGGCGCGCAGGTCGGACAGCAGGAGCCGGCCGTCGGGCTGGTTGGGGATGCGCTCGTACATCACGCCCCCGCAGACGGTCGCGCCGGCGGCCTCGTAGATGTAAATGTCGCTCTCGGCGCCGACGAGCATCTTCGAGCCGCGGGGCGCGTGCACCAGGATGGAGGCCAGGTTGGCCATGGTGCCGCTCGGCATCAGACAGGCGGACTGCTTGCCCAGCAGGTCGGCGGAGCGCTCCTCCAGCAGGCGGACGGTCGGGTCCTCGCCGTAGACGTCGTCGCCCAGCGGGGCGTCGTTCATCGCGCGCATCATCGCCGGGGTGGGCAAGGTGAAGGTGTCGCTGCGCAGTTCGATCATGGTCACTGTTGTTCTTCCCCTACTTCGCGGACGCGTCGGCGTCCAGCCGGACGGTGATGTGCTGCCGTGCCGCATCGAGGGCGGCCGCGACCTGCGCGGCGTCGTCGCCGCGGACGATGACGTGACCGAGCCGGTCGTACGCGTTCTGCGGCGGGCGTACGGGCCGGCCCGCGGCCGCAGTCACGGTCACCCGCTCGACCCCCTCGGCCGCCAGCGCCTCGTCGGTGCCGTCGACGGACACGAGCGCGCCGGGCCGGTCGGCGAGCAGGAACCGGATCCCGGCGTGGCCGGACCGGCGGGCGGCGAGGTCCACCGGGAGTCCCGCGGCGGCCCGGATCTGCTGCTCCAGCAGGTCCGATCCGGTGGCGAGCCTGATCAGTTCGGGGATCATGCCGCCGGCCAGCCGCGGGTTGATCTCGATGACGGCCGGGCCCTGCGCGGTGAGCTTGACCTCGGTGTGCGTCGGCCCGAAGCGCATGCCGGTCGCCTTCAGAGCCCGGGTGACCGCGTCCGCCAGCGCTGCCCGCTCCGCCTCCGGGAGCGGCGCCGGGAAGTCGTGCCCCGACTCCACGAAGTACGGGATCCCGGTGAGGTGCTTGGCGGTGACGCCGACGCACGCGGCCTCGTCGCCGTCGCTGAACATCTCGACGCTGTACTCGGGCGCGTCGAGGTACTCCTCGACGAGCACGGTGCGGGCCGTAGGCAGCCCGCGGACGTTGGTCTCGACGGCCAGGATGCGGGCGGCGTGCACGGCGGCCTCGGCAGCCGTGGAGCACAGCAGCACGTCGTTGGAGCCCGAGTCGTCGGCGGGCTTGACGACACAGGGCAGGCCCACCGAGGCGACGGCCTCCTCGGTGCGGGCGGCGTCCGTCACCACCGCGAAGCGGGGCTGGGGGACCCCTGCCGCCTCCAGCGTGCGCCGCAGCTCGGCCTTGTTGCGGCAGCGGTTCGCCGCCGCCTCGTCGTTGCCCGGCAGGCCCAGCCAGTCGGCCAGCCCGGCCACCGCGGGCACGTAGAAGTCGCTGGTGGTGGTGATGCCGGCGATCTCCTCGCGCCGGAACCGCTCCTGGATGGTGCGGCGCAGGGAGGAGACGTCGTTGGTGTCGCACACCACGATCCGGCAGCCGGTCTCCGCGGCGCCGGCGTACCGGTCCGGGTTGCTCGTCAGCAGGACCGCGGTCAGGCCGAGCACGGCCGCGGTGCGCAGCGCCTGGACGCCGGTGCCGCTGGTGTTCGCCTCGACGAACAGCAGGTGGCGGGGGTTGGCGGGCCGACCGCCGAGGTCGGCGGAGGACCAGGAGCGGACGGGGGTGCCGTAGTCCACCCGGACCGGGGCGTCGGAGCAGGCGAGCTCCTCCAGCCGGTGCGCCGCCCAGTGCTCGTCGCTGTAGACGGTCTCGGTGTAGCGGTCGCCGCGGTCGGGGAAGATGCCGACGATCCGGCTGCCCGGCTCGGCCGTCCGAGCCAGGTGGCGCAGCACCCGGTAGACGGAGCCGGAGGTGTTCCCCGCGAAGACCTGCTGCTCCCGGGCCAGTTCGCGGGTGGCGGTGAACGCCTCCCGGTCGTTCAGCCAGTGGATCTCGTCGATCGCGGTGCGGTCCAGGTTGTTCGGGTGGAGGCTGTTGCCGAGGCCGCTCTGCAGCCGGCCGGGCACGTCCGGCTGGTCGAACAGCGTGCTGCCCACCGAGTCCACTCCGACGACCCGCAGCCCGGGCAGGCTGCGCCGCAGGGCGCGGGCGGTGCCGCACAGCGAACCGCCGCTGCCGACCGCGCCGACCAGGACGTCGAGCGGGCCGAGGTCGTGCAGCAGCTCCGCGGCGAGCACCCGGTAGGCGCCGGGGTTGTCGGGGTTGCTGTACTGCTGCGGCCAGAAGGCGCCCGGCAGCTCGCGCATCAGCTCGGCCAGCCGGTCGAGCCGCGCCCCCTGCCAGCCGCCGTCCGTCATCGCGGCGACCACGTGGACCTCGCAGCCCAGGGCGCGCAGCTTCGCCAGCGTGGTCGGATCCGTCCGCGGGTCGGTGACGATGTGCACCGGGTGCCCGAGCGAGCGCCCGACCAGGGCGACGCCGAGCGCCATCGTGCCCGAGGAGCTCTCCACGATCGGCGCGCCGGGCCGCAGCACGCCCAGTCGGCGGGCCTCGGAGACGATGTTCCGGGCCACCCGGTCCTTCATGCCGAAGGCATTGGCGAGTTCCAGCTTCGCGTACACCAGGGTGCCCTCCGAGGCGGGCACGTCCAGCCGGACCAGCGGTGTGTTGCCGACAGCGTCGTTCATCGATTCGAAGATCATTTTTATGCCCCCCAGGCAGATTCGGTGCTCGCCCCGCGAGCCGGCGCGGTGGTCTCCCGCACCGTCACTTCCATGGAGCTGGCGCTCCAGACGTCTCCGCGGCCCAGCGACCGGTGCACCGTCGTCGTCCCCGGCAGCGCGGCGCACGCCGCCAGCGCCGACCCGACCTTGACGGCCAGCTCCGGGTCGTCGGCGGCGTAGAGGATGCCGATCACCGTGCCGCTGTGGGCACAGGCCACCCCCAGCCCGCCGGTCTCCGCGCAGATCCGCTGGAGTTCGGGCAGGCTCCGGCGCGACCGGGCGGCCGCGTTCAGCTCCGCGCTGCGGGTCGCGACCCGGCCCACCGCCGCCAGGTCGCCGGCCCGGACGGCCGCGCACAGCTCGCCCAGCAGGACGGCGTACTCCGCCTTCTCCGCCTCGCCGACCCGGCGGGACTGCCGGTTGTGCGCGATGGTGTCGACCTGGCCGCCCTCGTCGTGCCCGACGATCACCAGCGGCGGCAGCATGCCCAGCTCCTCGCGGAGTTCGGCCTCGCGGTGGTGGTAGGCGACGATCTGGTCGTACATCACCCCGTCCGTCGGCTCGATCTCCCGCATGAAGGACTCGATCTCCGCCGCCCCGAACGTCGTGCCCACCGCCGCGCCCACCGCGCGCACCGTGGCCACCAGGTCCGCCGACGAGCTCGCCATGCCCTTGCCCTCGGGCAGTTCGCTGCTCAGCTCCAGCGAGCCGCCCCCGGTCCGCCCGGCCGCGGCCAGCGCCAGCTCGGCGATCCGCACCGCCTTGCGCTTGTGCGGCGGCCAGACGGTGAAGCCCTCCCGGCCGGGGGAGTGGCGGAAGACCGCCCGGCTCCACCCCGCGACCGGGAACGTCACCATGAAGTGCCGGTCTCCCTCCGGCAGGACACCCTGGAGCAGCTCGCCGAACGTGCCGAACGCCCTGCCGGTGCCGCAGATGTCGATCTCAGCCGCCATGGGGCTCGCGTGCGCTTCCATTCCCGTCCTCCCCCGTCGTGCGGGCGGTCGCCGCCCGCTCCGCCCACTCCCGTACGAGCCGCTCGTGCTCCTCCTGCTGTGCCCCGAGCGCCGTCCGCACCGCGTCCGGGTGCGCCGACCCGCTGGACCGCATCCGGCGCAGCGCCTGGCCGACGTCGAAGGCGTCGCCCAGCGTGGCCGCCGGGTCGGCCAGTTCGTGGCCCTCCTCCAGCGCGGCCCGGCGCAGCAGCTCCGGGTCGCCCTCGGCGGGCTTCCGGCCCGCCGCGACCGCCGCCACGATGTACCGGCCTGCGATCACCTGCGCCCGCCGCCACGGAACCTCCTCGCGCAGCGTCAGCGAGTTGGCGAGGGCGAAGCCGCCCAGGAACTCCCGCTCGCACACCTCGGCCATCCGGTCGGTCCGGAAGGACAGGTGCCGCAGCACCTCGGTGAACAGCCGCGTGGTGCTGCGGAGCGCCTCGAACGCCTGGTAGACGTGCGCCCCCGCCTCCTTGGAAACCTCCACGGTGTTGGAGTACGGCGTGTTGCGCTGGCCCAGCGTCACGTCGATGTGGAAGGACGACAGGTGCGAGCTGCGGCCCCGGATGCGTTCCAGGATCGGGAAGTTCTTCTTCTGCGGCATCGCCGAGGAGATGCCGGACAGCTCGTCGGGAAGGTCGATGAACCCGTACTCGCTGCTGCCCCAGGCGAGCAGGTCCGTCGCGAACCGGCTCAGCGCCACGCCGAGGACCCCGAACTCGGCGGTGATCTCCAGGGCCCAGCCGCGCGAGGCCACCGACATGAGCGCGTTCGGCTGGGCCCGCCGGAAGCCGAGCAGCGCGGCCATCCGGTCCCGGTCCCAGGGGAGCTCCTGGCCGGACATGGCGCCCGCGCCCAGCGGGCAGGCGTCGATGCCGTCGTACGTGGCAAGCAGGCGGCGCAGCGTGTGCTGCACGTGCTCGGAGACCGCCGCCAGGTAGAAGCCCGGCGTGATGATCTGGGCGGCCTGGTGGTGGGTGTAGCCGGGCATCGGCAGGTCCGCCGTGGCCGCGGCCAGCTCCCGCGCGGCGGCCTGGAAGTCCAACAGTGAGCGCGCCGCTCCGATCAGCCGGTTGCGGGCGAACATCAGCTGGGCGCACGCCTGGAGGTCGTTGCGACTGCGGTCCAGGTGCCAGGCGGGCACCGGCGCGGACAGGCCGCTCTCCACGTGGCGTTCCAGCGCAAAGGCGATGTCCGACATGTTGGCCTGCTGCTGCCCCGTGATGACCTCGCGGGTGGCGCCGGAGAGCAGACCGTCCAGCTCCGCGGCCTGCTCGGGGGAGATCAGCCGCATCCGCGCGTACTCGGCGACGAGCGTCCGCTCGATCTGCACGTAGTACGGGAGCAGGTGCTCGGCCTCGTAGGCGAACTGCGGGTCGAGCAGCTCGTCCCGGAGGAGGGCGCTGGGGCCGCTGGATATGCGGCCCGTGAGTGTGTTCTTCATGTTGTACCGCCTCACACCGCTACGGGTTCGGCGGCGGGGATCTCCCGCACCGACCGGACACCGGACAGAAGGATCACGACACCGGAGAGCAGGACGCCGATCGCGCCGAGCACCAGGGTCTGCTGGGTACCGAGGGCACCGCCGAGGAAGCCGCCGGCCAGAGCACCGACCGGGGTCACGCCCATCACGGCCATCCGGATGGTCGCGTTCATCCGGCCCTGGAGATGGTCCGGCGTGACCGCGGACCGCAGACTGCGCTGGTTGACGTTGTAGATGATGATCATGGCCGAGTCGACGAAGTGCATGACCACGATGAGCAGCGACGCCTCCATCTTCGGCAGCTGCGTGGCCAGCGGGATCAGCAGGGCCGCGAGACCGGCGATGCCCAGGGAGACCACCATCGCCCGCCCGATCCCCAGCAGCCGGCTCGCCCGCTCGGCGACCAGGGCGCCGACCAGGGCGCCGGCCCCGGCCGAGGCGAAGATCAGGCCGATGTAGAAGGGCTCCACGCCCAGCGTGCGAGTGACGAAGATCAGGAACACCGGCTCGATCACCAGCGTGAAGAGGTTGAAGACGAGAGTGGCGCTCACGAGCGTCCGCACCACCGGGTTCCGTAGCACCGGCTGCGCGCCCTCGGCGATCTCCCGCCACAGGTTCGGCTCCACCGCCACCCCGCCGGCCCCCTCCTGGGCGGCCGGTGCGGGCTTGGCCTCACGGTGCCGGATCAGCGCGGTGAAGACGGCGGAGACCAGGTACGTGACCGAGTTGACGATCACCGCGAAGGGCGCGGAGATCATCTGGAGCAGGCCGCCTCCCATCGCGTTGCCCGCGATGTCGGACGCCGAGCTGCTCAGCTCCAGCTTGCTGTTGCCCTCGACCAGGTCCTTGCGGTCGATCAGCAGCGGCAGGTACGAGGCGCTGCCGATGTCCGAGACCACCGTGCAGGCGCCGACGGCCAGCGACACCGCGAGCAGTATCGGGAAGGAGAGGAAGCCGCCCGCCCAGCCCACGGGCAGGAGCAGCAGCAGCGCCGCCCGCACCAGGTCGGTGAGGATGAGGATGGGCCGCTTGGCGCTGCGGTCCAGCCACACCCCGGCGAACAGACTGATGAACAGGTACGGCAGGCCCTCCGCCGCCACCAGGACGCCCATCTCGAACGGCGTGGCCTCCAGGGAGACGGCGGCGATCAGCGGAAGTGCCACGGCGGTGACCTTGGAGCCGAACAGGGACGCGGTCAGCCCGAGCCACAGGTTGCGGAAGTCGGCGTGCCGCCACAGGGTCGTTCTCCTGTCGGTCACGGTCGGGGCCCTTCCTGGAAGTTGTCTTGCATGTCTCTCGCTATCTCCTGGGCGTGCGCGCCGCGCACGATCCCGTAGTGGTCGGTGTCGAGGTCGCGTACCGTCAGGCCGGATCCGGCCGTCCGCCCCCACGCCTCGGTGAAGCCCGCCCGGATGCCGTCGGCGCTGCGGTAGAGGCGCACCGCTCCGGGGAAAACGGGCGGCCGGTACGCCGCCGCGGCCAGCAGGTTCGCCCGGAACACTGCGTAGTGGCGGGCGAGCTCGTCCGGTTGCGGGGCGCCTCCGGCGCCCCCCCGGTGCAGTTCTTCGCGGATCAGCCGCAGACCCTCCCGGGTCCCGCCGCTCGCCGCCGCCGAGGCCAGCGCGGCGGCCGTCACGGGGGATACCCCCTCGCCCCCGGAGGAGGCCAGCAGGTCCTCCAGGAAGTGCAGGAGCACCTCCGCCTCCGTGCCGCGGACGCGGCTGCCGTCGGGGTGGCCGCTGTCCACCAGCGCGAGCAGCTCCACCCGCTCGCCCGCGGCTGTCAGCCGGGCCGCCATCTCGTGCGCCACGAGCCCGCCGAACGACCAGCCGGCCAGGCGGTACGGTCCCGCGGGCCGGACCTCCCGGACGGCGCGCAGGTACGCCTCGGCCATCTCCTCGACCGTCTCCGCGGGCGCGACCCCGGCTTCGAGCCCGGCCGCGGCGAGCCCGTACACGGGCTGGTCCGCGCCTAGGGCAGCCGCGAGCTCGCGGTAGCACAGCACGCTGCCGCCCGCAGGATGCACCAGGAAGACCGGGTTGCGGGTGCCGGCGGCCCGAAGGGGCACCGCCGTTCCGGGCCGGGCGGCTTCGGTGCCGCCGCGGACCAGCTCGGCCTGCCGGGCGACCGTCGGGTGCGCCAGCACCGCCGAGACGCCCAGCCCCAGCCCGAACGCCGCGTTGATGCGGGACACGAGCCGCAGCGCCAGCAGCGAGTGCCCGCCCGCGGCGAAGAAGTCGTCCTCCACGCCCAGCCCGTCCGCGCCGAGCAGCTCGGTCCAGATCCGCAGCAGCTGCACCTCGTGGGCGTCACGCGGGCCCACGGCCGCGGCGGAGCGGGCGAGCGCCCCCTCCGCCGGCGCCGGCAGCGCCTTGCGGTCCAGCTTGCCGCTGCCGGTCAGCGGCATCACGGCCAGCTCCGTCCAGGACGACGGCACCATGTACGCGGGCAGCGCGTCGGCCGCGTACGCGGAGAGCACGGCCGGATCAGCTGCCCCCGCGGCGCCCGGACGCATGACCACGTAGGCGGCCAGCCGGTCCCCGCGCAGCAGCACGGCGCACTCGGCCACGTCCGGGTGGCCCGACAGGACCGCCTCTATCTCGCCGAGCTCGATCCGGAACCCGCGCAGCTTGATCTGCGCGTCGGTGCGGCCCCGGTACTCCAGCGCTCCGTCCGGCAGGTGCCGCACGAGGTCCCCGGTCCGGTAGAGCCGGCGCGTCAACCCGGCGTGGTCGGTGTGCCGGACGAAGGCCCGGTCGGTCAGGTCCGGCCTCCGGTGGTAGCCCTCGGCCAGCTGGACGCCGCCCAGGTACAGCTCGCCCGTCACCCCGCGCGGCACGGGCAGGCCGTGCCGGTCCAGCACGTACAGCCCGGTGTTGGCGACCGGCCGCCCGATGGGGACCACGCCGCTGCCGTCGTCCGTGCACCGCCAGTACGTGACGTCCACCGCCGCCTCGGTGGGCCCGTAGAGGTTGTGCAGCTCCGCGCGGAAGCGGGCCAGGAAGCGCTGCTGGAGGTCGTACGGGAGGGCCTCGCCGCTGCACACCACCCGCGTCAGGCTCGTGCACGCCGCGGCGGTGGGCTCCTCGACGAACGCCTGCAGCATCGACGGCACGAAATGGACCGTGGTGATCCGCTCGGCCTCGATCAGCTCCGCCAGGTACGCCGGGTCGCGGTGGCCGCCCGGAGCCGCGAGCACCAGGACGGCCCCGGTCAGCAGCGGCCAGAAGAACTCCCACACGGAGACGTCGAAGGTGGCCGGAGTCTTCTGCAGCACCGGCTCGCCGGGCCGCAGCCCGTACTCCTCCTGCATCCACAGCAGCCGGTTCACGATGGCCCGGTGGGAGACGACGACGCCCTTCGGCGCCCCCGTCGAACCCGAGGTGAAGATCATGTACGCGGCGTCTCCGGGACCGGCCACCGCGCCGGCCTCCGTGCCCGCACCGACGGCCTCGGTCTCCGCCGCGCCCGGGTGCACCGGCACCGTGCCCGGACCGCAGACCTTCGCCTCCCACTCCGGCAGGGTGATCACCAGGGGGATCCCGGCCTCCGCGAGGATCCCGCGCAGCCGCTGCTCCGGGTGGTCCGGGTCGAGCGGGACGTATGCGGCACCCGCCTTCAGCACCGCGAGCAGGCAGACCGGCAGCTCCAGCGAGCGCTCCAGCAGCACCGCCACGAAGCCGCCGGGCCGGGCCCCGCGCGCCCGCAGCAGGCCGGCCAGCCGCTCCGCCCGCTCGTCAAGTTCGCGGTACGTCAGCGAGCGGCCGCCGAACCGGACGGCCGGGGCGTCGGGCGTGCGCCGGGCCTGCTCCTCGACCAGCACGTGCAGCACGTGCGTGCGGTCGTAGCGCCGGGCCGTGCCGTTCCACTCCCGGAACAGCCGGTGCTCCTCCGCAGACAGCAGGTCGGCGGTCTCGTAGCGGCCCTCCGGGTCGGTGGCCATGGCGGTGAGCGCGGCCGCGTAGTAGCCGTGGAACAGCTCGATCTGCCCGGCGTCGAACCGGGCCGTGTCGTAGCGCAGCCCCAGTCCGAGTCCGCCGTGCACCGCATCCCGGTAGAACTCCGCCCCGAAGGGGAAGTTGGTGTGCGCGACACCCCGGGAGTCCAGGACCTCCACCTCCGACTGCCCGTCCAGCTGCCGCTCGACGTGGAAGTGGGTGTAGTTGAAGAAGGACTCGAACGGTTCGGAGACACCCGTGCAGCGGATGATCTCCGCCAGCGGGTAGCGGCGGTGCCGCAGGATTTCCAGGTCCAGCGCCGCCGTCTCGCGCACCAGGTCGGACCAGCTGCCGCCCCCCAGACGGCCGCGCACCGGCAGCGTGTTCAGGAAGACGCCCAGCGCCAGGTCGCCGTCCGCCTCCTCGCCCCGCCCGTTGTACACGGCCCCGGTCACCGGGTCGTCCGTGCCGGTCAGCAGGCCCATTACCCGCAGGTGCGCCGCGAGGAGCACGGTACGCAGCGGAACGCCCAGGTCGCGGGCGAGCGCCGAAAGCCCCTCCAGCACCGCATCGGGCAGCGCCCGCTCGGTGAACTCCATGACCGCGGTACCGGCGTCCTCCGGCTGCCCGGCGGCCGCGCGGCCCCGGGGCAGCCGGGTGAGGGTGGCACCCTCCAGCTGCCCTGTCCAGAACCGGCGGCTGTCCTCGTCCTCGACCGCCGCCCGCTCCAGCGCCACGTACGAGGAGAACCGCGACCGCAGCGGAGCCGCGGACGGCGCTTCCCCGCCGCAGAGCGCGCGGCCGTAGCGCAGCAGCAGCTCGGCGTACAGGGAGCGCTCGCTCCAGCCGTCCAGGATCGCGTGGTGCTCGGTGATGTAGAGCTGGACGGTGTCGTCGGGCCGCCGCTGCACGTGGAAGCGGATCAGCGGGGCCGTACGCCAGTCGAAGCGCTCGGCGTTCTCCTGCTCCCAGCGGCGCTCCGCGGCGGCGTCCGCCCCGGCGGGCGTGAGCCCGCTCAGGTCCTCGAAGGTGACCGGCGTCGGGACGTCCGCGTGGACCAGCTGCAGCGGCTCCCGGAAGCCGCTCACGTCGAAGGACGTGCGCAGGATCTCATGCCGGGCCAGCAGCCCGGCCACGGCGTCCCGCCAGGCGTCCTCGCTGTGCCGGGCCCTGATCCGGTACGTCGACACGTTGTGGTACTCGCTGCCCGCCCCCGACAGGTCGCTGTGGAACAGCATGCCCTGCTGGAGCCGGGTCATCGGGTAGGCGTCCTCCAGGCCGCCCGGCAGCTGCGCACGGTCGGCCGGGTCGAGCAGCGAGAACGGCGGGTGCGCGGTCGCCCCGGCGAGGCCCCCCGCAGCGTCCGTGCCGTCGGCGGCGGCGGCCACCGCGGCCAGCGCGCGGATCGTCTGGTGGGCCATCAGGTCCTGGAAGCCGATCCTCAGACCGGCCTCGCCGGCCAGGGCCAGCAGCCGGATGCTGCGGATCGAGTCCCCGCCCAGCGCGAAGTAGTTGTCGTCGATCCCCACCCGCTCCACGTCCAGCACGCGGGACCACACCTGCGCCAGCGCCTGCTCCGCGGGCGTGGTCGGTGCCGCGTACGGGCGGCCCGAGCCGGTCCGGGCGACCTGCGGGTCGGGCAGCCGCTTGCGATCCACCTTGCCGTTCGCGGTCAGCGGGAACTCCGGCAGCACGGTGAACGTCGCCGGGATCATGTGGGCGGGCAGCCGGCGTGCGGCGTGCGCCCGCAGCACCTCGCCGTCCAGGGCCTCGGCGTCCGCTCCGGTCCGCGGCGTGACGTAGGCGGCGAGCCGGGCGTGCCCCTCGTCGTCGGTGTGCACCAGCACCACCGCCTCGTGGACCAGTCCGTGGTCGACCAGAGCCGCCTCGATCTCGCCCAGCTCGATCCGGAAGCCGCGCAGCTGGATCTGTGCATCGGTGCGGCCGCAGTACTCCAGGTCCCCGTCGGGCAGTCGGCGGGCCAGGTCGCCGGTGCGGTAGAGCCGCTCGGCCGGGTCGTCCGAGAACGGGTGCCGGACGAACCGCTCGGCGGTCAGCTCGGGCCGGTTCAGGTAGCCGTCCGCCAGGCCGGCACCGCCCACGTACAGCTCGCCCAGCACCCCGGCGGGGACGGGCCGACCCTGCGGGTCCAGCACGTACAGGTGCAGGTCGGGGATCGGCTCGCCGATGACGCTGCCGCTGCCGGCCTCCAGGTCCTTGAGCGTGATCGGGCGGTGGGTGACGTGCACGGTCGTCTCGGTGATGCCGTACATGTTCACCAGCTGCGGGGCGGCGTCCCCGTGCCGGTCGAACCAGCCGCGCAGCGAGGCCGGTTCGAGCGCCTCGCCGCCGAAGACCACGTAGCGCAGGGCGAGCTCCGACGGTTCGCCGCCGGCGGCCTCTTCGGCCCGCATCAGCTGGTGGAACGCCGACGGCGTCTGGTTGAGCACGGTGACCCGCTGCTCGCGCAGCAGCCGCAGGAAGGCCGCGGGCTCCCGGCTCGTCTCGTACGGGACGACGACCAGTCGGCCCCCGTACGCGAGGGCACCCCACAGCTCCCAGACAGAGAAGTCGAACGCGTAGGAGTGGAACAGGGTCCACACGTCCCCGGGGCCGAAGCCGAACCAGTGGTCCGTGGAGGTGAACAGCCGGCTGATGTTGCGGTGCGGGATCAGCACGCCCTTGGGGCGGCCGGTCGAACCGGAGGTGTAGATGACGTACGCGAGGTCGTCCGGGCCCGCGCCGGCGGCGACCGGCGTGTCCGGGTACGCCTCCAGCACCTCCCGGTCGGCGGTCACGTCGACCACCGCCCCGTCGAAGTCGACACCCTCCCCTGCCGGACCGGCCCACCAGCGCTGAACCTCCCCGCCGGTCACGATCGTCCGCAGCCCGGAGTCCTCGACCATGAGGCGCAGCCGGTCCACCGGATACGCCGGGTCCAGCGGCACGTACGCCCCGCCTGCCTTCAGCACCGCGAGCAGCGCCACCACCAGGTCCGCGCACCGCTCCATGCTCAACCCGACCATCACACCGGGGCCCACGCCGAGCCCGCGCAGGTGGTGCGCGAGCCGGTTGGCCCGGCGGTCCAGGTCGCCGTAGCCGATGCGGAGCGCGCCGTCGACCACCGCCACGGCGTCCGGGGTGCGGGAGGCCCACTCGGCGAACAGCTCGTGCACCGGCCGCAGGCGGGAGACCGGCACCGGGGACGCCTCGGGGGCGGGCGCCAGGAGGGCGCACTCCTCGTCTGACAGCATGCGAAGGGCCGACACCGGGACGTCCGGCTCGGCGACGACGGCCTCGACCAGCTGCACGTAGTGGCGGGCCAAGGCGTCGACGACGGACGCCTCGAACAGGTCGCTGCGGTACTCGAAGATCCCCGTCGCGCCGTCCGCGGTGTCCGCCACGTCCAGGGACAGGTCGAACTTGGCCGTGCCGGAGTCCGTCGGCAGCGGCTCGCCCTCGATCCCGGCGAAACGCAGCGCCTGGTCGCCCACCTCGTTCATGCCGAACATCACCTGGAAGACGGGTGACGACTCGGCGTCCCGGTCCGGATTCTTCATCCGGACCAGCTCCTCGAACGGCATGTCCTGGTGCTCCTGTGCCTGGAGGACACCGTCCCGCACCCGGAGCAGCAGCTCCCGGAAGGTCGGGTCCCCCGACAGGTCGGTGCGCAGCACCGTCGTGTTGACGAACAGGCCCACCGAGGACGCGAACTCGGCGCGGTGCCGGTTCGCGATCGGCGTGCCCACCAGGATGTCGTCGAGCCCGGTGTAGCGGTTCAGCAGCAGGTCGAAGACCGCCAGCAGACCGTGGAAGAGCGTGGCGTCCGCGCCGCCGCACAGCTCCCGCAGCCGCTCCGCCGCCGGCAGCGGGAAGGCGAGCGAGGCCCCCCGCCGCTCGTGCACCGCCGTCCCGCGCGGCCGGGTCACCGGCAGCCGCATGACCGGCAGGTCACCGGCCAGCCGCTGCTCCCAGTACGCCCGCTGCCGCGCGGCGGCCGGGCTGTCGAGCCACTCCTCCTGCCAGCAGGAGTAGTCCGCGTACTGGAACTCCACCTCCGGTAGCGCAACCCCGGCCCCGGACACCAGGGCCTCGTACACCTCGGACAGCTCGCGGAAGAGGATCTCGCATGACCAGCCGTCGGAGACGATGTGGTGCATGCCCACCAGCAGCACCGACTCCTCCTCCGCCACACGCAGCAGACCGACCCGGAAGAGCGGACCCTGCGCGAGGTCGAACGGCCTCGACTCCTCCGCCCGGACCCACGCCCGGACGACACCGTCGGTGTCCTGCGGCGCCCGGCCGAACCGGGCGGCCACCGCCGCCACGTCCGTCTCCGCCCACTCGAAGGCGGCCTCCCGGGCGACGAGCTGGAGCAGCTCGCCGTCCTGGACCACGAACCGGGTCCGCAGCGCCTCGTGCCGCTCGACCAGCACGCGCGCCGCCTCGCGCAGCGCCCCGCCGTCCACGGCGCCGCGCAGCCGGTGGAAGAGCGGCACGTGGTAGGTGGGCGCGTCGCCCGCGAGCTGCTGCAGGAAGTACATGCGGTGCTGCGCCCGAGAGGCGCGGAACTCGAAGATCTCCTCTGCGAATCCCTCTTGGGCTGCGCCGGGCAGTCCGGTGTTCACGAAGTCCCCATCCCTTGGTACGGGGCGGACCGGGGGCCGCTCGCCCCCGTCCGCTCGCGTCGTTGTCGTCGCCGTGTGGCTCAGCGCAGCAGCGCGAGCAGCGCCCGCATCTCGTCCACGCTCATCCCGCTGATCCGCGACCTGAGGTGCTGGTCCACCTCTTCGGCGAAGCCCCGCAGGCCGGGCGCGGCGAACACCGTCCGCAGCGGCAGCTCCAGCCCGAAGCGGGACCGGAGCCGGCCGGTCACCTTGGCAGCGATCAGCGAGTGGCCGCCCAGCTCGAAGAAGTTGTCGTCCGGGCCCACCGCATCGAGTTCCAGCACCTCGCACCAGATCTCGGCGACGGCCCGCTGCACGGGACCGTCCAGCGGTGCCCGCCCGCCTGCGGCGCCTCCGGCCGCCTGCACCGGGTCGGGCAGCCGGTGCCGGTCGATCTTGCCGTTGGCGTTGAGCGGCAGCCGGTCCATCACCAGCAGGAACGGCGGCCGCATGTGCTCGGGCAGCCAGGCCGCCAGGTGCCGGCGCAGCGCATCCTGCTCGGGCGCCGCGGCCGGGTCGAGCGGCGTGACGTAGCCCGCCAGCCGGTACCCGGCCGCCGTCCGCGAGGCCACGACCACGGCGTCCCGGACCAGCTCGTGGTCGCGCAGCACCGACTCGATCTCGCCCAGCTCCACCCGCATGCCGCGGATCTTGATCTGGTGGTCGTTCCGGCCGACGAACTTGATCGAGCCGTCCGCCCGCAAGTACCCCTGGTCACCCGTGCGGTAGAGCCGCTCCCCCGAGCCGAACGGGCTCGCGACGAACGCCTGCGCGGTCTTCACCGGGTCGCTCATGTAGCCGCGGGCCAGGCCGCGGCCGCCGATGTAGAGGTCTCCGGTCACGCCCACGGGCAGCGGGTTGAACGCGGCGTCCAGCACGTGCACCGTGTTGTTGTCGAACGGCGCGCCGACGCTCACTGCCCCGGTGTCCTCGGCGTCCGCCGCCCCGCAGGTGCGGATGGTGGAGTCGATGGACACCTCCGTCGCCCCCCACGTGTTGTGCAGCGCGCCGGGCATCGTCTCGGCGAACCGGCGCACCGCCGCAGGGGTGAGGGCCTCACCACTGGACACGGTGTTGCGCAGCGCACCCAGCTCGATCCGGTCCTGCGGGGTGACAGCCTCCATCAGCAGGTTCAGCATGCTCGGCACGGTCTGCAGCAGCACCGTCCGGTAGCGCTTCGCCGCCTCCAGCACCGCCTGCGGGTCCCGGTGCAGACCCGGCTCGATCAGGGCGATCCGGCCCCCGTACATCAGCGGCCAGAACAGCTCCAGCGCCGAGTCGTCGAAGGTCAGCGTCGTCTTGTGCAGCACCGTCTCGCCGGGCCGCAGGGCGTGCTGCTTCTGCATCCACACCATCCGGTTGACCCAGCCCTCGTGGGTGCTGGCGACGCCCTTCGGGGCACCTGTCGAGCCGGAGGTGTAGTAGACGGATACCAGGTTCCGCGGGTGCACGGCCACCTCGGGCCGGCCCCCGGGAAGCCCCGCGATCTCCGCCCAGTCGGCATCGACCCGGACGAGGTGCGCCACCTCGGGTGCCGCGTCGGCCTGGTGGCCGAGCGTGAGGCAGACCTCGGCGCGCGCGTCGGCCGAGATCTGCGTCAGCCGGTTGCGGGGGGCCTCCGGGTCGAGCGGCAGGTATCCGGCGCCCGCCTTGAGGATCGCCAGGAGGCCCACCACCAGCTCGGGGGAGCGGTCCATGCACAGGCCCACGACGTCGTCCGGGCGGACGCCCAGCCCGACGAGGTGGCGGGCCAGCCGGTTGGCCCGCCCGTCGAGTTCGGCGTACGTCAGCCGCTCCTCCCCGAGGACCACGGCGTCGGCGTCGGGAGTGGCGTCGACCTGGTCCTCGACCAGCGCGTGCAGGCAGCGGTCGGCCGGGAACTCCGCGGCCGTGGCGTTCCAGGCGTCCAGCTGCGCCAGCTCGGCCGGCGTGCACAGCCGGAACGAGGCGAGGCCGCCGTCCGGGGCGTCCAGGACCTGGCCGAGCAGGCCGAGGAAGTGCTCCGCGAGCCGCTCGGCGGTGGCCCGGTCGTACAGGTCGGTGCTGAACTCCAGGTTGCAGTCGAAGGATCCGCCGGGCCGCCGCGTCACGAACAGCGTGGTGTCGAACCGCGAGGTGGCGCCGTCCACCGGGACCGCCTCGGTCCGCAGCCCGTCCAGGGGCAGGTCCTGCGCCTCGTCGTCCTGGTAGGCGAAGACGGTCTGCACGAGGGGGGAGTGGCTGCTGACGCCCTGGAGTCCCAGCCGTTGCACGATCTGCTCGAACGGCACGTCCTGGTGGTCCAGCACCTCCAGGCAAGTCCGGCCGACGGCGCCGACGTACTCCCGGAAGGTGTCCCCGGCCCGGTGGCGGGCCCGGAACGGAACCGTGTTGACGAAGAAGCCGACGAGCCCGTCGAGGCCCGGGTGGTGGCGCCCGGCGACCGGGGTGCCGATCACCAGGTCCTGCTGGCCGGTGTACTTGTGCAGGGTCAGCAGGAACGCGGAGAGCATCGTCACGTAGACGCTCACCCCGTGCTCCCGGCTCGCGTCCAGCACACGGCCGCCCAGCTCGGGGGGGACCGCGAACCGCACGTGGCCGCCGTCGTAGGACTGCACTGTCGGCCGCGGCCGGTCGGTCGGGAACGCCGTCAGCTCCGGGGCGCCGGCGAGTTCCCGCTCCCAGAACGCCAGCTGGCGCTCGCCGGTCCCGCCGTCGAGCCAGTCGCGCTGCCAGGTGGCGAAATCCGCGTACTGCACGGCCAGGGGCTCGCCCGCCGCCGGCCGGCCCGCGCGGGCCGCCGCGTACCCGGCGCCCAGGTCCGCCAGGATCACCCCGGTGGACCAGCCGTCGGTGACGATGTGGTGGAAGGTGAGCAGCAGGTACGCGTCCTGGTCCCCGGTGCGGAGCAGCGCGGCGCGGAAGAGCGGGCCGGCGGCGAGGTCGAAGGGGGTGGCCACGTCGGCGAGGATCCGCTCGCGGGCCGCGTCCTGCGCGCCGTCCCCGGCGGCCCGCAGGTCGGCGACGGCCAGTTCCACGGCCGCCGGCTCCGCAACCCGCTGCACCGGCCGGTCGTCCTCCAGCACCATCGAGCTGCGCAGCACGTCGTGACGGGACGCCAGGTGGTGCAGCGCCGCCCTCAGCGCCTCCACGTCGAGCTCCCCCTGGATCCGGTACAGCATCGGCTCGTTGTAGGCGGGGGACTGCGGGTCGAGCTGGTGCAGCAGCCACAGGCGCTCCTGGGCGTGCGACAGCGGCCGCGCGGCACCCCGTACCGCCTCGGAGGCCTCGGCGTTCGCGGCGACGGCGCCGGCGGACTCCGCCTCGCCGAGCAACCGGACGCTGCCGTGCAGGACGGCCGCGAGCCGGGCGGGGCTGCGCTGCTCGAACAGCCAGGACAGCGGAACTTCGCCGGCCACTCCCGCACGGATCCGCATCATGGCCCGGGCCGCGAGGATGGAGTCCCCGCCGTGGTCGAAGAAGTCGGCCTCGGGCGCGAACTCGGCCAGACCCAGGGTGTCCGCGAACACCTGCGACAGCCAGGCCGCGGTGTTCTCCGGGGCTTCCTGTGATTCCTGTGGATCCTGCGAAAGCTGGAGGGCAGCGTGAGAAGACAAGGGTGTTCCCCCGACGAAATAGGCACACAGCGCAAAGGCGCGAAAAAGGACGGTCGAGGGGCAGGCGGAAAGGGCCTCCCCCCGCTTCCGGGTTCCCCGCAGGGCTCCCGGGCAAGGGTGGTCGCCGCTCGGCGGCCTGTGGAGCGGCTGAGCGGTTGGCGGTGCGGGCGCTGCCCGCTGCACGGCTGACCGTGCGGAGGGGCCGGACCGGCGCGGGGCTTGGGCGACCCGCCCGGCCGGACCCCGACGGGCCGGGCCGGACGGGTCACCGAAGCAGGATCACGCGAGGCCGGATCACGCGTCGGGTTCGGCGGGGCCGGGTCAGCGGCCCGCCGAACCCTCCATCGCCTCGACGAGGCTGGTGGGCCGCATGTCGGTCCAGTTCTGCTCGATGTAGGCCAGGCACTCCTCGCGCCGGCCCTCCCCGAAGACTGCGGTCCAGCCTTCGGGCGCGGTGATGAACGAGGGCCACAGCGAGTGCTGGTTCTCGGAGTTGACCAGCACGAGGTAGGTGCCGTCGGGGTCCTCGAAGGGGTTGCTCATGGTTGCTCCTGATCTCTTCCTGGGGCCCGGCGCCCGGGCGCCGCCTCAGGCGTCGCGCCGGGGCGCTCCCCAGCCGGTGTCGATGCGTGCTGCCGGGTTCTCGGCGTGCGGGGCACCCCAGCCGGTGTCGATGCGTGCTGCCGGGTTCTTGGCGCGCGGAACACCCCACCCGGTGTCGGAGACGCCGTCGGTCGCCTGCACGGCGGTCGCCTGCACGGCGGTCGGCTGCGCGAGGCCGGCGGCCGTCGCACCGGCCGCGCCCACGAGGGCGGCGGCGGCGAGCGCGCAGGTGTTCCGGACAACAGCGGTGAAGTGCCTCATTGCGTTCCTTAACAGCAGTTCGTGGGGGAATCCTCACTCGGAATCCCCCTGCGCCCCCCTGGCACGCCCTTCACTCTTCCAAACGATCGCGGCCGAATCTTTACCAGTGGTGGATCATCAAGGTGCATGTCCGCATGATGAGCACTGGATGAACCTACGTGAACCAGCACCAACCGGACACAATTGACGCCGGTCACCCCTCCGACGTCATGCGTGCCGCCTACCGCCACGCACTGCGCCGCCCCTCCGTCACCTCGGACGACGTCGCGGCCGGCCTGGGCATTCCCCCCGCCGAAGCCGAGCGAGCCTGCACGGAACTGACCGCCATGGGCCTGCTGCGCGAGGACCCCGGCAAGCCTTCCGCTTTCGTCGCCGTGGAACCCGAATCCGCCGCCGAGCGCGTGATCGCGCCGATGGAACGCGCCATCCGCGCCCAGCGCGCAGCCGTCGAGACCCTGCGCGGGCAGCTGCTGGAGTACAGCCGCATCTACGAGGAACGGCCCGCCCCGAGCGGCGGCCGCGAAGGCGTGGAGTTCATCGCCGCGCTGAGCAGCGCGAGGGCGGCCATCGCCGAGCTCGCCGCCCGGTGCGAGACGGAGGTGGTCACCTCCCAGCCGGGCGGCGGGCGCAGGGCGGAGGTCCTCCAGGAGGCCATCGCCCGGGACGAGGCGATGCTGGAGCGGGGGGTCGCCATGCGCACCCTCTACCAGCACACGGCTCGATTCAGCCAGGGCACGCGCGAATACGTGGAGCGGGTCTCCCAACGCGGGGCCGAGGTGCGGACACTGGACGACCGCTTCGTCCGGTTGCTGGTGTTCGACCGCAAAGTGGCCGTCATCGGGGTCGAGGGCGACCCGGGCGCCGCGATCATCGTGCGCGAGCCGAACCTGGTCCACTTCATGCTGAGCACCTTCGAACTGTGGTGGGTCAGCGCGACGCCGTTCCCCCTGGAGTGGAACAACCGGGATGTCGCGGACATCTCCGAGCAGCTGAAGCAGCGGATCACCCTGCTGCTGAGCGAGGGCCTGACCGACCAGTCCATCGCCACCCGCATGGGTATGTCCGTTCGCACCTGCCGCCGCCACATCGCCGAGATCATGGACCGCCTCGGCGTGAAGAGCCGCTTCCAGGCGGGCTACCTCCTCGGCACCCAACGCGCCGCCACCCGCCCGGACACCCCGCCCACCGGGGAATAGCACCGGGCGAAAGGACGACGAGTGCCCCAGCCGATCACCGACCGCCGAAACCGCACCGCCACCCTGGAGGACGTCACCCCGGCCGACGACCAGCGCCATGCCGAGGGTGAGGTCGTCGGCCACGTCATGGGGGCGTACGACGACGAGGGCGGCACCCACTGGATCGGCGGCCTTGTCGTCAACGAGTCCGAGCAGGGCAAGGGCGCCTGGCCGCCTCCCCGGACTGCCGCGAGATCCGCCTCTCGTACCACCCGGTCGATTTCGAAAACGAGGAGATCGTGGCCGCCCTGAGGCCGATCCACTGGCCCGCCTAGTATTCGGCCATGACTCACTCGGGGGACAAAACGCATACCATCACCACACGCGGCCAACTGACCGCACTGGCCATCCTGCTGGCCGCCATAGCCGGACTCGCGAAGTGGCACGACGGCCCGGTCTACTGGTGCGGCGCCCTCCTCGGCCTCGTCGGCATCGGCGGCTACTTCACCCGCTTCGACAGTCCCCGCGGCGCAGCCCAATGGCTCCTCGCCGCCGTCGGCTTCTGCATGGTCGCCATGTTCACCATCCAACTCCTGATCGGCGTCTTCTCCTGACCCCAAACGGCCATGGGCGCGGACAGGGGCACGCGTCCCAGACCGTGAAATGCAGTCCGCGCCCGCGTGTCGTCCACAGCTCCCTGCGTGACCAGCCTGAGAAGGCTCCGGTCTCGCCGGCGCCCGCCGACCCGGCCGCGGGCCCGCGTGGAGGCGAGCCCGTCGTTCGTGTTCGCCACGATCAGCTCGCGCTGGAACTCGGCGAGCACAGGGCCTCCTCAACCGCCACTGGCTGCGGCGTTCCTGCGCCGCAGCCTGTGCCACCATCGGCTCTGTGGCCGTTGGGTGGACATGGCTGACGCTGTCTCCAGCGCGTTGCGGGTGCTCAGGGTATGCGTGTGCTCGTCGCCCAGGATGCGGACGCGGTCGTCGAAGGTCCGTCGCAGCAGCTGTATCGCCTCGGCCTGCTCACCTGCACTGGTCAAAGCGAGCGCGAGGTTGTGGCGACTGGCAAGGGTGTCCGGGTGCTCGGGGCCCAGGATGCGGGTGCGGTCCTCCAGGGTCTGCCGGTGCAGGCGCACTGCTTGTGCGTGCTCGCCCATCCCGTCCAGGGCGAGGCCGAGGCTGTCCCGGCTGGCCAGCGTATGCGGATGCTCGGGGCCTAGGACACGGGTACGGTCGTTGAGGGTCTGCCGCAGCAGACCTACCGCCTCGGCATGCTCACCCGTCCCGTCCAAAGCGCATGCGAGGTCATTGCGGCTGGTCAGGGTATCGGGGTGCTCGGGGCCCAGCATGCGGGTCTCGACGTCGAGGACCCGCTCATGCAGCAGGCGCGCCGCACCGAAAGCGCCGGCCTTCTGCAGCACCTGCGCCAGGGCGTTGAGGGTGGTGCGGTGGTGTGTGGCGGTGCGCGGGTCCGCGTAGTCGAGCAGCAGAGGCAGGTGGGGGGCGAGAAGCACGGCTGCAGGCCAACCAGCGCGCCCGCGCTGGTTGGCCTCGTGCACGGCCGTGGTCAGCCGCTCGGCAAGGGCCCCGTGCCACACGGCGAGCTCGGAGGTCTCGGCCGTGAGGGCGACAGCATTGATCTCTCGGATCAGGGGATGCAGCACCACCTGCGCCCCCTCACTGCTGCCCGACGCCGGGCCGGTGCTGCCGGGAGAGTGGGGCAGGCCGAGGAGACCGTAGCGGTGCAGGCCGGCGAACGCGGCCTCCAGGGCCGCCGCGGTGACCTCGTGTCCGGAGACGACGGACAGCAGGTCCGAGGTGATCAGGGACAGTGGGACAGGGGCCTGAGCCAGCAGGGCCAGCAGTCGCAACAGGGGTCGGGCCAAAGCGTTGCCCTCCCCGGCGAGCTGGTCCAAGGACACCTCCCAGGTGTGCCGCACCACGGCGCGGGCGATCTGCGGATGGGAGGCATCCGGGTGCGCCGCTCCCAACAAGAACCGCAGTTCCTGTTCCAGGGCCTGGCGGTAGGCGGCAAAGGTGCGGTAGCGGCTGGTGGGTCCGGCCAGATAGGTGCCGGCCGCGTGCAACGCCAGTGGCAGCCCGCCCAGTCGCGCCGCCAGCTCCCGGGCCTGCTCGGCGGTGCCGGCTGCGGGAGCAGCGTCCAGCAGGACCTGCCCCGCAGGCCGCACCGGCAGCGGCTCCAGTGGCAGCAGCTGTGCGCACGGACCCCAGGTCTGCTCGCTGCCATCCCGGCTGGTCACCACCAGCAGACCCCGGCCGTGAGGACGGATCCAGCCGCGATAGTCGGCCACCGGCTCCCCTGCCGGGCCGATCTCGTGCGGCTCGTCGGCGTTGTCCACGACCAGCAGCCACCGCCGCACCCGGCCCAACTGTCGCCAGACCACATCCGGCAGGCTCGCCTGCCCCGCTCGCGCGGCCTCCAGCTCTGCCTCTGGAAGGCCGCAGGTCAGCGCCACCTGCACCATCTGCTGCGCCAGCTCGGCACCGTCGCGCCAGCGCACCCAAACACTCGCCAGCCCGCCGCCTCGGCCTGGGTGGCCAGTTGCGCGGCCACCGTTGTCTTGCCCATCCCGCCGACCGCGCACAGCACCGCGAACCGGCCTTGTGGCCGCCGAAGCATGCCTGCCAGCACGGCGAGTTCTCCCTCACGCCCCCGCACCCGCTGAACATGCGGGGGGCGCAACGAAGCCTGCTGGCCTCGGACCAGTCGGCTCACCGGTGCCAGCCGCGCCGGGGGCCTTGCCGCGGCATCCAGATGCCCGCCCCACAGCAACAGCCCGATGCTGCCCACCACCAGCACGGCGAACACCGGCCAGATCACCCACGCCTGCGCCGCCCAGCCAGGCACCGCCGCACTCGCGTAATTGGTCACCGGCCCCAGCACAGCCGCCACCAATGCGGCCCCTCCCGCTACCGCCGACCCGGCCCACGCACCCCGTCCACGCCCCATGGTCTGCCACCCCCGTCCACCGTCACCAGCATGCTCCCGCCTTGATCACGTCCATGGAAGCCAGCCGGGTGACGGCCGCGCGGAGGTTGTCGACGGTGATGAAGTGCCGGCGCACGTGCGCAGCGCGGCCTCGGTCTCGCCGTGCTCGCCCGTCGCCACGATCGCCCGGATGCCCATATTCGTGCCCAGCGCGAACAGGGCGAGCAGCAGGCGCCGCTGGAGGGTGGCGCGGTCGATGGGCTCGTACGCGGCCACCGAGGAGAACTCGTCGGTGAAACCGGTGAGGAAGTCGGCGGTCTTCAGCACGTCCAGCAGGTCGAGCACGCCCCACCGCATACGACCTCGTCCTTGAGTGCCTGGAGGCCGGTGGGCTCGTCCACCGGTTCCAGCTTCGGCACGGTGATCCACGGCTCGCCCTTGCGGGTGGTGACCTTCACCCGCCCGCCGTGCCGTCCGCGAGCGCCGCCGACAGCCGGTCCAGGCCGTCCGTCGCGCTTCAGGCCCGCGGTGAACTCAGCGGGGTTCTCGGGCTGGCGGATCGCGGCTTGGCGGGTTGAGCGTGTGGCATCGATGGCGGCGTGTGACTTTTCGAGATAGATGACACTGGATCGCGGTGGTTGCCACCGAGAGCTAGCGCCGCGCAGCGCCGAGCGGCTGCTCCAGGAACTCTCCGAGCGTGCCGGGCGCGGCCGCCTCCGCGAAGTCGACCGCCTCACCCGCCGCCATGTCGCGGATGCGGTAGTTCTCCTCGCCTGCCGCCACAGCCGCCGTCAGCGTGACCAGCCCGGCGCGGCGCGAGAAGGGCGTGTCGGTGAAGGTCCAGGCGGCGATGGCCTCGCGGCGCAGGGCGACGGTGTCGCGGTGGAAGGTGCCGGAGCGGATGAGCAGGTGACGGCCACGGATGCCGTGGCCGAGCGCGCGGTGCGCATCGCGCGCGAGGGCATACGTGACCGGGGTGGCCGCCAGCAGCACACCGCCAGCGCACCACAGCAGCACGGGGGTGAGGAGCGCGCCGAGGACGGTGAGCGCCAGGACGGAGGGGAGGACGCACCACAGGATGGCGCGCACGAACCTGCGGCGCAGGGCGGCCCGCGGGTGCGCCACGAGCGCATCGGCCGCCAGCGGCTCGCCGAGCATCGCGTCGCACACCCGCAGCGCCTCGGCGCGGGGCGCGGGCGGCAGGACGGCGCTGCGCTTGCGGTTCTCCTCGCGGTTGCCGAGGCCGCCGGCGACCGCGCGGACGGTCGCACCGCCGCCTGCCCGCAGGAGCATGGGCTCGCGCAGGACGACGCCGCGCAGCCGAGCCCGTTCGATGGATACCGAGCGGGTGGTGAGCAGGCCGCGCCGGACACCGAGGGTGGCGGAGTCAGTCCATTCCAGGCGGAACTGCCACCAGTTCTCGGCGTAGAGGGCGACCGCGCCGATGCCGCCGAGGGCAGTGACGGCGAGAAGTGCGAGGGGGATGGTGAGCCAGAGGGCGCTGTGGCCGAGGTCCTCGAAGCTGTGGCGGATGAACCCGATGCGCCAGGGTTCGACGCCGATTCCGTCCAGGATGCGATAGGCGCCGCCGGCCACGGCGAACACGCCGCCGAAGATCCAGAAGGTGAGGGGGGCGTAGCGCAGCCAGCGGGGGTCGGCGGTGGACAGGACGGGGTCGTCGGTGGCGGAGGTGTCGGCGCGGGCGAGGAGTTGGGCGCGCAGGCGTTCCGCGGCGGGGCGGGCGAGGCACTCCAGGGAGAGTTCGCGGTGGCCGCCGCCCGTGCCGGCGGTGCCGGCGCGCAGGACAGTGACGCCGAGGAGGCGGTGCAGGGGGTTGGCGGTGAGGTCGACGTTGCGAATGCGGTGCAGGGGGATAGAGCGGACGCTGCGGGTGACGAGGCCGGTATGGAGTTCAAGGGCATCGGCGGTGACGCGGTAGCGCGTGCGCCGCCAGGTGAGGAGACCGGCGGCGGTGATCACGGCGAAGGTGGCGGCGATGACGAGGAGCGTGATCCAGGCGCGAGCGTCGAGCCGGCCGCCGGTGGCGAGCGCGGCGAGGGCCAGCGAGCCGAGCGGTGCGCCGAGCCAGCCGCAGTGGACGGCGAGGGTGCGCGGGTCCAGTCGGTGCCACTGCACCTGCGGGGCCGTGGTGTTCAGGTGCTCGCTCATGCCGCGTCCCCGGGGACCAGTTGGGCGGCGTCGCCGATGCGGTGGGCGAGTTGTTCGGCATCGGCGGCGGACAGGCCCGCGATCTTTATGTCGCCGGCCGTGGAGGCGGTGGTGACAGTGACCGTGGCGAGGCCGAGGGCCTGCTGCAGCGGGCCGTGCACAGTGTCGACGGTCTGCACGCGGGAGAGGGGGGCGATGCGGCGCTTCTGCCAGAACCAGCCGCTGGCTGCGTAGACCGCGAGGTCGCCGACCTCCCAGGCGTGCACCCGGTAGCGCCAGCGCGGCATGATCAGGACATACGCGAGGGCGGGCAGCACCAAGGCGACGAGCAGGAGCGGCCCCAGCCAGGGCAATGCGCCGGGGAAGAAGAGGAGAGACAGGACGAGCAGTGTCACCGCGGCGAGCAGGAGCGGCCCACTGACGGTCAGCAGCGCCTGTACGGCCCACCAGCGGCGGGCGCGGGGGTCGACGCGGTGGCGTGGCGGCCGCAGGGCGAGCCCCTGGACGTGTTGTTGCCGTTGACCCATCGCTGCTGCCCCCACGCTTTTCCAAGTCGCTCGTATTGGACGTCCGCTAAGCTATAGCAATACATTCGACTTGCAAAACCTCGGGAAGGTGACCAGCCCGTGCCCAAGCGCGTGGATCACGAGGAACGGCGGCAGCAGATCGCCGAGGCGCTCTGGCGCATCGCCGCAGCGCGCGGGCTGGAACATGCGAGCCTGCGCGACGTGGCCGCCGAAGCAGGCATCTCGCTCGGCCGTCTCCAGCACTACTTCGCGAGCAAGGGCGAGATGCTCGTCTTCGCCCTCGACCACATCAGCGGCCTCGGGGAGCAGCGCATCCTGGCCCGTATCAACACGCTGCCCGCCACGCCCTCGCCGCGCACGATCCTGCGCGAGTGCCTCGCCGAGATGCTGCCGCTCGACGCCGAGAGCCGCGCCGCCAATCTGGTACAGATCGCCTACTTCGTGCGGGCCGTGCACGACGAGCGGCTGCGCCGACACGCCAAGGAGGGCATTCCCGCACTCCAGGCGCTCTTCGCCGACCAGGTGCGGGCAGGGATCGAGCGTGGCGAGGTGGCGCCGGAACGAGACCCACAGGCCGAGGCGACACTACTCATCGCGCTGACCGACGGCCTGACCAGCTTCGCGCTGCTCGACGTGTACGCGCCGGAGCGAGCACTGGAGCTGATTGACCATCACCTCGATGCGCTCTTCTCCGGAAACAGACAACCCTGACCAAGCGCTCCGCTGGAGGTGCGGTCACTCGGCTGCGGACTCCTTGGTGCCCCCTCAATGCCGCAGCCCCGCGCCCCTACGCCCCGACAGGCCCCAGCTCCGGCAGCTATCGCCCACCCCCTGGCCGGCCGGGATAGCCGGGGTCGACGACATCGACCCGGTCGCCGCTGAGTACCCGGTCCGCTCAACTCGCCCCTTCGAAGAAGGCAAGCAAGAAGGCCAGCACCGAGAACAGTGCCGATCTGGATGGGGTCGATGGATGCCGCGGAGCCGCGCTCAAGGTTCGGCGGCACAGGATAGCGGGCTGTGACTGAGCACTTCAGTTCGGCTCCCGCCCGCTCGCCCCGCTTCACTCCGGAGCGCCGCCAGGCGTTCCTGGCGCACCTGGCCGCGGGCCTGACTGTCTCCGCGGCGGCTGCCGAGATCGGCATCACCACCGCGGTGGTCTACCAGCGACGCACACGCGACCTGGCTTTCGCTTCGGCCATGGATGCTGCCCTTCGCGCAACCAGCGGGCAGCGAACCAAGCAGATGCCGGTCACCCAAAACCAGTGGGAGGTCTTCTTCACGCACCTTGCCACCGGGGTCGCAATGCGACAGGCAGCTCTGGCCGCTGGAATCCGCCCCGAGGCCGTCTACGACCGCAGGCGCACCGACAAAGCCTTCGCGTGCCGGACCGACCGACTACGCGGCACTTCGAGATAGCCAGGGCACCGGTCCGGGTCAGTGTCATCGCGCGCACGACAATCACCGAGGGGGTTTGACGCCGCTGGCTTCAGGTTGCAGGGGCAGAGCCTGGACTGGTCCACAAGCTCGGGGATGCATGTCCCCGGGTCAGCGCCGCGGGACCTTGTCAGCTGCGATCTCCCCTCCACGCGCCCAGGCCAGCGCCGCGTGCATGAGCTGTGTGGTCGTGGCGTCGACCGATCCCAACATCACAGACCAAGGGCTCGCCGCCAGAGTAGCCGCGACCCCGAGGACAGCCCACTCCGAGTTCGAGGCGTACACCGGAGGTTCGTCCATCGCCGGCAGCTCCGTGACTCGGGCCCAGTCCACGGACGTCCGCACACCCTCCTCAGGCCCGTTCCCCAGGTACTCAGTACCCAGGGGGCGGCCGTCCACGTCCTCCAACCGCAGCACGTCGGCGTCGAGGAACTTGGCCGGCCACACGTTGTGCTCGGTCAGGAGGAAAATCGCAGCCTCTTCACACTGGTCGCGGGCTGACCCACAGCCCCAGTGACGGGCCGAGTCCCAGAGCAGGAGGGCCATCCTGACCGGCCGGTGCCTTCGGCCTGGAGGGCAGCGAAGTCCGCGTGCGCCGCTTCGACGGCTTCGGGGTACGCCTGGCGTTTCTCGTGCTCGGCGAGCGCCCAGTAGATGCTGGCCAGGCCGGAGTTCTCGGCGGCACAGCCGTTGGCGCTAACGGAGATTCCGGCGGCGTGCTGGCCGCCGCGGTCCCCGGCCGGTCTGCCGAGGTCTGCGAGCTGGCGGAATGGTCGGCCCTCCACGCCGAGGACGCCGGCCTGCTCGCCGAGGACCCGCTCGGCCCCCTGCGTCCGACCTGCGCTCCGCCCTGCGCCCCGGGGAACGCACTGCCGCCCGGGCGAACGGCCGTAAAGCGCCGCAGAGTTATGCCCAAAAGGTGACTTACTGCTACCTGACCTGGTCGGATAGCAATGTTCCCGGCGCCCGGTACGGCCCGCCGACGGTCGGCGGGGAGCCCGGCGCGCCGAAGGGAACCCCTCATGATCCGCACCCGTTTCGCCGCCGCTCTGGCCACCGTGGCCGTCACGGCCCTCGGGTTCGCCGCGAGCCCCGCCTCGGCCGCGCCCGGCGACCTCCTCACCATGTGCTCCAGCACGCTGACCCCGGACGGCTGGGTGGACGTCCAGTGGTGGAACAGCGGTGGCTGCGGCTCGGGCTTCAACCCCAACACCAAGCAGATCAAGGACCTCAGGGGCTACCCAGTCGGCACCCAGGTCAACGCCTGCGCGTCCACCTGGCCGCCGGCCGGCTGGACCATCCAGAGCAGCTACTACTCCAGCGGCTGCCGCTACTCCTCCGTCCCCAGCTTCAACCCCAACACCTGGACGCTGAGGCGCACGTCCTGACCCCCGCCGGGTGGATATTCGGTCGCCCCGCCGGGGGCCGCTACCTACGGCCTTGGGGCTGGTAGGCCCGCATGTTCAGGAGTCGCGTATTCGCCGTAGCTGTCGGCCGATCGTCACCCTGTGTCGGTGCTCTGCGGCATGATGATCGGCGCGGACACCGAGATACTGATAGACGTCTGGCAGCGGCTTCTCGCCGACCCTCACAAGTCGTGGGTGCTGTTCGAGCATGGCACTTGTGTCGTGCTGACCGCTCCGGAAGGGGAGCTTGCTGAACAGGCAACCGACCTCCTGAAGAAGTTCGGCCCGGCGCATGCCGGATCTTCGGCAGGAGACTTTGGGTTTGATCGACCTCAAGGACGTGGAGGGATGGGTCGTCACTGGGCATCACAACGACGTCCTTACCTGTGTCGGCCCCGATGAGCCTCAGGATCAGTCGCAGATCGCTGTCGGGCTGTTCGGACGTTGCAAGCGTCACAGGGACGGCACCGAGCTTCACGTCGTCCACGTTGAGGACAAGCGAGGTTCGGTGGCCCCAGCGTAAGTAGCCGCGCTTCACCGCTGGTGGACGCCTGGGGCGTATCGGCTCCAGGTCCCGCCGGCTTCGGTGACCAGGCGGGTGGCGGTCTTGTCGTGATAGCCGAGTGCCTTCGCGATGACGGGGGCTGGGGCCTGGAGGACGAGCTGGCGGATCGCCGAGGTCCTGCCGCGCTGCGGAGGGACGCCGATCTCACGCAGGTGCACTTGGAGGCTGACCGGCCACTCACTGAGCCGCCGCATCGTCCGGGTCCGCCGCTCCACCGCGTCCGCGATGACCTCGTCCACCCGCCGGGCGGGCGGAGCCTCATGGTGCGCGGTGATCACATGGCGGCAGGATCCACAGGGCGCCGCGCGACCGTACGGCCCCTGCAGCAATGCCGGCCCCGCCGCCACGCGGGCGTGTTACAGGCGTGCCCTCGTCACCTGAGCCGACGAGTCGGACACACGGTCAACGGTCAGCCGGGCTCCGGGGCGAAGCCGACGGCTGCGCTGCCGTGTGCCCGACGAGGTCGAAGCGATAGCGGCCCACCGCTCCCGCAGGGAGCCTGATCGCGCCTCCAGCGGAAGGGCGCTCCCGGCCCCTCTCGATCGAGCCGTGCGGCCGATTGACCTCTAGCAGACCCCGGCCGGACGGGCGGTCAGCGGAGTCCGGCGAAGAGATCGTTCTCGGGTACGGCCGCACCGGTGGCGTCCTTGACACGTACGAAGGTCTCCGTGCCCATCAACTCACCGAACGTCTCCTTGCCCATCTTGAGGAAGAAGATGTTCTCGCCCTGACTGGCGTGCGCGGCCAGCGCATCGAATTTCTGGCCGCTGTATGCGGTGGTGTCCACCCACGTGGTGATCTCGTCGTCGGGGAGGCCGATCTCGGCCATCGCGGCGGTCTCGGCGGGATCCGGCTCCGGCATGTCCTCATGGAACTCGCGCATGATCTCCCCGAACCGCTGCATCGCCGAGCGGGGCACCGTCGTCCAGTACACCTTCGGAGTCAGCGCGGTCATCTCCAGCGCCGCCATGGTGATGCGGTGGGCCTGGATGTGGTCGGGGTGGCCGTAGAAGCCGTTCTCGTCGTAGGTGACGACCACATCGGGTCGGTAATGCCGCATGAGTTCCGCAAGTCGGGCGGCGCCTTCCTCCACTGGAGTCTGCCAGAAGGACCCGGGGGCGTCGTTGCTCGGCCAGCCCATCATCCCGGAGTCGGCATAGTCCAGCATCTCCAGATCGCTGATTTTCAGGACGTCACAGCTCGCCTCGAGTTCTTGACGGCGCATCAAGGCCACGGCCGCCGGATCGTGCCCGGGATCACCCGGCTTGACACCCCCCGGTCCGTCACCGCAACCGCCGTCGGTACACGTCACAAGAACCGTGCGGATGCCTTCCGCCGCGTACCGCGCGAGGACCCCTCCGGTTCCGGTGGCCTCGTCGTCGGGGTGGGCGTGCACAGCCATGAGCGTCAAAGGCCGGTCAGTCATGAAACAGTCCTCCTGCAGAAATACTTCTTCGTCCAAAGTAGGCGGCTGGCGTGCCGCGATCCCGGGGCCCGGCCCGGACCCTGCCGGGCCGGCGACCTTGTGGTCTCCTGCTCCCAGCCCGCGGCACCGGTCCCTCGGTCGATGCAACCGTGTCCGCCGGCCCGAGTGTTCCCAGCAGGACTGTGCCGCGGGATCGCGCGGGAGGAAGAGACGCGGCGCGGGTCGGCCGGCTCGACGAAGACGCCTGTCGCCGCTCCGGCGGCGTGCTGGCGGGCCCGGCAGACGGTGGAGGCGACGTTCGTGTCCCAGGTGGGTGAGCTGGTGCAAGGCGGGCGACGCCGTAGCCGGTATGCGCCAAGCGGGGGAGCTCACGTCGTGACCCGGTACGTCCCAGAACCGGTCAACGGGGTCCAGGGACCGGCCGGGCGTGGCGCGACCGATCTGCCAGGAGGCGGCGCCGGTACGCGTGGAGCCTGTGGTGGACCAGGCCGGGGGAGTGGCGGACGATGCAGAGCCCCCCGGGAACCGGCCCGACTTCGGAAGCGCCGATTCCGAAACCGCTGCGAGTCGACTACCGCACCGGTGGTCGAGGCGCGACGACGAGTACGGCGTGCAGCCAGGCGCGGTACGGACCGCCGCGGCCGAGCACATTCCGCTGCCGCTGCCCCAGTTCGACGACCCGGACCCGTCGGTACGGCAGGCTGGGACCGGGAGACCGAGCCCCTGGTGCGGGCGGAGGTGCTCGCAGGCATCAGCCGGCTGGACCGGTCGCTGGGCGCGGCCTTCGCAGACACCGCCATGAACCCGGCCGAGCCGGCCCAGGAGCGGCTGGCCGCGGTCCTCGCCTGCCTGGACGCTGTCACTCCTCCCCGCGGACTCGCCATCGGCCCGGCTCCAGCGCCGACTGCGGCGGCGCCTCGGACCGGGGCCTCGGGAAATCTGAGTACGAACGCGGGTACGACCGACGGGCTGGGCACGGTTGGCTTGGGGCATGAGTATTTCTGTCCCGCCCTCTGGTGAATACGGCCGGTACCCCGAAGTGGATTCCGCGCCCTCCGGCCACGAGGACGAAGACCTGCCCGGCCCCCGGGCCCGGACGGGCACGTTCTCACTGTTCGCGGGAGCCCTGGCCGTGGCGATGGGTGGATTCCCGTGGCTGCCGGCCGCCGTCTTCCCCGTGTGGCTACGGTACTTCCCCCTCTACCTGACCGTGCCGATGGGAATCTGCGCGCTGGTCTCCGGGATAGGTGCCCTGCGCGACATCCGCGGCCAGCTGGATCCGGCTCGCGGGCGGGCGCGGGCCGGAATCGCCCTAGGCGCGGTCGCCGCAACCGTGCCGGTCGGTGTCGTCGTGTGGGGCTTCTGGGTGCTCAGCATCTGACCCCGCATCGGTCCCGACCACCCCGGGCCGGCCCCGTTCCCGTACAGCCGCGGCGGCTCGGAGAGTGGATGCCTGGTCTCCCAGTGGCTGTCCGTGATAATCGCCCGGCAGGGCCGCCAGGCCTCCACGATGTCCAGCTCATCGGGCGGCGGCGACAGCTCTTGCACCCGGACCATCCCGGACGACCACGGCCGCCACCCGTACAGAGCGGACGCGAACAGCTTGACCGGGCTTGGGCCGGGCTTCTCGTAGGTGACTGTCACGGTGCAGCCCGTGCCCGTCGTCGGGTCGCCGCCCGCGCCTCAGATGCTCTCGCTCCCCACTGAGAAGGGCCACCATGAGGGCCACGACATCGGCACGGCCGGTCTCAGCCGAGGCCGGCAGCTCGGCCAGCCCGGAGGACAGGCGCTGGTCACGCTCCGCGTCTGGGAGGGAGCATGCGGCCCTATCGGCGGGACGTACCCGTTCTCCAGAGTCTATCCCGAGATTAAAATGACGCACCGAGGTTGACGAGTTTGCCCTTACGGGGCGTGAAACTGTTAGGGCTGATCTTATTGTGAAGTCAGCAGGAGCCCTGACGGCCCCTCAATCTGCCTTTTCGATGGAAGGCCAGCTCCCCGTGATCCCACCCCTTCCCGACGGCCCGCCACCCCTCTCCTTCCGCTGGCTGTTTGAGCCTGGCCCCTGTCCGGCCGGATGGCTCTTCTACGGCCTGCTTGGTCTTGGCCCGTGCGGAGCGCGGGCGGTGGCTGGAGCGGAGCGGCCCCCGCGGGTCGGCCGGAGGTCGGCCCGTGGGGGCCGGCCCCTCGTCGATGCGGCCCCTGAGAGTCTCTCAGCCGGGCGTGTGCGGCCACGGGGTGCCGACGGTGCTCCGGGACGGGTGCGGTGGGTGCGCCGCGCCGGCGTGCCTGTTGGTGGGAGGCTGGGGCTGTGATGGGGCGGTGGGCGGGGATGCGGGTGTACAGGGCGTACTAGGACGAGCCGGCGGGGCCGGTGGCCGGCCACGCCTATGTCGAGCTCGTCGGCGGCCCGTCGGACGGCCAGCTTCTGGACATGACCAGGATGACCGCGGAGGACTTGGTCGACGGGATGCTGCTGATCCGACACGGGCTTGTTCGGCCCGAGGGGCCGCTTCACTAACACCCCCCGACCCTGCGGGCGGCGGTGGGCGGTTCGTGTGGAACGTCGACACGCCTTGACGGCGCGTTCGGGCCGGTTGCGCCGAGGTGCTGGCGGGTGGCTAGGGTCGGGTGCAGCCCGCGCCGATATGGCGTGCGCGGGTGAGGCTCGGCGCTCCGGTCCCCGGGGGCAGTGCCACCGGCCGCCCCAAGCAGACATTCGGTGGGCGGCGAGAGGTCACTCTGCGGCCGCCTCGGCGAGACGGGCCCAGCGGCCGTGGGCTGCAGGGGGGTTGCGGGGCGCGGGCCGGCGCCTAGGGGGAACGTCGCTCGGTAATGCGTCTATCGTTCCGGGCCTGATTGCCTTATCCAATTTTCATCTTGCAGGCTTCCGGGTTGTCCGCACAGATCTTCTGATACTGCTCAACCAACTTTGAATTTATGTTTTGGTGCACGATTATATGCGCTTCGGCATTATCCCGCGAGTCGTACTCGCCGTTTACCTGCATCAGGTAAATCTGCTTCGTTTGCCCAGGCGTGACCCTTATGGAATCCCAATTCTTGCCTTCGAGGTCGTGGTTCTCGCAAGTCGTTTCTTCGTACAGCTTTACCTCTGCGAGCACGTCCACTGCCTGGGAAGGCTGAAGTACCATTTGGACGCGCAGCTCCCCTCGGGTTTCGTCTGCTGCACACAGTCGGCGTGTCAGGCTATCGCTGGGCCGGGAATGTGTAAGGGTGAATGTGCGCGGTGGAATATTAAACCGCACACGGGTTACGTTGTAGCTGGGAAATGTGCCCCCGTCTTTTACGGCAAAAAATCCGCTAACAACGACCGTGTGAACTGAAGATGCGGTAGCGGGATTCGTCATACCCGCAAACGGGATGGGGGCCAACAAAGTGGCAGCCGCTATGATGTGTCCGAGTTTCATGATGGCCTGGCAGATATTGAGTCGGGTTGAGGGGCGCCGCGCCGCAAGGAGAATATTCGGTGTGCGGTTCCTTACACCAGAGTCCCACTGTGGCCGAACTGACGCATTTCAAGAGAAGGCACCCGCTACCCGCGGAGCCTGGAGGCGAAGCCGGAAGGGCCCCGGGTGGGGGAGCGGAGCGGACCCACCCAACGGGCCGCAGGCCCGGACCCCGTGAAACGGGGTCACTCAGGCCCGCGGAGCGGGCCGTTCGGGTGGAGCGCAGCGGAACCCGAACCCGTCCGGAGCGAAGCGCAGGACCCCGGCCCGATGGGCCGGCCCTGGGGGGGGGGGGGGGCGCGGGGGGGGGGGGGGGGGGGGGGGGCGGGAGGGG